>DAIDJU010000156.1 GCA_027451225.1 Acidocella sp. | reverse complement strand
TGGATCGCGCCCATCACCTTACGCTCAAACCAGGTAAGATAGGCAACACCGAGCAGCAACGGCACGATGATGGCCAGCGACTCAAGCAGCGTGAGGATGGCGATGCCAAGATTGGTTTGCAGAAACACGCTCATTGCGCAGCCTCCGCCAGGTTAGGATAATGGGCCTCTACGCAAGCGGCCATGGTGGGGCTGGCGCGGCTGATCGGGTCGGTCTGGTAGTAATTGTCGAAAACCGGCTCAAAGGGCGCGGCACTCACCGCTGCGGGATCACCCGCCGGGGCCGCGAGGTTTGCACCCGCGAGGCGGCGCAACTCACCGGTGAGTGCAAACGCGGGATAGGTTTGCGCCAGATGCGCGCGCAATTCCTGGAACGTGTCATACCGCAGGGCATGGCCCATATAGGCGCTGATGGCGCGCAGGATGCGCCAATCCTCACGCGCGTCACCGGGCGGTTTGACCGCAAGGAAGCCCTGCTGCACCCGCCCTTCGGTGTTGACGTAAGTGCCGTCTTTTTCCGTGTAGGCGGCGCCGGGGAGGATCACATCAGCCCGGGCGGCGGCGGCATCGCCATGGTGCCCCTGATAAATCACGAAGGTGTCCGCACCGATGGCTTGCGTATCCAGGGCATCGGCGCCGAGCAGCCAGAGAATATCCACGCCGCCGGCGAGCATCTGGGCGGTCGGCTTACCACCCGGACCCGGAAGGAAGCCGATATCCAGCGCGCCGGTGCGCGCCGCCGCATGATGCAGCACGTTGAAGCCATGCCAGTCGTCGTTCAGCATGTTGAACTGCGCGGCGAGTTTCCAGGCAGCGGCGTGAATGGCGGCGCCATCAGGCCGCGCCAGCGCGCCCGCGCCGAGGATGAGCATCGGCTTCTTCGCCGCTTTCAGAACTTCCGCGAAGGGATGCGTGCCATCGAGCAATGCGGTGATGGCATCCGGTCCAGAGCCGATATGAGTTGTGGGATAGGTGAGATCGTGCGGTACGCCGATGAGACCGGCTTCAAAATGTCCGGCAAGCCAGCGTTTGCGAATGCGCGCGTTAAGCACCGGGGCTTCGTGGCGCGGATTGCTGCCGATAATGACCAGCGCATCAGCCTCTTCAATCCCGGCGATGGTCGTGTTGAAGAGGTAGAAACCGCGTTGCGAGGCGTCAAACACCGCGCCGTCCTGGCGGCAATCCAAATTCGGCGAGCCAAGGCTCGTGAACATTTCCTTCAGGGCCAGCATGCTCTCCACATCAACGAGATCGCCCGCGATAGCGCCGAGGCGCTCGGGCTTGCTAGCTTTTATCTTGTTCGTGACGCCTGCGAAAACCTCTTCCCAGCTGGCGGCCCGGAGCTTGCCGTTCTCGCGCAGCCACGGGCGATCTAGCCGGCGGCGCTTCAGGCCGTCAACCGAGAAGCGGGATTTATCGCCAAGCCACTCCTCATTCACATCGTCGTTGAGGCGCGGCAAGATGCGCAGCACTTCCGCGCCCCGCGCGTCGATACGAATGTTTGCGCCCACGGCGTCCAGCACATCCACGCTGTCAGTCTTGCGCAGCTCCCATGAGCGGGCGGTGTAAGCATAAGGCTTGGAGGTCAGCGCGCCGACCGGGCAAAGATCTATGAGGTTGCCGGAAAGCTCGGAACTCAGGGCTTTGTCAACATAGGTGCCAACCTGCATGTTCTCGCCGCGCATCGTGGCGCCGAGTTCCGGCACGCCCGCGATTTCGGTAGAAAAACGAATACAGCGCGTGCAATGGATGCAGCGCGTCATGGTGGTTTTAACCAACGGCCCCCAATCCGGCTGGGCCGCTGCGCGCTTACCCTCTTCGTAACGCGAGGTATCGCGGCCATAGCTCACCGCTTCATCCTGCAGGTCGCACTCACCACCCTGGTCACAGATCGGGCAATCCAGCGGGTGATTGATCAACAGAAATTCCATCACGCCGCGGCGCGACTTACGCACGTTCTCGGTATCGGTGAAGATGACCATGCCATCAGCCACCGGCTGCCCGCAGGAGGCGACAGGCTTTGGAACTTTCTCAATCTCGACCAGGCACATCCGGCAATTGCCCGCGACCGAAAGACGTTCATGGTAACAGAAGCGCGGGATTTCCTTGCCCGCGGCCTCAGCCGCCTGCAAGACCGAAGAGCCGTTCGCGATCTCGACTTCAATGCCGTCGACAGTAACTTTTGCCATGGTTTACTCCGCCGCCTGGGCGAGTGGTTGGGCCGGCTTATAGTCCGTTGCCCGTTGTTCGACCAGCGGGCGGAAAGCGCGCATCAACCCCTGGATTGGCCATGCCGCCGCGTCACCAAAAGCGCAGATGGTATGCCCGGCAACCTGCGTGGTCACCTGCTCCATCAGCGCGATATCGGTCATTTAAGCTTTGCCCTGCACGATGCGGTCCATCATACGCATCATCCAGCCCGTGCCCTCACGGCAAGGCGTGCATTGCCCGCAGCTCTCATGCTTGAAGAACTTGGACAGGCGCCAGATGGCTTTGACGACGTCGGCCGATTTATCCATGACGATGATGGCGCCGGAGCCAAGGCCGCTGCGTACCGCCGCCAGAGAATCGAAATCCATCAACTGGGTTTCGCACATTTCCTTGTTCAGGATCGGCATCGAAGCGCCGCCGGGGATAACCGCCTGAAGATTATCCCAACCGCCGCGCACGCCCCCGGCATGCTTCTCGATCAAATCTTTCAGCGGCGTGCCAAGTTCTTCCTCGACATTACACGGACGATTCACATGGCCGGAGATGCAGAAAATTTTGGTGCCAGCATTTTTAGGGCGGCCAAGCGCCGAGAACCATGCCGCGCCACGGCGCAAAATCGTCGGCACACCGGCAATGGACTCAACATTGTTCACCGTGGTCGGGCAGCCGTACAGGCCCATAGCGGCGGGGAACGGCGGCTTCATCCGCGGCATTCCTTTTTTGCCTTCCAGGCTTTCCAGTAACGCCGACTCTTCACCGCAAATATACGCACCGGCGCCACGATGCAGCACCAGATCGAAATCCCACCCCGAACCGGCAGCATTTTTGCCGAGCAGCCCAGCGGCATAGGCTTCTTCAATCGCCGCTTGAAGACGCGCCGCCTCGTTATAATATTCACCACGGATATAGATGAAAGCCGTGTGCGCGCCCATGGCGAAACCGGCAATCAGACTGCCTTCAATCAGCTTGTGCGGTTCGTGCCTGATAATATCGCGGTCTTTGCAGGTGCCGGGCTCACTCTCATCGGCATTGACGACGAGATACGACGGACGGCCATCGCTCTGCTTGGGCATGAACGACCACTTCATGCCCGTCGGGAAACCAGCTCCCCCACGGCCACGCAGACCCGAGGCTTTTACTTCCTCGATAATCGCATCCCGGCCACGCGCCAGAATATCCGCCGTCGCATTCCAGTCACCGCGCGCACGCGCGCCGGAGAGATGCCAATCCTGCTGACCATACAGGTTTTGATAAATTCTGTCTGCGTCATTCAGCATGTCTCACTCCACCGGCTTGGTGTTGTTCAGCAAGGCTGTCTGATTCGTCACCGGGGCCGAAGCCTGGCGGCCGATGCTTGAGCCTGCCGGCGGCAAAGGAGCGCCGGATTTCAATTCGTTCAACAAAGCTTCCGTCCGCGCCGCGTCCAGATCTTCATAGTAATCATCATTGATCTGCAGAATGGGGGCATTCACACACCCACCGAGACATTCCACTTCCGTCATGGTGAACAGGCCATCCGCGCTGGTCTGGCCGAAGCCCTCAATACCCGTAACTTTTTTGCACGAGGAGACAACCTCATCCGACCCGCGCAGCCAGCAAGGAGTCGTAGTGCAAACCTGCAGATGGTATTTACCAACCGGCTTGGTGTTGTACATCGTATAAAACGTTGCAATTTCGTACACACGAGCCGGCGCGATGCCCAAACGCTGCGCAACCACATCCATCGCTAAGCGGGGCACCCAGGCGGTGCCTGTCAGCCGTTCCATTTGCCGTTGCGCAATATCCAGCAGGGCCATAACAGCGCTGGCCTGCTTGCCAGCTGGGTAGCGTGCAATCGCCTTGGCAACCGCGGCTTCCGCGGCCGCATCAAACACGAAATCTGTCGGCTCTATATTTGCGTTCACCGGTCGATCTCACCAAAAACAATATCAAGGGAACCAATAATCGCCACCGTATCGGCCAGCATGTGGCCTTTTGCAAGTGTCTCAAGGGCCTGCAAATGCGAGAACCCTGTTGAGCGGATTTTGCAACGGTAGGGCCGGTTTGTACCATCCGACACGAGATAGACTCCGAACTCACCCTTAGGCGCCTCGACCACCGTATATGTGGCGCCGGCAGGAACATGATAACCTTCGGTGTAGAGCTTGAAGTGATGGATCAACGCTTCCATCGATTGCTTCATCGCGGCACGGGTGGGCGGCGCAATTTTATGATCCTGGACTTTGATCGGCCCTGGTTTCATTTTTTGCAGGCATTGCTTAACGATCTTCACGCTCTCACGCATCTCGGCGATACGGACCAGATAACGATCGTAACAATCACCGTGACGGCCAACGGGAATTTCGAAATCCACTTCGCTGTATTTGTCATACGGCTGAGAGCGGCGCAGATCCCACGCAATGCCGGAGGCGCGCAGACAAGGCCCTGAGAAGCCCCAGGCCAGCGCATCCTCGGCCGGGATCACCCCAATGTCGACAACGCGCTGTTTCCAGATACGATTGCCCGTGAGCAGAGCTTCCACATCATCAATGAATTTCGGAAAGGTTTCCGCCCAGGCCGCGATATCCTCCGCAAGCCCCGCCGGCAGATCCTTGGCGACACCGCCTGGCCGGAAATAGTTGGAATGAAAGCGCGCACCAGAGACAGCTTCATGGAACTCAAGAAGCTTTTCACGCTCCACATAACCCCACAGGCCAGGGGTGAGCGCGCCGCAGTCCAGCGCAAAACTGGAGACACCTAGCAGATGGTTCAGCACACGCGTGATTTCAGCAAACATCACGCGAATCCACTGCGCGCGATCCGGCGCTGTAATTCCCAGCAATTTTTCCGTTGCCAAAGCGAAAGCGTATTCGCAGGCCATTGGCGAGACGTAATCCAGACGGTCAAAATACGGAACAGCCTGGAGATAGCTCTTATATTCGATCAGCTTTTCAGTGCCGCGATGCAGCAGGCCGATATGCGGATCGGCGCGTTCAACCACTTCGCCATCCATCTCCAGGATGAGGCGGAGCACACCATGCGCGGCCGGATGCTGCGGCCCGAAGTTTATGGTATGATTATCGATTTCAACGGTCTTCGATGTGAGGGTCGTGAGCTCGCTCATTTGCGGTCCCCCCGGGCTTTCTCATCGCCGGGAAGCGTGGTCATCCCCTCCCAGGGCGAAAGAAAATCAAAATTGCGAAATTCCTGCGTGAGCTTTACCTTGTCGTAGACCACGGATTTCTGTTCATCATCGTAATGAACCTCAACATAGCCGGTGAGCGGAAAATCCTTGCGCAACGGGTGTCCCTCGAATCCATAGTCCGTCAGTATCCGCCGATGATCGGCCAGCCCCTCAAACGGAATGCCGAAAAGATCCCAGACCTCGCGTTCCCACCAGGTGGCGCTTGGCCATAGGGAGGAGACCGAGGTGAGGCAAACCGAGTCGGCAACCTGCACCACGACCCGGACCCGCTCATTACGCGTAACTGAGAGCAGGTTGTAGATCACATCAAACCGGGCGGCACGCTCGGGGAAGTCAACGCCGCAGATGTCCATGACCTGCGCGAAGGCAAATTCATCGCGCAACCGGGTGAACAAAGCGTAGGCGTCACCTCGCGCGGCTTCGACCACCAGTTCGCCCAGATCGCGCCGGGCCACCATTACACCGGGCAGCGCCGCAACGGCGTCCAACACGGTATCAACCTTGATTGATTCGTCAGCCACGCAAAATTGTCCCTGTCCGCCGGATTTTTTTCTGCAATTGCATAATGCCGTAGACCAGCGCTTCCGCCGTCGGCGGGCAACCGGGGACGTAGATATCCACCGGCACGATACGGTCGCAGCCACGCACCACAGAGTAAGAATAATGGTAATAGCCGCCGCCGTTGGCGCAGCTGCCCATGGAGATGACCCAGCGAGGCTCGGGCATCTGGTCATAGACCCGGCGCAACGCCGGCGCCATTTTATTGGTCAGCGTGCCGGCGACAATCATCACATCGCTTTGGCGCGGACTGGCGCGCGGGATGATCCCGAATCGGTCCAGGTCGTAATGCGGCATGTAGGCGTGGATCATCTCCACCGCGCAGCAAGCCAACCCGAAGGTCATCGGCCACAGGCTTCCGGTACGGGCCCAGTTCACCAATTTATCCATATTGGCGACAACAAAACCCTTGCCTGCAATCTCGCCCGTGATGCCCTTGATGACGGCATCCTGCGCAGAACCCTGCGGCAGATGATCCCGGTTCCAGGCGAGCGCGGTATCCGTGGAAACGCTCATTTAGCTACTCCCAATCCAGTGCGCCCTTATTCCACTCATAGATGAAGCCAACCGTCAAAACACCTAAAAACCCCAGCATCGAGAAAAAGCCGAGAAGGCCGATTCGCGACAGGCTGACGGCCCAGGGAAAAAGGAAGGCAACTTCTACGTCGAAAATAATAAACAAAATGGCAACCAGGTAGAAGCGGACGTCAAACCGGCGCCGCGCATCACCGAAAGCCTCGAAGCCGCATTCATATGCCGAGAGCTTGGCGGCATAGGGCTTCTGGCGGGCTGCAAAAAGAGACCCGAATACGAACGCAACGCCGATGAGCGCAGCAATCGCCCCAAAAACGAGTATCGGAAAGTACTGTGAAAGGACCGGCTGCACCGCGTAACTCCTTATCCCTGGCTTGGTCAGAGTTGGCATGGCCAACAACAGAACCGTATCCGCCGTGTCGCACCGCGACAAGATATGGTCAAGACTGCGAAACGATGGAGAGGTTTGTTTTCTGGGGCCAGTGTGGCTTTCGCCATACTGGCGCGAGTGACGGGGCTCGAACCCGCGACCTCCGGCGTGACAGGCCGGCGCTCTAACCAACTGAGCTACACCCGCATTTCAGTAAGCGGCGGTGTAAAGGGCTATGTGATCATCGTCAAGCGCATGATGCGCAAAACTCTATTCAAGACAGCCGCGACACCAAAAAATACAATACGGCACAAAAAAACTGAGGAAAATCAAGGAAGGAATAGGCGGTGACGGGTTTGAACCGCCGACCCTCTCGGTGTAAACGAGACGCTCTACCGCTGAGCTAACCGCCCGAAAAGCAAGTGGACGGAAACTTCCCGTCCACGCCTTTGCCGTTATTAGTTAACGGCGTCCTTCAGCGTCTTGCCGGGCTTGAAGCGCACGGAGGTGGACGCCGGGATCTCGATTTCCTCGCCGGTGCGGGGATTGCGGCCCTTGGAGGCCTCGCGCTCGGAGGTGGCGAAGGTGCCGAAACCAACCAGGCGAACCTCTTCCTTCTGCTTCAGGGACTTCTCAATCGCCCCGAACACGGCGTCGACAACCTCGGCAGCCTTGGCCTTGGACAGGTCGGTCTCTTCCGCCACGGCGGCAATCAGGTCATTCTTATTCACGGGCAAAGCTCCCAGTTGTGAAAATACATAGCTAATTAGGTGATGTCCGCAAAATGGCGGGCGCGCCAAAGAGGCTTGGCGCGCGTTGATAGCCACGTTCGGACTCTGCCGTCAAACACTGCCGTTTTTTAATGCGGCAAGCCTGGCGCAAGAGCTCCTTCTGCCGCCGGCTTAATCTCCGCCGGCGTTTCCTCCCACTCGACGGGCTCTGGCTTGCGGACCAACGCCAGCTCGATCACCTCATCGACATGGGAGACCGGCACGATTTTCAGGCCTTTCTTCACGTTGTCAGGAATTTCAACGAGATCCTTCTCGTTGTCTTTCGGGATGACAACCGTGTTCAGCCCTGCGCGCAAGGCAGCCAGGAGCTTTTCCTTTAGCCCGCCAATCGGCAGCACCCGCCCACGCAGGGTGATTTCGCCGGTCATGGCGATATCCTTGCGCACCGCAATCCCGGTGATGGCGGAGACGATGGTCGTGGCCATGGCGATGCCGGCGGAGGGCCCATCCTTCGGAGTCGCGCCTTCGGGCACATGCACATGGACATCGTGCTTGTCGAAGAACGGCGGCTTGATGCCGAACTGCATCGCGCGGGAGCGGACATAGGAGAACGCGGCCTGCACGCTTTCCTGCATCACCTCGCCGAGTTGGCCGGTCTGCTTGACGACACCCTTGCCCGGCAGCAGCAGGCTCTCGATGGTCAGGATATCGCCGCCCACCTCGGTCCAGGCCAGGCCGGTGACGACACCCACCATGTCCTCCGATTCGGTCTCGCCGAATCGGAATTTCGGCACGCCGGAGAATTTCTCCAGATTGCGCTTGGTAATCGCCACCTTCTTGGCCTTGGAGGTGACGATCTCCTTCACCGCCTTACGCGCCAGCGTCGCGATTTCGCGCTCCAGGTTACGCACGCCGGCCTCACGCGTGTAGGTGCGCACCAGCTCGTGCAGCACGTCGTCGGAGACGGCCCATTCATCCTTCTTCAGCCCATGCGCCTCGCCCTGCTTGGGCAGCAGATGGCGCTTGGCGATCTCCACCTTTTCATCCTCGGTGTAGCCGGGGATGCGGATGATCTCCATGCGGTCCAGCAGCGGCTGCGGCATGCGCAGGGAGTTCGCCGTGGTCACGAACATCACGTCGGACAGATCGTAATCCACCTCGAGGTAATGATCGGCGAAGGTCGAGTTCTGCTCCGGGTCCAGCACCTCGAGCAGCGCCGAGGCCGGGTCGCCGCGCCAATCGGCGCCGAGCTTGTCGATCTCGTCGAGCAGGAACAGCGGGTTGGAGGTCTTGGCCTTCTTCATACCCTGGATGACCTTGCCCGGCATGGAGCCGATATAGGTCCGCCGGTGGCCGCGGATTTCGGATTCGTCCCGCACGCCGCCCAGCGACATGCGCACGAATTGCCGCCCGGTGGCCTTGGCGATGGATTTGGCCAGCGAGGTCTTGCCCACGCCCGGCGGGCCGACGAGGCAGAGAATCGGCCCCCGCACCTTCGGGCTGCGCGCCTGCACCGCCAGATATTCGACGATTCGCTCCTTGATCTTGTCCAGGCCGAAATGGTCGGTATCGAGGATCTTCTCCGCCTCGACCACGTCGTTCTTGATCTTGCTGCGCTTCTTCCAGGGGATGCCGACGATCCACTCCAGATAATTGCGCACCACGGTCGCCTCGGCGCTCATCGGGCTCATCGAGCGCAGCTTCTTCAGCTCGCCCAACGCCTTCTCGCGTGCTTCCTTCGAGAGCTTGGTGGCGTTGATCTTGGCTTCCAGCTCGGCGGCCTCGTCCTTGCCGTCCTCGCCCTCGCCCAGCTCCTTCTGAATCGCCTTGAGCTGCTCGTTCAGGTAATATTCGCGCTGGGTCTTTTCCATCTGCCGCTTCACGCGGTTGCGGATCTTCTTCTCGACCTGCAACACGCCGATCTCGGCTTCCATGTGGTTGAACACGCGCTCCAGCCGCTCGGCGGTGCTGTCCATCTCCAGCAGATCCTGCCGCTCGGCGATCTTCAGTCCCAGATGGCTGGCCACGGTATCCGCCAGCTTGGAGGGCGACTCGATCTGGTTGACCGAGACCAGCACCTCCGGCGCGATCTTCTTGTTCAGCTTGATATACTGCTCGAACTGCGCGACCACGGTGCGGCTCAGCGCCTCGACTTCCTTGGTGTCGCCGCCCCGCTCGTCAACCGGCTCGGCCGAGACCTCGAAATAATCCTCGGTCTCCTTGAAGCCGGTGATGCGCGCGCGACGGATGCCCTCGACCAGCACCTTCACGGTGCCGTCGGGCAGCTTCAGCAGCTGCAGAATGGTGGAGACGGTCCCCACATTATAAATATCATCGGCCGAAGGATCGTCCTGCGCGGCATTTTTCTGCGCCACGAGCAGGATCTGCTTGTCCTCCTTCATCACGCTTTCCAGCGCGCGCACGGATTTCTCGCGCCCAACGAAGAGCGGCACGATCATGTGCGGGAAGACGACGATGTCGCGCAGCGGCAGGACAGCCAGCGACTCCATCGGCGTATCGGTTTTGGTTTGGTCAGACATTACGAATTCCCCTAGGTCTCATGGCCTGCCCTGCCTAGGCGCAGCCCATGCGTGCCGCATGCGGCCACATTTCGAATATCGGAAATGAAAAGGCGGCCTGCAAGGGCCGCCTTTTCAGAAGCCCCGGTCAGGAGGCGTTTTCGGTACGCTTTTCGCTATAAGTATAAAGTGGATCGGCTCGGCCTTCGGCCACCTCGCCGTTGATCACCACCTCGGACACGCCATCCAGCCCCGGCAGGTCGAACATCGTCGTCAGCAGGATCGACTCCATGATCGAGCGCAGGCCGCGCGCGCCGGTCTTGCGCTTGATCGCGCGCCCGGCCACCACTTTCAGCGCCTCTTCGGTGAAGGTCAGCTTCACGCCTTCCATCTCGAACAGGCGGGCATACTGCTTGACCAGCGCGTTCTTCGGCTTGCTCAAGATCTCGATCAGCGTCGCCTCGTCGAGGTCGTCGAGCGTCGCCACCACGGGCAGACGGCCGATGAACTCGGGGATCAGCCCGAAGCGCAGCAGATCCTCCGGCTCCAGATCGCGCAGGATCTGCCCGGTGCGGCGCTCGTCCTGGCTGCGCACCTCGGCGCCGAAACCAATGCCCTGCCCCTTGCCGCGCTGGGCGATGATCTTCTCCAGCCCGGCAAACGCGCCGCCGCAGATGAACAGGATGTTGGTCGTGTCCACCTGCAGGAATTCCTGCTGCGGATGCTTGCGCCCGCCCTGCGGCGGCACGGAGGCCACGGTGCCCTCCATGATCTTCAGCAGCGCCTGCTGCACGCCCTCGCCCGAGACATCGCGGGTGATGGAGGGATTGTCCGACTTGCGGCTGATCTTATCGACCTCGTCGATATAGACGATGCCGCGCTGCGCCCGCTCGACATTATAATCGGCGGCCTGCAGCAGCTTGAGGATGATGTTCTCCACGTCCTCGCCCACGTAACCGGCTTCGGTCAGGGTGGTGGCGTCGGCCATGGTGAAGGGCACGTCGAGGATTCGCGCCAGCGTCTGGGCCAGCAACGTCTTGCCCGAGCCCGTGGGGCCGATGAGCATGATGTTGGACTTCGCGATCTCGATGTCGTTGTTCTTGGTGGCGTGCGAGAGCCGCTTGTAATGGTTGTGCACGGCCACGCTGAGCACCTTCTTGGCGTGACTCTGGCCGATCACGTAATCGTCCAGCACCTTGCAGATCTCACGCGGGGTCGGCACGCCATCACGCGACTTCACCAGATGCGTCTTGTGCTCCTCACGGATGATATCCATGCAGAGTTCCACACATTCGTCACAAATGAACACTGTCGGCCCGGCGATAAGCTTCCGCACCTCATGCTGCGACTTCCCGCAAAAGGAACAGTAAAGCGTATTTTTGGTATCGGCCGATTTGCTGCTCATAACTACTCCACAGCGCGAAACAGAATTGAAAGACTAGCCCCCGTTGCACTTCCACACAAGCGCGGCGCAGGAACCAGAAAAAACCAGAATTATTTCAAACGATTACAGAAACCACCCTAACCACGTCGCCGGGGCCGGGTTTGATATGCGTCAAAAAAACGCAAAAAACGGGCCCGGAGACGGCTCCGGACCCGCCCTTGTTCCTGTCCCGTCCCGGTTCAGATGGAAGGCGCAGGCTCCGCGATGGCCGGGGCGGCGGCCTCGGCGCGGGGCTGGTTCTTCACCACATCGTCCACGATGCCGAACTCCTTGGCCTCCTGGGCGGACATATAGGTGTCGCGCTCCAGCTTGGCTTCCACGGCTTCCAGCGGCTGGCCGGTGTGCTCCACATAGATCCCGTTCAGGCGGCGGCGCAGGCTGAGGATCTCGCGCGCCTGGATCTCGATGTCGGTCGCCTGACCCTGAGCGCCGCCGGAGGGCTGGTGCACCATCACGCGGGCGTTGGGCAGGGCGAAGCGGCGGCCGTGCTCACCGGCGCAAAGCAGCAGGCTGCCCATGGAGGCCGCCTGGCCGATGCACACGGTGGAAACCGGCGAACGGATATACTGCATGGTGTCGTAGATCGCGAGGCCGGAGGTGACCACGCCGCCGGGGCTGTTGATGTAGAAGGAGATTTCCTTGTTCGGGTTCTCGCTTTCCAGGAACAGCAGCTGGGCGCAGATCAGCGAGCTGACCTCGTCATACACCTGCCCGGTGAGGAAGATGATCCGCTCCTTGAGCAGGCGCGAATAGATATCGAAGGAGCGTTCGCCGCGCGCGGTCTGCTCCACCACCATCGGCACCAGATTGCTGTTGTAGAACTCGACTGGATCCCGGTCCCGCATCATTTCATTCCTTGTCTCAAAAACAACCGCCCATCCCCGGCCTCGCATCGCGCCGTATATGGCCGCGATGCGGGTGGAGCGGGCGTCATGCTTCCAAGTTAGTGGATCGCACGCGCACGTCTAGAGCAATATGCGAATGGGCCAGCCCATTCAGGCCGGCCCATTCGCATGAAGCTGCTTGATAAGCAAAAACCGGAGCGCCCCAGCAGGGCGCTCCGGCGATATATTAGCCCTCGGCGTCGGCGGCGAGCTCTTCCGGGGTCACGGTGACCTCGTCCTGCTTCACCTGGCCGAGCAGGAAGTCCACCACCTTGTCCTCGAAGATCGGGCCGCGGAAGCGCTCGAGCTGCTGCGGGTTCTTGCGGAAGAACTCCACAACCTGCATCGCCTGCGGGCCGTAGCGCATCGCCTCGTTGAACATGGCGCGCTGCAGCTCCTGGTCGGTCACGCCCACGTTGTTGGCGCGGCCGATCTCGGCGACCAGCAGGCCCAGGCGGACGCGGCGGTCGGCGATGGCGCGGTACTCGGCCTTCAGCGTCTCCTCGTCCTTCTCGGCGTCCTCGGGGTCGGCGTTGCCGGCGGCCTTCTCGGCCTCAACCTGCTGCCAGATCGCGTCGAACTCGGCGTTCACCAGCGATTCCGGGGCGGTGAACTCGGCCTTGGCGGTCAGCGCGTCCAGCAGGCCGCGCTTCAGCTTCAGGCGGGCCAGCTGCTCGTACTCGCGGGAGATCTGCTCGGTCACCTTGCCGCGCAGGTCTTCCAGCGACTCGAGGCCAACGGCCTTGGCCAGCTCGTCGTCGATCGCCGGGGTCTCGGCCACGGCCAGAGACTTCGCGGTGATCTCGAACTCGGCGGCCTTGCCGGCCAGATCGGCGGCGCCGTATTCCTCGGGGAAGGTCACCTGGATGGTCTTGGTCTCGCCGGGGGCCATGCCCTCGAGCTGCTCCGAGAAACCGGGGATGAAGCCGGGGCCGGCGACGATCACGCCGACATCCTGCGCGGTGCCGCCCTCGAAGGCGACGCCGTCGATACGGCCGATGAAGTCCACGGTCAGGCGCTCGCCCTGGGCGGCGGCGCGGGCGTCAACGTCCTTGAAGGACTGGCGCTGCGCGGCGATGTTCTTCAGCGCCTCGTCGATCTTCTCCTCGGCCACGGCGGCCACCGGCTTGGTCAGGGTGATGTCGGACACATCCGGCACCGCGACCTCGGGCAGCACTTCCAGCTCCAGGGTGAATTCCAGGTCGGACTCGGTGCCCGGCTTGGTCACGTCCAGCTTCGGCTGCACGGCGGGGCGCAGGCCGCGCTCCTCGATCACCTTGCCGACGGCTTCGTTGATCGCCTGGTCCACCACCTCGGCGGCCACGGCCTCGCCATAGCGCTTGCGCACCATCGAGAGGGGCACCTTGCCCGGGCGGAAGCCGGGGAGCTGCATGGTCTTGCTCAGCTCGGCCAAACGCGTCTCACGCTTGGCGGCAAGTTCGGGTTCGGGGACCACGACCGTAAAGCCGCGCTTCAAGCCCTCGGAGAGCGTCTCGGTAACCTGCATGAACGACAAAATCCTCAATAAAACAACAACTAAGCAACTTTGCTGGTGCGGGCGGAGGGACTTGAACCCCCATGACTTTCGTCACCAGAACCTAAATCTGGCGTGTCTACCAGTTTCACCACGCCCGCTTTAGCCTAACTCCAAGCGCCGCCGTCTAGCGCGAGTTTCAAGACTTCACAAGGCGGCCCCTCGTATCGGCACCAAAAAGCGACTATCTGGCGCCCCAATGAGCAGCGCGAACGACAAAAATTCTTCTCACCGGCCCAGCCGCCCCCTCCGCATCCGGCTCTGGCTTGGCCTGGGGCTGGTCGTGCTCCTGGCCCTGCCGGTGGCGGCCGGGTTCGTGGCGCTGGCCAGCTTCAACCCCAACGCATATGCTCCCGCGCTCATCGCGGCGGTGCAGCGCGCCACCGGGCGGCAGCTTGCCCTGGGCGGCAAAATGGAGCTGCATCCCGGCCTCAACCCCACGCTCACGGTCAGCAATGTCACGCTGAGCAACCCTGCGGGCCAGTTCACGGGCGATTTCGTCACACTCGACAAGGCCGAGGCGAAGATCGCCCTGCTCCCCCTGCTCACCCATCACCTGGACATTCTGCGCCTGGTGCTGGACCGCCCGCGGATCACGCTGCAAACCCTGCCCTCGGGGGCCAGCAACTGGGATTTCTCCACCGCCCCCGGCCATGCCCAGGGCACACATCATTTCCACGGCTACCAGCTCGGGCTGGAGGCCGTGGACATCCGCGACGCCCAGATCACAATCATCCCGGCCAGCGGGCAGGCCTATGGCTTCAGCCTGCCGCTGCTCACCGGCACGGCGTCCTCCCTCACCGCCCCGCTGCATCTTTCCGGCAACGCCCAGATCGGCCCGCGACAGGCGCAGCTTTCCGGCGTGGTCGGCCCCGTGGCGCGGCTCTCCGGCGCGGGCAACGGCCCCTGGCCGGTGGACCTCACCCTCACCGGCGCGGGAGCCACGGCGCATCTCAGCGGAGCCGTCGAGCATCCGCGCAACGGCGCGGGCTACGACCTCACCTTGAGCGTGGACATCCCCGACCTCTCGACCCTCGGCGCGCTGCCCGCCTTGCGCCAGCTGCATCTCGGGGCCGAAATCTCGGACCGCGACGCCTCCCTCCCGGCCATCGACAATCTCTCCCTCACCGCCGGAGCGTCCAACCTCTCCGCCCTGCGCCCAGGGCTCCAACTCCAGGGGCTGGATGTGGAGATGGCTTCGCTCGACCAGCCGCTGACGCTGCAAGCCACCGGGCAGTTGGGGCAGACCCCGTTCGCCGTCAAAGGTGCCATCGGCACGCCGGACGCATTCTTCGCCCCCTCTCTCCTGCCCACGGGCACGGCCAGCACGGCGAGCCTGCCGGTCGGGCTGACACTGCAATTCGGCGCGGCCAAGGCGGCCATCACCGGGGCCATCGCCACGCCCAGCACGCTCTCCGGCGCGGCCCTGGCCATCAGCGCCTCCATCCCGGACCTTTCGGCCCTCTCCGCCGCCACCGGCATGGCCTTGCCCGCCTGGAAGAACGTCACCGTGCAGACCACGCTGATCGACCCCGGCGGCCAGGGCCTGCGCAACGCCCTGGGGCTGGACAGCCTGGCCGTCAGCTCCGACCACGCCCAGTTCGGCGGCGATGCCAGCCTGTTCTTCGGCGCGCACCCCAACCTGCAACTGGCGCTGAAATTCAGCAGCCTGGACCTGGACGCGCTGGCAGCCGCCATGCCCCAGCCCGCCCCGGCCCCAACGCCGCTGCTGCCCACCGCCACGCCAGCGCCAGCCTCCGCGCCAAACTGGGCGCTGCCCCTGGCCTGGCTGCATCTGGGCGATGCCGACATCCAGCTCTCCGCCGACTCCCTCGTCTGGCACAAGCTGAACTTCACCGCCTTGCAGGGGCATCTCACCGCCACTGGCGGCGTGCTCGCCCTCAGCCCCTTCAGCGGCAACCTGCCGGGCGGCGAGGTCTCCGCCAGCGCGGGCATCGACGCCTCGAAGGCCCCGGCCGCCGAGACGCTGCAACTCTCCGCCCCGGCCCTGGCCCTCGCGCCGCTGCTGCAAGCTTTCGGCCTACCCGGCGATGCCCAGGGCACCGCCCAGCTCCAGCTCAAAGCCGCCAGCACGGGCGATGACATTCAGAGCATCGCCGCCGGGCTGAACGGCAGCCTGGGCTTCGCGGCGGTGAACGGCGTTATCGACGGCGCAACGCTGAACGCCCTGCTGGGCGGCGTACTGAAAACCGCCAACCTCGCCGACCCGCAGCTCGCCGCCTCCGGCCCCGTGCCCCTGCGCTGCGCCGCCCTGAGGGTGGACGCCGCCAACGGCACCGGCACGGTGAGCGCCCTGGCGCTGGACAGCGCCCGCCTGAGCCTGCGCGGCGCCGGCGGCCTGGATTTCGGCAAGCAGACCCTGGCCGTGACGCTGCAACCCCAGCCGCGCGGGCAAGCCGCCAACAGCGCGGTGATGCTGGGCGGCAGCTTCGCCCAGCCCACACTCACCGCAGCGCCCGCCCTGCCCGCTGCGGGCGGCGATCTCTGCCCCGCCGCGCTGAGCCTTGCCCGGCTCGGCCAACCTGGCCCCGCCGCCCCGCCGCCGGGCAGCTTCGCCGCCCCCACCTCGGCCGCGGCCCCGCGCCCCGGCTCTCCCGCCAACCTCAACGCTTTGCTTGGCCACTAATGAAACGCTTCTGGACCACCACGACCGTCACCCAGGACGGCGAAGACTTCTCCGTCCTGCTCGACGCCAAGCCGCTGAAACTCCCCGGCGGCGGCGCGCTCCGCGTGCCCTACGCCCCGCTGGCCGAGGGCATCGCCGCCGAATGGGCGGCCGCGCCGCAGGAGTTCTCGCCCAACAACCTGCCACTCACCCAGTTCACCAGCACCGCGCAGGACCGGATACGCCCGCACCGGACAGACATCATCCGTCAGCTCGCCGCCTATGGGCTGAACGATCTGCTCTGCTACCGCGCCGAAGGCCCCGCCCCGCTGGTGGCGCACGAGACCGCGCAATGGGATAAATGGCTGCACTGGGCGCGCGAGCGCTACGCGGTGGCGCTGCTCACCACCACCGGCGTGCTGCCTATCGACCAGCCCGCCGACACCGCCGCCCGCTTCACCGAAGCACTCGAGGCCTATACCGATTACGGCCTCGCCGCGCTGGGCGTGCTCGTTCCCGTGATGGGCAGTCTGGTGCTGGCCCTCGCCGTGGCCGAGGGCGCGCTGCCCCCCGAAGCCGCCGCCGAAACCGCCTTTGCCGACGAACTCTGGCAGGAAGCCCAATGGGGGCAGGATAAGGAGGCCATGACCCGGCGGCGCAACGCCACCACCGAGATCGTCTCTAGCCGGCGCTTTCTGGAGCTGTGCCGGGGCTAGAATAGACGAGGTTCACGAACCGCGCCCCCGCCTCGACCAGCGCCGCCGCCACATCCTGGCCCAAAGCGGCGCTGCCCTGCTCCCAGGCGGCGGCGATCGCCTCGCGCGGCGCATCGTCGAACTCCGTGGGCACCTCGACGGCCAGCCCCTCGAAGCTGACCGTGCCGAACCCGGTGACCGGCAGCCCGAACACCCGCCCCGGCACCTGCTCCGGCCCAGTCTCGGCGCGCACGCAATCCCCGCGCAACGCCAGATTCAGCGAGAGCAACGGCTCCGCCCCATGGCCGAACCGCGCCGCGCCCTGGCCTTCCAGGCGCTGCTCCATAATCTGCCGCGCCACCTTCCACAGATAGAACGAGGGGATCACCATCCCCGTCTCGCGCCGCAGCGCCAGCGTCACCTGATGGATCACCGGCACATTCCCGCCATGGGCGTTGAGGATGACGATGCGCCTCAGCCCATGCCGCAGCAGCCCGCGCAGCAGATCCTCCAGCACGGCGCGGAAACTCTCCGCCGAAAGCGCCAGCCCGCCGGGGCTGGAGCCAAAATAATCCGCCACGCCGTAAGGCAGGCTGGGGGCCACATAAGCCGGTGCGCCCAACTCATGCGCCCGCCGCGCGATGCGCTCGGCGACCATATCCGCCAGCAGGTAATCGCCCATCGGCTGGTGCGGGCCGTGATCCTCATGGCTACCCAACGGCAGCAGGATCACCGGCTCGCGCCCCAGGGCGGCGGCAAAGGCCGGGGCGGTCAGGTCGCCCAGCCGGACAGGCCCGGTCACGGCGCTTCCGGCACGCTCAGCTTCAGCGAGAGCGCGTGCAGCCCGCCCTTGAACTCCGCCGCCAGCGCCTCGTGCACCGCGCGCGAGCGTTCCAGCCGCGAGAGCGGGCGCAGGCTCTCCGCCACCATGGTCACGACGTAATGCGTCTCCCCGGCGGGCAGATCGAATTTGTCGGCATGTTTGGCATGGCGGCGGCTTTCATCCTCCACCGCCAGCAGCGTGGGGGAGAACGCCACCCGCAACGCCTGCTCGATCCGTTCGGCCCGTGTGCTCATCATCCGCATCCTTTCATCGCATCTCTGCGCGCATCGCATGTTGCCATTCGCGCGCGAGGGCGCACATTAAGGCCATGATTTCGACGAACCGCAAGCCGCGCGCCTTTGCCCCAGACCCGGCCGCCCCCGGCCAGGGCTGCGACAGCCCCGGCTGCCTACTGGAAGGCGGGTTCCGCGCCCCCAAATCCCGCACCAATCTGCGCGAATTCCACTGGTTCTGCCTGGACCATGTGCGCGAATACAACGCTTCCTGGGACTACTATAAGGGCATGTCCGCGGGCGAGATCGAGGCCGCGGCGCGGGCCGACGCCTCCTGGCAGCGCCCAAGCTGGCCGCTGGGCCAGAACGGCAGCGCCGCCAAACTGCAAGAGGCCGTGGAAGCCGAGTTGCACGCCTTCGCCTTCGGCAGTGAACGCCCGCGCGCGGCCACGCGCGCCAACACCCCGCCCGAACTGCGCGAGGCGCTGGAGGTGTTCGAGCTGGTCTGGCCGGTCTCGCTCGACACGGTAAAAGCCACCTACAAAGCCCTGGCCAAGAAGCACCACCCGGACGCCAACCAGGGCAGCAAGCAGGCCGAGGAGCGGCTGAAGACCATCAACTTGGCCTATGCCACGCTGCGCGCCAAACTGGCCTAGCCGCCAGCCGCGTTAAATGGCAAAATCGAACGCAGCCTTGAAGGACCGAAGAGACATGAACGACATCGCCGCGACCGCCGAAAACCGCACCCCTCCCACCTCGGCGATCAACCTGCCCGACATCAAGGTGAAGGTGCGTGAGGTGTTCGGCATCGATTCGGATCTCGAAGTCCCGGCCTTCTCGCTGCGCACCGAGCATGTGCCCGAGGCCGACCCCACCTATAAGTTCGACCGCGAGACCACGCTCGCCATCCTCGCCGGTTTCGCCTTCAACCGCCGCGTGATGGTTCAGGGCTATCACGGCACCGGCAAATCCACGCATATCGAGCAGGTGGCCGCCCGCCTCAACTGGCCCTGCATCCGCGTGAACCTCGATAGCCACATCAGCCGCATCGACCTCATCGGCAAGGACGCGATCGTGCTGAAGGACGGCAAGCAGGTGACCGAGTTCCGCGAGGGCATCCTCCCCTGGGCGCTGCAACACGCCTGCGCCCTGGTGTTCGACGAATACGACGCCGGCCGCCCGGACGTGATGTTCGTGATCCAGCGCGTGCTGGAGGTCGAGGGCAAGCTGACCCTGCTCGACCAGAACCGCGTGATCCGCCCGCACCCCTCCTTCCGCCTGTTCGCCACCGCCAACACGGTCGGGCTGGGCGACACCACCGGGCTGTATCACGGCACGCAGCAGATCAACCAAGGCCAGATGGACCGCTGGAACATCGTCGCCACGCTCAACTACCTGCCCCACGCGCAGGAGACCGCCATCATCATGGCCAAGATGGGCATCACCGCCGACCAACCCGAGAAGAAGCAGCAGGTCGAGCGCATGGTGGCGCTGGCGGACCTCACCCGCGCCGGCTTCATCGCGGGCGACATCTCCACCGTCATGTCCCCGCGCACGGTCATCACCTGGGCCGAGAACACGCGCATCTTCGGCGATGTCGGCTTCGCCTTCCGCCTCTCCTTCCTCAACAAATGTGATGAAGCCGAACGCCAGACCGTGGCCGAATACTACCAGCGCTGCTTCAACGCGGAGATCCCGACCGGCCTGCGCCAGCCGGGCTGACGCGACATGAACGGCAAGCAGGACCAGGGCAAGGCCGAGGAGTTCAAGCGGGCGACAGCCAACACGCTGCGCGCCATGGCCCATACGCAGGAGCTTGAGGTCGCCTACCAGCCCGGCCCGGCGGGGCTGGCCAGCAACAACAAGCGCGCGCGTCTGCCCGCGCCCTCGCGCGCGTTGCCCACCGCCGAGATGGCCAAGCTCCGCGCCGCCGCCGATTCCATGGCGCTGCGCCTGCGCCATCACGACGATTCCCTGCACAACGCCCGCGCCCCGATGGCGCGCGACGCCCGCGAGGCGTTCGACGCGCTGGAACAGGCCCGCGTGGAGATTTACGGCGCGCGGCACATGGCGGGCGTGGCCGCCAATCTGCGCCACAAGCTGGACGATGAATGCATCGCCCGCGGGGTGGACAAGATGAGCGCCCGCGACCAGCTCCCCTTGGCCGAGGCCGTGGCCCTGCTGGCGCGCGAGCGCATGGACCCGGGCTCGGTGCCGGAATCAGCGCGGCATGTGCTCGACCTCTGGCACAACACGCTGAGCCAGGATGCCGAGGACGCCCTGAACGAAATGGCCTCCGCCCAGGACGACCAGACCCATTACATCAGCGCCGCGCGCAAACTGCTGGCGGCGGTGGACCTCGCCGAGGCCGAGCCCGGCCCGGGCGACGACGAGAGCGAGAACGAGACCCAGGACCAGGGCGAGCAGACGGTCCAGCAGAATAACAGCCAGGAGAGCGAGGGCGAGCGCCAGGAGCAGCAGGAAGCCCCGCTGCTGGCCGCCCAGCCCGACATGGCCGAAGGCGAGTCCGGCGACGACTTCCAGGAAGAGGACGGCGAGCCCGAGGACATGTCCGCCGATGCGGGCGAAGCCCCCTCCGGCCCGCAAACCCGCCGCCCGCCCGCCGATACCGGCGATGCCAGCCTCTACCACCCCTACACCACCGCCTTCGACGAAGAAGTCGCCGCCGAGGATCTCTGCGACCCGGACGAACTGGCCCGGCTGCGCCAGCAGCTCGACCAACAGCTCCAGCATTTGCACGCGCTGGTGGCCAAGCTTGCCAACCGCCTGCAACGCCGCCTGCTCGCCCAGCAGACCCGCGCCTGGGAGTTCGACCTGGAAGAAGGCATGCTGGACGCCGCCCGCCTCGCGCGCATCGTCGTCGATCCGCAACTGGCGCTCACCTATAAGCGCGAGCTGGAGACCGAGTTCCGCGACACGGTCGTCACCCTGCTCGTGGATAATTCCGGCTCCATGCGCGGCCGCCCCATCACCGTGGCCGCCATGTGCGGCGACATCCTGGCCCGCACGCTGGAGCGCTGCGGCGTGAAGGTGGAGATCCTCGGCTTCACCACCCGCGCCTGGAAGGGCGGGCAGAGCCGCGAGAAATGGGTGCAGGACGGCAAACCCGCCAATCCCGGGCGGCTGAACGATCTGCGCCACATCGTCTACAAGGCCGCCGACATGCCGATGCGCCGCGCGCGCAAGAATCTCGGCCTGATGCTGCGCGAAGGGCTGCTGAAGGAGAATATCGACGGCGAAGCCCTGCTCTGGGCCTATAAGCGCCTGCTCGCCCGCCCCGAATATCGCCGCATCCTCATGGTCATCTCGGACGGCGCGCCCGTGGACGACTCCACCCTCTCGGTGAATGCCGGGAACTACCTGGAGCGGCATCTGCGCGACGTGATCCGCCAGATCGAAACCCGGGGCGCTGTGGAACTGACCGCCATCGGCATCGGGCATGACGTGACGCGCTATTACCGCCGCGCCGTGACCATCGTGGACGCCGAGGAGCTGGGCGGCACGATGATGCGCAAACTCGCCGAGCTGTTCGACGAGGATGACAGCGCCGCCTGGCACCGCGCCGCCGCGCGGGAGGCGCCGCAGATCGGGTGAAGGCCGCTTTTTGAAAAAAGCGGCGCCAAAACCTTTTATGACTGCGGGCAGGTCTCCGCCATCGCCGTTACCTCGGGCGATGGCGAATGCACGGGGCGATGCAGATCCGCCCCCAGCAGCGCGGCCAGGGCGATGGACTGCACATACTGGCAGGGCTTGGCCAGATGATCCTCACTGTTGAAAAAATCCGCCGCCGGGTAATGGCTTTCATCCGCCAGCAGGGCAAAGCTGCCGCCATTGGCCACATACACGGCACGGATCGCCGCCCGTAAATCCGCCGGCAGCGCCTGCGCCCGGTCATCCACCGGCAACCCGCCGATCACCGCCACGCCCTTGCGCGCCTGCGCCGCGACAAACCCGGCAATCAACCCACCGCCATACCCCGCCGCAATCTCCCGCGCCGTTGGCAAGGGGCGTGGCGCAGCACCAATCAACGCCGCATCCCGCCCCGCCAGATCGTTGTCGATCCTGTCGCCCTGTTGGTTATACTCGCGCGCCAGCAGCGCCTGGGCATCCAGCGCATGCAGATGCGACAGCGGCATCTCGGCGGCG
>DAIDJU010000155.1 GCA_027451225.1 Acidocella sp. | reverse complement strand
GCGGCTGGTCATCACATATTGATGGCTGACGCCAAGATACACCGACACGCCGGAAACCGCCTCGATCTCGTTCCATCCCGGCTCCGCCGTCTCGTTGCCGGTGAGGATCTGGAATTTCTCTGGCCGCACGCCGATCTTGATGGTCTTGCCATAAATCTTCAGCGCCGCGCTGGGTAGTTTCACTACCGCGCCATCCTCCAACTTCACGCTGGTGATGTCGTCGCCGCGCGCCATCACTTCGCCGGGGATGAGGTTGGAGGCGCCGAGGAAGGAGGCGACGAATTCAGTGGCCGGATGGTCGTACACCTCGGCCGGCGTGCCGATCTGCTCGATCTGCCCGCGCGACATCACGGCCAGACGGTCGGACATCGCCATCGCCTCTTCCTGGTCGTGAGTGACGAAGAGGAAGGTGATGCCGATCTCACTTTGGATGCGCTTCAACTCGAACTGCATCTGCTTACGCAGTTTCAGGTCCAGCGCGCCGAGAGGTTCGTCGAGCAGCAGCAGCTTGGGGCGGTTGACCAGCGCGCGCGCCAGCGCCACGCGCTGCTGCTGCCCGCCCGAGAGCTGCCCCGGCTTGCGCTTGGCAAAACCGCCGAGATCGACGAGTTCCAGCATCTCCTGCGTGCGGCTTTGGATTTCCGCCTTGGGCAGCCCCTTGCGCCGCAGCCCGAAGGCGACATTCTCGAAGATGGTGAGATGCGGGAACAGGGCGTAGGACTGGAACACGGTGTTCACGTCCCGCTTATAGGGAGGTAGGCGGCTCACATCCTCGCCGCCGAGATAGATGCTGCCGGAGTTTGGCGTTTCGAACCCGCCGATCATGGAAAGCGTGGTGGATTTGCCGCAGCCTGAAGGCCCGAGAAGGGAGAAGAACTCACCGCCCTTGATGGTGAGCGAGATGTTGTTCACCGCCACCCAAGGGCCGAATTGCTTCACCACATTCTCAAGCCGGACATCGTGGCGGGGCAGGGGTGTTGCGTTCACTGTCATGGTCCCTCAGTCAACGAATCATATAAAGTTTTTTCACGGTTTCATGCACGGTGCAAACACCTTTCCAGTCCTGGGGGAAAAATGCTGCCGTATCGGGCGTGATTTCGATCTCTTCGCCGGATTCGTGCACATAGGTGGCATGGCCTTCGAGGAAATGGCAGAACTCGTCACGCGTGACATGGCAGTTCCATTTGCCGGGGGTGCAGGTCCAGAAGCCGCATTCGGACTCACCCTGCGGGCCCTTGTGGATCAGCTTGCCAGAGGTGCGGCTTTCTCCTTCGATCATGGTGGGAATCACGCCCCAATCGTCCAGTTCGGTCAGGGTGAGGGGATCGCGGAGGTAAGGCGCGCTGGGCATGCGGAAATGGTCCGATCATGTAAGGAAATAATGGTTGCGGATGGTCTCCGCGAAGGGGCGGAATTCGTCGTGCGGGATGGCAAGGCGCCACCGCCCAGGCGTGCAGACCCGTAATCCGCTCTCGCTGCCTGTTCCATGCCTCTTGTATAGAAGCTGCCCGGAGGAATGTGATTGACCTTCGAGCACATCTGGCGGCGCGTCCCAGTCTTTCAGGGTTGAAAAATCTCGTGCGCCGTGGATATGTGGCGCGCTTGCGCTTAAGCCGTCAGGCATGCAGCAGGTCATCCAGTATGGTGGCTGCCTTTTCCGGGCCGCTGCGCGCCTGCATATGCGCGGCGGTGGCCGCGAGTTTGGTTTTCAGGGCAGGATCTACGAGGCAGGTTTGCAATTTGGCGGCGAGTTCCTCGTCCGCCCAGCCCGCGCGCGGCATTTTGAAGCCGTGGCCGGTTTCCTCGACGCGGGTGGCGTTGTCGTGCCCGTCCCACACATAGGGCATGATGATGGCCGGCTTGCCGAAGAACAGGCATTCGGTGAAGCTGTTATTGCCGCCATGGTGGATCACGGCGTCCACCTGCGCGATGACGGAGGGTTGCGGGAACCAACTGTCGATGATCACGTTGCCTGGCAGGGTCTCGTAAACATTCTTGTAGTCGCCGACATTGATCAGCGCCCGGTAGGGCAGCTTGCCGATAATGGAGATGATCCGCTTCAGCAGCGCCGTATCGCCGGCGCCGAGGCTGCCGAAGCTGACATATATAAGGGGCTTGTCGTTATTCTCGGCGAAATGCGGGATCTCGTAGGGTTTCTCGTGGCGCACGCAGCCTTCAAGGTATTGAAACTGCTTGGGGTCGAGCGGGTGTTTGCGCTCGAACGCCACGGGCTCTGGGTAGAGCAGCAGGTTCATGAAGGGCGAGGCTTCGAAGAACTGGCCGATCGGGTAGGGCGCCTCGCCGCATTCGGCCAGGAAGGCGTTGAAATCATCGTGGATCGGCTTGATGACCTCGTTGAACTTTGTTCGATACGTCGCATGGCAGGCGAAATCCTTGGCGCCGCAGCCCGAGAGATGCGGCGGGATCTCGGGGTCTTCGATCTCGTTCTCTGAACAGGAGATGATCCGCACCCAGGGCGTGCCGAACTGCTTGATGGCGGGAAAGAGGATCACATTATCAACGCAGATCAGATCCGGAGCGATCTTGCTCAGCACCCCGGGGAGGTCTTTTTGTGCCCATTTGGCGCTGTCCACAATCGCGGCCCAGCAATCCTTCACGTAATTATCGATCTGCTCGTAGGGGGATTTGCTGAAATTCGGGATATGGCCGTTGATGAAATCTTCCCAGAATTTGGCCATTTGTTCGGGCGGCATGGGGGCGGAGAGGTTCACCGGATGGGCCTCAAACCCATACCCCTCATAGACCGGGACGAAACCCGGATCGGACAGAAAGACCGGTTTATGGCCGCGCGCCGCCACCGCCTGAGCGATGCCAACAGAATTTAGTGCAGGGCCAAACGCGGCCTCTGGGAAGAATGCGATTGTCTTGGGCATGAGGCCTCTGTTTTTCGCTAAGCAAACGGTACAATCGGGGAAAATAAGGCGTCAACCCAGCCGGTGCCGGAATAGTTGGAAGCTTTTCAAAGCTTAAGCTGTTTGCTGGAAACATTCTTTTTTTGCCGGTGTGTTCCGGGTGGATTTGTGATTTTTCTGCTAATTTTCTGGCGTCTTGATGGGGTATTCGGGGCGGTTCGTTTATTTTTTAGGCAATTGCGGTCTGGGGCTGTGGTATTCGGCCTGAGTTGACGTGGTTTTTTGGGGCTGGGTACTGTCAAAGTATTCCGCGCCACCTGCCAGGAGGTCATCATGTTCGATCCCGCGAGCCCCGTTTACTTCTCGGGCACCTGGCATTCAGCTTCAGGCCCCGCGCGGGAGGTGATCGACCCCGCGACGCTGGAGGTGGTGGGGCGCATTGCCGAGACCATGGCGGAAGAGCGGGAGGCGGCGCTGGATGCCGCCCGCGCGGCGCAGCGTGGCTGGGCGCGGCTGGATGCGAAGAGCCGGGCTACCGCGTTGCACAAGCTGGCGAACCGCATAGAGGCCACGGACATGCGCCGCTGTGCGGAGCTGATGTCCCGCGAGGTTGGCAAAACCTACCCCGACGCCATAGGCGAGTTGGCGAATTGCGCCGGAGTGTTCCGCTATTTTGCCGAGATGGCGCGTGATGAGGCGGGCAAGGTGGCGGGCAGCACGCAGGCCGGGTCCTTCCAGTTCGCGCGTTACGAGCCGCTGGGGCTCTCGGTGCACATCATGCCGTTCAACTTCCCCGTGCTGCTGATGTGCTGGACGGTGGCGGCCTCGCTCGCCGCGGGGAATGGCTGCATCATCAAACCCGCGCCGGTCGCCACGCTCTCCACGCTGGACTTCATGCAGGTGTTCGCCGATCTGCCGCCGGGGCTCGTCGCCTGCCTGCCCGGTGGGGCTGAAGTGGCGGCGGCACTCATCGACTCGCCCAAGACCCATGCCGTGGCCTTCACCGGCTCGGTGGAGGCGGGCCGGGCCGTGGCCGTGGCGGCGGCGGGGCGGATGAAGCCGGCGGTGATCGAGGCGGGCGGTTCCGACCCGCTGATCGTAACCGCCAATGCGCTGCTGGATGTGGCGGCCGCCGGGGCGGTAACGGCGGCGTTCCATCTGACCGGGCAGGTCTGCACCTCCGCCGAACGGCTTTTCGTGCAGGAGGAGGTATATGACGATTTCCTCCGCCGTTTCGCCGAGCAGACGCGCGCACTGCGCGTGGGGAACGGGCTGAAGCGCTCCGAGATCGGGCCGTTGGTCTCCAAGGCCGCGCGGGATAAGGTGATTCGCCTGGTGGAGGATGCCAGGGCCAAGGGGGCCGAGGTTGTTACCGGCGGGCGTATTCCGCCTGAGCAGCCGGTGGGTTGGTTCTACGAACCGACCATCCTGGCGGGTTGCACGCCGGATATGGCGATCATGCACGAGGAATGCTTCGGCCCCGTTGCGGCCGTGATGCGGGTGAAGGATTTCGACCACGCGATTGAACTCGCCAACGACACGCCTTTCGGGCTTGGCGCGTCCATCTTCACCACCAGTCTGGAGGAGGCGATGGAGGCGGCGGAACGGCTGGAGGCGGGCATGGTATGGGTTAACAACCCGCTTATCGACAATGACGCGCTGCCCTTTGGTGGCTGGAAGCAATCGGGCCTGGGCCGGGAGCTTTCCCGGTTGGGGCTGGATGCCTTCCGCCGCAGCAAGATGGTGGTGATCGACCACAAACCGCAGAGGCAGGGCTGGTGGTATCCGTACCCGGATGACTGGTTCTACGAGTCTGCGGGGCGCAAACATAGCTGATAGGAAGTCGCATGATCATCACTATTCTTGGCGGCGCGGGGTTTATGGGCGCTGGTATCGTCAGGGATCTCATCTCCGGCCGTGCGATCATCCCGAGCCGCTTCATGCGCCCTATGTGGATGCCTGCACCCGGCTTATTTCGCCGAGCTGGAGATGCGCAAATTCCAGGTTCGCCTTAGCGAAAGCTGATTTGTTGCACTGCGGCGCGTTGCCGCGGGTGCCACAGCTGTGGCGTCCCATTTTGAGGCGTTGTCATGTTTTGTGACGCTCAACGCGGCGGTGCCCTGGGGGGAAACCCAGGCATCGCCGCGTTTTTTAATGTGGCATGGGGTTTGCTTACCCGTCACTCGCTACAATCAAGAGCCGCGATACGTGGCGATTCGGAGGAAGTTCGTGCTGATGCAGGCAGGGCGTATTGCGTCTGTGGTGGCCGGTTTGAAAGCCGCGGGAGTGGCGGGGCGGCATGCCGGATGAACGGTTTATTGCGACATTGTATCAGGACTTTTAGGGCAAATCGTGCCAGCGTGCCGGAATGAGGCAGCTGGACGTTCCTGGCCGGCGCGTGCTGGCGCGCGCAACGAAATTAAGCGTACGTAGTTAACTAGGGAGTGAAAAATGCAGAAAATAAGTCTCCAACACCGTCTTAAGGGCGCTACCGCGTTCGGCTGTGCCGGGCTGGCCCTGGCCGCGTTCGCGGCGCTGGCCGTGCCCGCCAAGGCGCAGACCGCCGCCCCCGAGGCGATGCCCACCCCGCCGGCCTACACGCCGGTGAGCCAGAGCGACCTCGTCGGCGCCTCCTCCTCCGATGGTTGGCTGATGTTCAACCGCGATTACGCGGGCCGCGACTACGTGCCGTTCGACCAGATCAACACCGACAACGTTTCCACCCTCACCACCGCCTGGGCTTCCGGCAAGATCGACATCCCCGACGGTTTCGAAGGCACGCCGATCGTCTCCGGCAATTACATGTTCGTGACCACGCCGAAGGACCACGTCATCGCCTACAACGCCAAGACCGGCGAGAAGATTTGGCAGTATGACTACAAGATCGCCCCGGCGGCCTATAAGACCCTGTGCTGCGACACCAATAACCGCGGTGTTGCCGTGTACGGCAGCTCGGTGATCTTCGGTACGCTGGACAACCATGTCGTGGCGCTGGACGCCACCACCGGTAAGGAGCAGTGGAACGTCTCCCTGGCCGAGCCGGGTGTGGGCTACTCCATCACCGAGGCCCCGCTGATCGTGAACGGCAAGGTCATCATCGCCTCCGGCGGCGGCGAGTACGGCGCGCGCGGCTTCATCGTCGGGCTGGACGCCACCAACGGCCAGCAGGTGTGGAAGACTTACACCATCCCCTCCGAGAATGAGCCGGGCGGCGACACCTGGCCGAAGGGTATGTACCAGACCGGCGGCGGCGCCGCTTGGATCACCGGTACCTATGATTCCGAGACCAACACCCTGTTCTGGGGCGTGGGCAACCCTGGCCCGTGGCTGGCCAAGATGCGCCCCGGCAAGAACCTGTACTCCGACTCCGTGCTGGCGCTGGACCCGGATACCGGCAAGATGAAGTGGTACTACCAGTACACCGCCAACGACAGCTGGGACTATGACGGCGTGAACACGCCGCAGCTGGCGGACATCACCTATGAGGGCAAGGACTACAAGGCGGTTATGGAAGCCAACCGTAACGGTTACTTCTACGCCATCGACCGGACGAACGGGAAGCTGATCTACGCCAAGCCGTTCATCCACGACACTTCGATCCTCGGCATGGACAAGACCGGCCACGCCATCACCAACGATGCGCTGAAGCCGACCCTGACCAAATCGATCTTCACCTGCCCGAGCTTCCTGGGTGGCAAGAACTGGTGGCCCGGCTCCGTGGACCCCGACACCAACATGGCCTACGTGCCCACGCTGCACGCCTGCATGACCATGGTCGGCGTGCCGGTGACCTACTCGGCCGGCCTGCCCTTCCTGGGTGAGAAGTTCGAGATGAAGGACGACCCGACCAGCCCCGGCCAGTACGGCTCGCTGCAGGCCATCGACCTCTCGACCGGCAAGCAGGTCTGGGAACAGAAGAGCGCCTACCCCTGGGATGCCGGCACGCTGGCCACCAAGGGCGGAGTGGTGTTCTCCGGTACGGTTGACGGCTTCCTGAAGGCCTTTGACGCCAAGACCGGCAAGGTGGTGTGGACCAGCCCGCAGCTCACCTCGGGCATTATCTCCAACCCCATCTCCTACCAGATCGACGGTAAGCAGTATGTCGCCATCTGGACCGGCTGGGGCGGCGTGTGGCCGATCTGGGCTGGCAAGCTGGCGGCTCCCGAAGTCAAGATCCCCCGTGGCGGGCAGCTCTATGTCTTCGCTCTGCCGTCCTCGTAAGGCGGATGTTTCCCGGCGGCGCGTGCCGCCGGGAGCAGCCCAAGGCGCCATGGCGGTTCTCGCCGCCATGGTCCTGGCCTCGCCCGCGCATGCGGTTGCCGGTGACGCCCAATCTCCTGCAGGTGGCGCCGCTATTCGCTTCTGCGTGGACGAGGCCAACCCGCTCTCCGCCACCGACCTCGCCGTGGCCCAGGCCGTGGCGGCGCAAAGCGGGCTACGCGCCGAAATCGTGAAGCTCAACACCGGCGATGACGGTGTGGGCGGCGATAGCGACGACGCGAAGATTGACCCGGCCAAGGCCTTCGCCAAGATGGCGAAGCAGTGCGATCTGGTGATGGGCGTACCCGTCGAGGCGAGTGGCTTCGGCGTGCCCAAGGGGCTGCAGGCGACCAAGCCTTACGCCAGGACCGGTTTTGTAATGGCCACCACCGGCGCGCCCGTGCAGGGTTTTGCCGCCATGGCGGCCAAGGCTGATATCGGCGTGGACTTCCTCACCGTGCCGAACGGCTATTTCAATACTCAGACCGCCCATGCCGAGCATGTGTACTATACCAATGACGACCTGCTTTCCGCGCTGCTGAAGGGCGAAGTAGGGAGCGCCATGGTGTGGCAGCCCTGGTTGGTACGGGAGGAAACGGCTCATCCGCACGCTTTACGCACAGCGATAATGTCTATGCCCGACGCGGCCTGGAATGTGGTAGCGTTGTACACGCCGCAGGCCGCGGCGCAGGCACGGGCGTTCAACCAAGGTCTGGAACGCCTGAAGCAGGCGGGACAGCTTAAGACGCTGGTGGCGCCGTACCAGGCGGCTGATGAGTGAAAAACTGAAGAGGATATAAGGAATGAATATCTTGAAGATCCGCGCTCTGCTTGGCGCCGCATTGCTGGCTGGTTCCAGCACGGTGGCCCTCGCGGCTCCGCCCGCGCTCTACACCGCCGACCAAGCCAAGGCCGGCGCGGATGTGTTCTCCCAGAACTGCGCCATGTGCCACGGCGCGGATTTGAGCGGTGCCGCCGGCCCGGCTCTGGTTGGCCAGGCTTTCGCCAGCGCGAGCAACAAGTACACGATCGGCCCGGTCTTCACTGAAGTTGCGCTGCAGATGCCCGCTGGCCAGCCCGCGAGCCTGACGCATGAGCAGTATGAGGACGTGTTCGCCTACATCCTGCAGCAGAACGGCTATCCGGCTGGGACCACCAAGTTCGATTACACCGCTGGGCTTAGTTCCAAAGAGTCGCTGGTTTCGCAGAAGCCGTAATCTTTTGGCCGGGGCTTTTGCCGGTCCCGGCCTATTCCCATGTTGCGGTGGCCCGCCGTACATCTGAGTTCAGGGCGAAGTGAACAATATAAGGAGGAGTGACTATGTGGCGTAAACCGACCGTGACCGAAATCTGCGTTGGCACCGAGATCAACTCTTACGTCTCCGCCGTGCGGAAGTAATCAGCGCATGGCGCCGGGTAACCCGCCTCTCAGGCAATCGTAATGAAGGTCCGGGTACTCGGCGCCGCAGCGGGAGGTGGGTTCCCGCAATGGAATTGCGGCTGTGCCAATTGCCGCCGCGCCCGCACGGGCGACCCGCACGCCAAGCCGCGCACGCAGGCCTCGCTGGCCGTGTCCGCCGATGGTGCGCGCTGGGTGCTGCTGAACGCCAGCCCCGATCTGCCCGACCAGATTAACAAAGCCCCCTGCCTGCACCCCAAGCCCGGCGCGTTGCGCGGCTCGCCCATTGCGGCGGTGGTGCTCACGGGGGCGGATGTGGATTGCATCACCGGCCTGCTCTCGCTGCGTGAGGGCCACGAATTCGGCCTGTACGGCCCGGCCTCGGTGCTGGATATTCTGCACCGCAATGTCATCTTCGACGTTCTGCCCGGCCAGCGCGTGCCGCGCCGCGTGCTGGATGCAGGCACCACAGACGAGATCCGTGATGCGCGCGGCGAGCCGTTGGGCCTGACCGTCTCGCCCTTCCGCGTCGGCGGCAAGATCCCGCTTTATACCGAGGCCAGCGACAATATCGAGGAACTGCTCTCGCCCGATGCGGTGATCGGCCTCGACATCACCGACGCCACCGGGCATCGCCTGATCTTCATCCCCGGCTGCAACGCCGTGACGGATGCGCTGCGCGCCCGTGTTGATGGCGCTGACTTTTTGTTTTTCGATGGCACGCTCTGGCAGGATGACGAGATGATTCGCGCCGGGCTGGGCCATAAGAGCGGGACCCGCATGGGTCACATCAGCGTCTCCGGCGAAGCCGGGACGATCGCCGCCTTCGCCCCCGTGAAGCTGGGGCGGCGCATCTTCATACATATAAATAATACGAACCCGATTCTATGCGACGACTCGCCGGAAGCAGCGCAGGTGCGCGAAGCCGGATGGGAGATTGCCTATGACGGTATGGAGGTAACGACATGAAGCTGCTGAACGATCATGAGCTTGAAGCCGCGCTGCGCGAAATCGGCGCGACTCATTATCACAACCTGCATCCGTTCCATAAGATGCTGCATTCCGGCGGCTGCACGCGCGAGCAGGTGCAGGCCTGGGCGCTGAACCGCTATTACTACCAGTGCAGCATTCCCCGGAAGGACGCGCTGATCGTCGGCCGTTTCCCCGATACCGAATCCCGCCGCGCCTGGCGCCAGCGCCTGGTGGACCATGATGGCGACGCGCCGGGCGATGGCGGCATCGCCCGCTGGCTGCGTCTGGCCACCGGCGTGGGGCTGGAGGCCGAGCTGGTGGAATCCTGCACCGCCATCCTGCCCATCACCCGCTACGCGGTAGACGCCTATGTGAATTTCGTGCGTGAGCGCTCGCTGCTGGAGGCTGTGGCTTCCTCGTTGACCGAGATGTTCTCGCCCATCATCATTTCCGAACGCGTGGCCGGGATGCTGGCGAATTACGATTTCGTGGACCGGGACACGCTGGTCTATTTCAACGCCCGCCTGCATCAGGCCCCGCGCGATGCCGATTTCGCGCTGAACTACGTGAAGACGCATGCCCGCACGGTGGAGCAGCAGCAGGCGGCACTCGGCGCGCTGCGCTTTAAATGCGATTTGCTCTGGGCGCAGCTCGATGCGCTGTATCTGGCCTATGTCACGCCGGGGATGATTCCGGCCGGAGCGTTCCTCTCCGAAGCCGTTTCGCTGCCCGTGGCGGCATGACCGTGCTCGCCCTGGAGGCGGTGCCGCGCTTAAAGCCCGGCGTGCGCCGCCGTTTCGATGCCGCTCGGGGCCAGCATATCCTGCTGGCCCCGGAGCGCGTGCTGGTGCTGGACGACATCGCCAACGCGGTGCTGGAAAAGCTCGACGGCGCCACCAATATCGAAGCTCTCTGCGCGGCTCTGGCCAAGCAATACGAAACCGAACTGGAAACGGTGCGGGCGGATGTGGTGGAACTGCTCTCTGGCCTGCACGACAAGGGAATGATTACCGCATGACGATCCATCCGCCGCCGATGGCGCTGCTGGCGGAGCTGACACATCGCTGCCCGCTGCAATGCCCGTACTGCTCCAACCCGCTGGAACTGCTCAAGGCCAATGCCGAGCGGGATACCGAGTTCTGGAAAGCCGTGATGGATGAGGCCGCAGCCCTCGGCGTGCTGCAAATCCATTTCTCCGGCGGCGAGCCGACGCTGCGGCGCGATCTGCCGGAGCTGGTGGCGCATGCCGCCAAGGTCGGGCTGTATACCAATCTCATCACTTCGGCCGTGCTGCTGGACGAAGCCAAGTTGCGCGCTCTGGCCGAGGCCGGGCTGGACCATGTGCAGGTGAGCATCCAGGGCGCGGATGCCGAGAGCGCCGACCGTATCGCGGCTTACGAGGGCGCGCATGCGAAGAAGCTGGAAGTGGCGCGGCTGGTGCCGCAGCTCGGCATGGCGCTGACGCTGAACGCCGTGGTGCACCGGCAGAATCTCGACCGTCTGGACGAGATCATCAACCTGGCACTGGACCTCGGGGCGGGGCGGCTGGAAGTTGCGCATGTGCAGTATCATGGCTGGGCGCTGGCCAACCGCGCGGCGCTGATCCCGGATGAGGCGACGCTGGCGCGGGCCGACGCCATTGTGGCCGAGCGGCGCGAGGCGCTGCGCGGGCAGTTGGTGATCGACTACGTGCTGCCGGATTTGCATGCCGATCTGCCGAAAACCTGCATGGGCGGCTGGGGCAGCCGGTTCATCAACATCGCGCCTGATGGCCGCGTGCTGCCCTGCCATGCGGCGGATTCCATTCCCGGCATGAGCTTCGAGCGTGCGGGTGAGCGGGAGCTTGGCGAGATATGGGACGCCAGCGACGCTTTCCAGCGCTTCCGTGGCACAGAGTGGATGCAGGAGCCCTGCCGCTCCTGCGACCAGCGCGAGGTGGATTTCGGCGGTTGCCGTTGCCAGGCGTTAGCTCTGGTGGGCGATGCCACGGCCACCGATCCGGTTTGCCACCGCTCGCCGCAGCATGAGCGCATCCGCGCCGCCGCCCTGGCGGAAGCCGCCGCACCGCCGCCGGAGTTTAAATACAGGCGTCCGTAGAAACGCTGAGAAGAAGGGGGCGCCCATGAACAAGAAAAACCATCTGACAGTGCCGTTGCTCCTGCTGGCGGGCACGGCGCCTGCCTGGGCGCAACAGCAGACCGTGTCGGGCGAGATCGTGGTGCATATCGCCCCGGCGGGGGGGGCGGTGATTGACCAGCGTAAATGGCCGCACCCGGTGCAAACCCTCAACCGCGCCCAACTCCGGCCCAACGGCACTGCCAGCCTCACCGAGGCACTGGCCCAGGAAATGCCCGGCGTGACGCAGACGCAGAGCCAGGGTAACCCGTATCAGGCGGATATCTTCTACCACGGCTTCGAACTTTCCCCGATCCAGGGCACGCCCGCCGGGCTCTCGGTTTACGTCGATGGCGCGCGCTTCAACGCCCCGTTCGGGGACGTCGCCATCTGGTCGCTGCTGCCCAACGAGGCCATCGCCTCGCTCTCGGTGCAGGATGGCAACCCGGCTTACGGCCTCAACGCCCTGGGCGGCGCGGTGGATGTGCGGATGAAGAACGGTTTCACCGATCCGGGCGGCGAGATCTCGCTCTCCGGCGGTTCGTTCGGGCGCATCGAGGGCAATCTCGAATACGGGCTGCGACGCGGCAATACGGCGGCTTATGTCGATGTCTCCGCCGCGCATGAGGGCGGCTGGCGCGACGGACAATCCTCCGACATCCAGAATTTCTACGGCGATCTCGGTTGGCGCGGCGAGACGACCGAGCTGCATATCAACGTCACGGTGGCGCATTCGGCGCTCAACGGCCCCGGCGCGGTGCCGGAGGATGTGCTGGCTGTCGATCCCTCCGCGCAGTTCACCGGCCCCAACCGCATCGACGACAAATATGTGAAGATCGCCGCCACGCTGAACCACCGCTTCAGCGACACGCTGAGCATGAACCTCACCGGCTATATGGAAAACCTGCACGAGGGCCTGACCAACGGCAACGGCCCCAACGACACGCCCTGCGGCCCAGGGGTGAACGAAGGTTATCTGTGCCAGAGTGACGGCTCGGTGGCCACCGGCGTGGGGGGCGTGCCGATCCCGGCTTATCTGGGTGATAGCGGGAATTACGGCCAGCTTGCCCTGAACAGCACCAACACCAACGCCTTCGGCCTCGCCGGGCAGGTGACCGACAGCGAAAAGCTGCTGGGGCATGGCAATACCCTCACCGGGGGGGTGAGCCTGGACGGCGCCTACACCATGTACGCCGCCGCGGCCTATGATGGCGCGCTCGGTCTGAACAACCGCGTGTATTACACGCCCGGCAACACCCCCAACCCAGGCTACGTGGTGGACGAGCCCGGCACGGTGCCCACGCGCGTGGGCATCCGCAACGTGTATTACGGCGCGTATCTGTCCGACACGTTCGACCTCACCGACCGTCTCAGCCTTACCGCCGCCGGGCGGCTGAATCTCGCGCAGATCAACCTGCACAACCAGCTTCCCGCGGACCCCAACGCCGCCGGGGGCGGGCTGAACGGGCAGCATTACTACGCGCATTTCAACCCGGCCGTGGGGTTGAGCTACAAGCTCACCCCGGGCCTGACGGCCTATGCCGGATGGTCCGAGCAGAACGCCGTGCCCACGCCTGCCGAACTCTCCTGCGCCAGCCCGGCGGATTCCTGCACGCTGGCCAATTTCATGTCCGGCGATCCGCCGCTGAAGCAGATGGTGACGCGCGAGGTGCAGGCCGGTTTGCGGGGCACTGCCTTTGGGCCGGGCGGCGGGATGCTGACCTATACGCTGGATTTGTACCGCTCCGTTACCAACGACGATATCGAGTTCCTGCAATCGCCGCTGAATCCGCAAGGGGCGGGGTATTTCTCCAATATCGGCAATGTGCGCCGCCAGGGCGTGGAGCTGGGGCTGCGCTACGAGACGACGCGCTGGCATACCTATCTCAACTACAGCTTTACCGACGCCACCTATCAGAACCAGTTCCTGGTCTCCTCGGCCTACAACCCCGGGGCCGACGTCAATGGCGACATCACCGTAACCCCCGGCGACCGTGTGCCCATGGTGCCGCGCCATGTGCTCAAGGCCGGGGTAAGCTACGATATCTCGCCGCGCTGGAGCATCGGGCTGAACGGCACGGCCCAGAGCAGCGAATATCTGGTGGGAGACGCCGCGAATCTGGAAAAGCCGATGCCGGGCTCGGTGGTGCTCAACCTCACCTCCAGCTACTGGGTGACGCGGCGCTTGCAGGTGTTCGGGACCATCGAGAACCTGACGGATCAGGCCTACTACACTTATGGCACGTTCTCGCCCACTTCGGGCAATGGCGGGGTGTATGTGGCGCAGAGCCCGAATTATTCCAACCCGCGCAGCTATTCCATCGGCGCGCCGATCGGCGTGTATGTTGGGCTAAAATATAAGCTGTAAAAGGCCTTGTGGGCGAAATTTAATTTGACGATTGAGGCTGTAACCGGCGTTTCCTAGGCTATGGCGGGTGGATTCCCCGCCGAGGCACCTCTGGGAGCGGTAATGAAAATCGTGCGTATTTTATCCGTGGCACTTGCGGCCATGGTTGGCGTGTCATGCGCTCTGGCCGGAACCGCCAGGGCGCAGGAGCAGGTTGAGTTCCCCGCTTCAGACCCGTTCACGGCGAAGCAGGTCACGCTCATGGCTGAGCTGGACAAGCCCCTCGGCAACGGACCGTTCCCCGCCGTGGTGCTGATGCACGGCTGCGGTGGCTGGCAGCCCGCCGTGCGCTACTCGCTGCAGCTTCTCTCCACATATCTGAGCGAACACGGCTATGTGGTTCTGAGTGTGGACAGTTTCGGCCCGCGTGGCCTCTCGGGCGACGGTATGTGCGCCAGCGATTCGCAGCTAAGGCAGGCGCTTACCTACCGCGCGCATGACGCGTTCGACGCAATGCGTTACCTGCGCTCCCAGTCTTTCGTGGAGCCGAAGGACATCTTCCTGATGGGCCAGAGCAATGGCGGCAGCGTGGCGCTGGAGGCGGCGAACGCCGATGGCGTGAAGGCGTTTAATGGCCCTGACGCGTTTCGTGGCGTGGTGGCTTATTATCCGTGGTGCGGGGTGTATCCGGGGCAGTCGGTGGCTCTGGTCTCGCCGTTGCTCATCTTTAACGGCGGTGAGGATAATTGGGTCTCCCCCAGCCAATGCTCGCGGATCAGGGCCAGCGGCGAGGGGGTTGCCGAAGTCACCTACCCCGATGCTGTGCATTCCTTCGACATCGACATCCCCAAGCAACTCTACCAGGGCCACTGGATTGGCTACGACCCCCAGGCGGCGCAGGATAGCGAGGCCAAGATGCTCGCCTTTTTCAATGGCCGGCTGACGCCTGACGTCCGGCAGGATTGAGGAGGGTTAGAGGGGCGAGCCGGGTTCGAAGGAGAGCTGTGCATAGGTCACGCTGCCGGTCTCGAACACCGCCTCGATCTTCACCGGGCCGCGGAGGCGCTGGAAGGTGCAGGTTATCTTCGAGGGCAGCAGGGGGGAGGGCCTGACAGGTGTGGACTCCACCGTCAGCATGTCGGTTTCCGCAGCGGGAGCCTCCAGGCAGAGGCAGTGCATCTCCGGCACGGGCAGCCGCCTGTAGGGCCAGAGCGAGAGGCTGAAGGGGCCGGCGGCACAGGCCCCGGCCAGCGTCGGTTCATGCCATTCCATGGCCTGCCTGGCGGCATAGGGAACAGAGGCAGCCGCCAGCGCCAGCAAGCGCAGCAGAGGTGCCCGGAGGCTCTGGACCTCGCGTATACGCCACGCGTCGGGGTCCAGATGCAACATCATGGCATCGCCCGAGGCGGAGGTGAGGATGTGTTCCCCTGCGCTGTTCAGCCGGGTGGTGAGGCGCTCGATCTTCGTACGGCCCCGCGGCTGGCGGTAGCGCGCCGGGAGTGTGCCGGTGACATCGGCCGTCCATACGCTTGTGCCGGGTGCCTGGCTCGTCAGCAGCTTATAAACGGCGGGAACAGGCCAGGCGGCGGTGATGATGGCTTCCTCCGGCGGTATGCCGGATTCCCGCCAGACTGCTGTGGAGCCGCCTTGGGGTTGTGTCTCATAATTGGCCAAGCGGAAGGGGATGGTCGGTGCCCCGATGAAGGGTGTCCCCTGCACCTGCAAATGCAGATGCGGCACGGGCGAGCGGCCTGAATTGCCCACCTTGCCCAAATAGGCCCCCAGCTCCACATGCGTTCCGGCAGCCACGGCGATGCTCGATTGCTGTAAATGTGCGAGCAGCGCCCAGCCCCCCTGGTCCATGCGGAGCAGGATATAATTGCCCCAGTTCTCGGCGTAATTGCAGATGCCGATCTGATTGTCCGCCACGTTATCCCTGACGCGCTCGATAACCCCTGAGGCGGGCGCGGTGACTGGCGCATCCCAGATCGAGGCTCCGGCAGGGCGTTGGAAGTCGAGCGCGTGGCGCCAGGCGTTGGCATGGCTCAGCCGGCCGGAAAACCCCTGGGAGACGCGCACGGCCCCCGCGACGGGTACGACGAGCAAAGGTTCATCATGGCCGAAGCGGCGGACATGGTCGACCTCGTATAGCCAGGCTTGTTCCGGCGGCATTCCGGGGCGGGTATTGCGGCGGAACAAGGGTTCGTCCCGGCTCAGGTTGAAGGCGGCCAAGCCGATCCACACCGTGATGATGGCCGGGAATGGCAGCAGCGCCAAATCCGGCTGTATGTGCTGGATGAGTGTCGCGATGATCGCGGCCGCCGCACCGCCCATCGCCGCCAAGCCAAGGCTCTGCCAGCCCGGCAGAAAATACGCCGCCCCCAGCGCCATGCCGGCGATGAAGAAATTATACGAGGTTGGTTGCCAGTAGCATGGCACAAACAGGCCCTGTAGTTCGATTGAGGTGAGCGCCCCGGCCATCCACCCGATAAGCCCGCTGACAAAAATAGCCCTGGACCATAGCAGCAATGCCAGCCCGACGATCAGCCCGACTTGCAGCTTAGGTGCAAACAGCAGGGAGCCAAGCGAACGGACGAAGATCTCCACATCGGTGATGGCGTTAACCGGGGCAGGCCAAGTGAGCAGCGTGCTGGAGGCGCCCGCCACCCATACGGGAAACAGCATGAACAATGTGCCGGCGACAATGCTGAACCCAAGCGCCATTGGCGGGAGCAGCGTGTTGGAGAGGGTTTGCAGCAACGCCGCGGTGAGCAATGCCGCTGCGCTGGCCCCCAGCGCGGTCACCAGGATCTGCGTTTCCACCGGCGCGTAAGAGGTGGAGGTGAGCCAGGAGATCGAGATCGCGGCGAGGATCGCATTGGCCCGGATGCCGCCGCCAAGGGCAGGTTTATCCTGCACGCCCACCAGACGGTCGATGAAATCGCCAATCCACATGCCGAACAAACCAAAGATCAGGGCGCGCATATGGCCGATCGTGACGGCTGCCCAGAGCAGCAGGCCGAGCTTGGGATCGCCGATCAGAAAGACCGAGCCGAGCGCGCCGCCGATCCGGGCGGTGAGCTGGTCTCCCGCGCGGCGCATGGGCCGCATCGAGATTTGCGGCCATTCGCCGGATTTGGCTTGTTCGGACATTATTTCATTCTGCCAGATGCTTGGGGATGCATTCCGGCCCACAAATATCTTCGAGCTTTTCACGGGCGCGGATGACATCCGCCTTGCCGTTATTTCCGATCAGCACCACCGCGGGACGGTACTGGATAAACTGCATCCATTGCGTGACGTTATAGGCCCCAACGGGGTGGATCGTCAGGATATCACCAGTTTCCAGCGGCGGAAGATCCACATGGTCGCGTATCACGTCGATAGCCATGCAGAGCGAGCCGTAGATGCGCGATGGGATGGGCGGTGCATCTATGGCGCGTGCAGGCAGGATCTGGAACTGATACCAGGCGCTAGTGTAGAGCAGGTTGATCCCGGCATCGATAACATAGCCGATACGCGAATCCTCGTTCAAAATCATACGCTCTTTGTAGGCGCGGGCGGAGAGATCCTCATCGGTGAGGATCGGGCGGTTTACGCCTTTGACCGCGATAATCGAGCTGAGAAGATAGCCGGCTTCGTCAATGAGGCAGCGCCCGGACTCAAGCCGAAGCAAGGGTTGCTCGTCAGGGGGCAGTTCGCGGAGCACGTTGGTGATCGCAGTCGCATAGGCTTCAATGGGCGGAACGACCTGCTCCACGGGAGCGGTAAAGCCGTGCAGAAGGCTTTGCGAGGGGAAGCCGCCGCCAAGGTTGAGGCAGGGCACCAGATGACGATGCTTGTGCCGTAATTCCTCGCGCAGATGCAGAAGCTTCTTGGCCGCAACACCATAGGCGTCGGGCGCGAGAATATATGTGCCGATATGGCTGTGCAGCGTATGCAGATGCAGTTTTTTGTTTTCCAGAATCCGCGTGGCGGCACGCTCCGCCTCACCATTTTCCAGTGCGAAGCCGAATTTCGACCATACGGGTTTAATGCCGGCATCCAGCCAGACGCGCAGCCCGACATCCACGGGCTTCTTTCTGTCGGCAACCAACTCCTCGATCTGGCTGAGTTCGTCCCAGTTGTCGATCTGGATGATGGCGCCTTCTTCGATCGCCGTCTTCAGGGCCGCGCGTGGTTTGTAGGGGCCATTGAAGACGATGTCGCTGCCGGCAAAGCCAATGCTGCGGACTTTTTCATATTCGAATTGAGAGACGACTTCCGCGATCCAGCCTTCGCTTTGGAAGATCTTGCAGATGGCGTTGAGATAGTTGGTCTTGACCGACCAGGCGAAGCTCGTCTTGCCATAACGGCTTTTGAAGGCTTCACGCATCCTGCGGGCTTTTTGCCGGATGTCATATTCAGAAAAGACAAAGAGAGGCGAGCCGAATTCCTCGACGAGGCCGGTGACGGGAAGGCCGTCGATTTGAAACAGCGATGGTGCGCGGGGGCCGCGCGCATAAAAATTGCGGTCTTCCGCCACGCGAGGAGCGTTGCGGCCGAGTTCGCCACTGATGACGGGGGGAACGTAAGAACGATCCATTATGGCCTCCCAGGGAAGTTGAGGACGGGCGAGCTGGTGCGCTCGCCGGTGCTGGCGAGTTCCGCAAGATCGGAAATATCGCCCAGCACATCGACCGAATGGCGAATGAATATGCGCCCAGCCTCGCATGTGGATAGGGGCGTTTCCTCGCTCCCCATCAGATGTTCCAGCAAGCGGGCAGGCAGGTTGCAGCCGAGCTGTGAGGGAAAATCTACCCAGGCGGGAAAGCGCGGGTTCATCTCAAACAACAGATGCGGCCGCCCAGGAGCTTTGATGAACTCCAACTCGAACGGACCCGCCCAGCGCAGCGCGCGAATAAAACGCCGGACAAGATCATCAAGGCGCGGATCTGCGATCACGACACCGGCGAAGCCTTTTCCCGCAGAAGTACGCAGCATCTTTCGGATCGAGCAGCTGCCGATGAGATTGCCATGGCCATCTCCCAGGCCGACAATATCATACTCCTCGCCGATCACCATCTCCTGCGCCAGGACCGGCAGGCCCCACAGCTCGGCAAGTTCGTCGAAATTGGCACGGAGTTCGGCTTCGTTGGTGGCAAGATGAGCTTCGTAATATTTGCCCTTGACGTAAACCGGGTAGCCGATCTGCTCGGCGAATTTGCTCAGCTCGCTGGAATCCTTGGCCACTCTGGTTTCCGGGGTAGGCATGCCAAGGCGATTGCACAGCATGGAGAGATTCTCCTTGCCGCGCCGCAGGAACGCAGCTTTGCTGGGCAACATGGTTTTAATGCCGCGCTTGGACAGTGTCCCCTGCAGCTCGATGAAATTCATGATTTCAGAGTCAAGGCAGGGGATGATGCAGTCTATTTTCTCTTTGGCGAGGATGGCTTCCAGCCTTTCGAGCAACGCCTTGGGGCCGGTGCGGGGGTAGGGCAGGAGATACACAGCGTCGAGATGGCTGTTATCTCGGCAATAGATCGAACTTTCCATCGGGTCGTAGGAAAGGCCGACGATCCGCAGCCCAGGGAAGCGGCGGCGCAGGCTCGCGATGACTGAGGCGCCGGGTTGAGGATTATCGCCGCGGTGCAATCCTGTAACGGCAACCGAGATTGAGTTAATCTGTACGTGCTGTGTCATGGATAAAGCGGTCCAAAGGCTCTATTGCGGCGAGCTCATTCAGAAAAAGCTGGATGTCCCTCGTTGCGGTGGGATGGTCGATGCCGTAGCGGTCTTCCATCAAGGCGGGAATATCCGCAATGCTGGTGCCGCCGACCAGGGACCTCAATATAAAACTGGCTGTTGTGCTCAGGCGGAAAAACATCCCGGACACTGTATCGAATACGAATTCGTCACCGTAAAAACGTAATCCTGCGGCTGTTGAAGCGCGCTTGGGCGGGGGGGCTGGATTACCCGTAATCGAGACCAGCTGAGCGGTTTGCAACGCAAGACGGTCGGCCATAAAACGTATCCTGATTATTAAATTATTGTCATTTTTGGCCTTTTGGTTAAGGCTGAGTAAGCCTAATTATAACAATGTCGCAATTGAAAGCAAGGCTCTAAAATTACGGTTTTCGAGGCTTTGGTTTTTTTATGGAATTATATTTATGATGTGAGTTTTTTGAGCTTGATCAAGGAAAGAAAGTTCATATTTTGATATGAAAAGAAAATGACGTCATGCGTGGTTGTGGAAGCCGCGCGTTTGGAGGTTGTGAGAAAGATATAAGCGGGAGGCTTATGCCATGTCATTAAAGAAGCTTTTGAAATTTTCCTTGTCGGCAACGTTCCTGCTGCCTTTTGTTGTGGGCACGGCTATGCCGCATAAGGTTCACGCAGCGCCTTCAACGCTAAGTGTGGCGGTTCATAGTGGTTTGGAGACGCTCGATCCGATCACCACAACGGCGTATATTGTCAGGACGCACGGGTATCTTGTTTACGATACGCTGTTTGCGATGGATCAGAATTTTCAACCTAAACCGCAAATGGTTGATAGCTGGTCTGTGTCGCCCGATCAAAAGACGTGGACATTTGTTCTGCGTAAAGGCCTGAAATGGAGCGATGGTACAGATGTCACCGCGGGGGATTGCGTGGCGTCGTTGGAGCGCTGGGGCAAGCGTGATGGTGCGGGGCAGCAATTATTTGAGGATGTCGTAAGTTTAACGGCACCCGACAGCAAGACAATCGTGATGCAACTGAAAGCGCCGGATGGTCTGGTGCTGGCGTCGCTCGCCAAATTGTCGTCGAACGTGCCGTTCATGATGCCGAAGCGCATCGCCGAGACGAGTCCATACCAGTCGATCAAAGATCCCACTGGTTCCGGCCCGTATATGTTCATCATGAAGGATTGGGTTCCGGGCAGCAAGGCTGTTTATAAGAAGAACCCGTATTACGTGCCGCGCTCCGACCCGTCCTCGCTGGCGGCGGGCGCAAAAATCGCCAAGGCCGATGAGATTGATCTCATCCATTATGCCACTGAGCAAGAGGCGGCCAAAGCCTTGATCTATGGCGATGTGCAATATTACGAATCCCCGCCGATGAGTGTTGTGCCGGAACTTGAGGCGGATAAGAGCATTATTGTGGAACCGACATCGCCGCCCGGCGCAATGGGGATGATTCGTTTCAACACGCTCATTCCGCCGTTCAACAACAAGAATGTACGGCTCGCGGTGCTCGAAGCCATTGATCAAACCGCCTATATGCAGGCGGCATTCGGTACCGATCCGCGCTGGTGGCGGACTTGTTATTCGATCTTCCCTTGCGGTACGACATACGCAACCGATGCGGGTAATTGGAGCATGAAGATGGCCAACCCCACAGCGGCGCGCTACGCGCTGAAGCAGGCTGGTTATAACGGTACGCCAGTGGTTGTGCTTGATCCTATCGATATTCCGGTACTGGCGGACTTCACCGATGTGACGGTCAAGACGCTTGAAAATATCGGGATGAATGTTCAGGTCCAGAAGATGACCTGGGATCAGATGCTGGTGCGTCGTTCCAATCGTGGTGTCCAGAACGGGTGGAACGTGTTCGATACTTGGTGGATTGCCGATGATATCGACACGCCACAGGCGATTGCGTATTCTGGAGACTCAAAGACTGGCTGGGTAGGCTGGCCGAGCGATCCGAAGCTGGAAGCTGACCGCCAAGCTTTCGTCGAGGCTACGACGCTGACGCAACAGCAGGCAATAGCCGCTCAGGTGCAAAAGGATGTGCTGAATGATGCCAGTGTCGGCATTCTAGGGCAGTTTTTCGAGCCGATTGCATTTAACAAAAATGTGTCGGGTCTGACGACGCCGGTTCAGTTCTTCTGGGGTTTGACGCCGTAAAATACAAAGCCATAGGCCCCGCGTCATGCGGGGCCTATGAAAAATTTCTAGCGCGATAGCAGGCGGTCGACGGAATATTTCCCCGCGCCAGTCACGTAGAGCAGCAGCAGCCCACCCATGATGCTCACGTTCTTATAGAAATTGATCATGTTCTCGAACCGATCCATGCCGGTCATGTTCCAGTAATGGTGGCCGATGATCCCGGTGCCGAGAGTGTAAGCCATCAGCAGCAGTGCGAGCGGGCGGGTACAGACACCGAGCACGATGGCCGCAGAGACAAACAATTCCATGATGATGGCGATGACGGCGGAAATGCCGGGAACAGGCGCGCCGGTCTGCGCCATATAGGCAACGGTTCCGGCATAATCGGTGATCTTCTGCCAGCCGAAGATCAGGAACAACAGTACGAGCAGAAAGCGGGAAACCAAAATCAACTCGTCGGGGAACGTCTCGGCACCATATTTGAACATGGCGGGCTCCTTTAATTGCGAATTGTGAAGGGGGGAGGGCGGGAGACGGCGTATGCCATCTCCCGGTATCGTCGTCTTTAGCCGAACAGCTTGTTGGCGATTTCCGCCACATGCTTGCCCTGGTAGCGCGCACCGGCGAGTTCGTTTTCGCTGGGCTGGCGGCTGCCATCGCCACCGGCGATGGTGGTGGCGCCATAAGGGCTGCCACCGGTGATCTCATCGAGCTTCATCTGCCCCTGGAAGCTGTAGGGCAGCCCAACGATGACCATGCCGAAATGCAGCAGATTGGTGATGGTGGAGAACAGCGTCACTTCCTGCCCGCCATGCTGCGTGGCGGTGGAGGTGAAGGCTGAGCCGACCTTGCCGTTGAGCAGGCCGCGCGCCCACAACCCGCCGGCCTGGTCGAGGAAGCTCGCCATCTGCGAGGGCATGCGGCCAAAGCGCGTCGGCGCACCGACGATGATGGCGTCGTAATCGACAAGTTCCGCCACCGTGGCCACGGGGGCCTTCTGGTCGAGCTTGAAATGCGCTGCCTTGGCCACGGCCTCGGGCGCGGTCTCCGGCACGCGTTTGACTGTCACTATCGCCCCGGCTTCGGCGGCGCCCGCCGCCACGGCTTCGGCCATCTGCTCGATATGTCCGTAGGTAGAATAATATAAAACCAGAACTTTGCTCATCAGTGCCTCCTAGTTATCCTTGGTGAAACGAAAGCGGCGCGTTCAGGCAGCCACGTCGGCGAGGACGATTTCCGCATCCTCCAGGGCCGTGACACGCAGATTGTCTAGCATGGAGATGGCCGCGCCGTCGCGCTCATGCACGGTCAGGCCGTCGATTTCTACGCTGCCCTTGGCGGGCACGAGATAAGCCAGCCGGCTCGCGCCGAGCTTGTACTCAACGCTCTCTCCGGCCTTCAGCGTCGCCCCCAGCAGGCGGGCATCGCTATGGATCGTCAGGGCATCCGTATCCTCGGCAAAGCCGGAGGCCAGTACAATGAACTTGCCCGCGCGCTCACCCTTGGGGAAAGGCTTGGTGCCCCAGCTCGGCCCGTGGCCCCGGCTGCTCGGGCGGATCCAGATCTGGAAGATCTGCGTCGGCTCCTGCTCCAAATTGTATTCGCTATGGGTGATCCCGGTCCCGGCGGACATCACCTGCACGTCGCCCGCCTCGGTACGGCCAAGATTGCCTAAGTGGTCACGATGCGTGATCGCGCCCTTGCGGACATAGGTGACGATTTCCATGTTCGCGTGCGGATGCGGCGGGAAGCCTGTGCCGGGGGCGATGACGTCGTCGTTCCACACCCGCAGCAAGCCCCAGCCCATGCGGTTGGGGTCATGGTACTCGGCGAAGGAAAAATGGTGCTTGGCGTCGAGCCATCCGTGGTCGGCACCGCCAAGTTTTTTGAATGGGCGCAACTCGATCATGTTCAACACTCCTCTTCTGAAGGCTCAGCGGCCTTACGATGGGATTGAAATAGGACCGGGGGTGGTGGTTTAAAACAGAAATGGTGGAAACGGATCGGTTCTTGAAATTGCATGATACGGCTGCCTGATTTCGAGGCCTGGGCGGTGTTCGCCAAAGTGGCTGAAACCGGCTCCTTCGCCCGCGCGGCTGAGGAGCTGGGCCTGTCCAAGCCCACGGTGTCCAAGGCCATCACCCGGCTGGAGCAGCGTTTGGGCGCGATGCTGCTGCACCGCACCTCGCGCCGGCTCTCCCTTACCGAGACAGGGCGTGGGGCGCTGGAGCGGGCCAACCGGATACTGGCGGAGGGCGAGGCGGCTGAGACCGAGGCCTCGGCGCAATCGCTCACCCCCCGCGGGCTGGTGCGGCTCGCCGCCCCGGTCTCCTTCGGCATCCGCCATCTCACCCCGCTGCTGCCCGGCTTTCTGGAACGCTACCCCGAGGTGGAGATCGATTTGCACCTGAGCGACGAGCTGGTGGACCTCGTGGCCGAAGGGTTCGACGCCGCTTTGCGTATCGCCGTTCTGGCGGATTCTTCGCTGCGCGGCCGCCGCCTCTGCGCCGTGCGCCGCCCGCTGGTGGCCGCGCCATCCTATCTTGATCGCCACGGCCGCCCGAGCCACCCGCGCGAGCTGACAGCCCATGAAGGGCTGATCTACACCGGCACGGCCACGCCCGGCGTCTGGCGGTTCCGCCATGCGCAGGAGGGCGAGTACACCGTGACCATGCGCGGGCGGCTGCGGACCAATAACGCCGACGCATTGGGCCCGGCTTTACTGGCCGGGCTGGGCATGGCGTTGCAGCCCGAGTTCATGGTCTGGCGCGAGCTGGCCGAAAAGCGGCTGGAGGAGGTGCTGCCGGGCTGGGAGATCGCGCCCATCGCGGTCAACCTCGTCACCCCGCCCAGCGCGCTGCGCCCGGCGCGGGTGACGGTGCTGCTGGACTATCTGGCCGCCTGCTTCGCCGCAGCTCCATGGTCGCGAGTTGATTTGCCAGTGCCGAAAGCCTAGGACCGCCAGCAATCACCATGTCATACGCTGTCAAAGAACTCTTCTACACGCTGCAAGGCGAGGGGCTGAATGCCGGCCGTCCGGCGGTGTTCTGCCGCTTTGCGGGCTGCAATCTGTGGAACGGGCGCGAGGAAGACCGCGCCAATTCCGTCTGCCAGTTCTGCGATACCGATTTCATCGGTACGGACGGACCGGGCGGCGGGCGCTTCGCCACTGCCGAAGCGCTGGCGGCAGCCGTGGCCGAGGCCTGGGCTGGCGAGCCAGCCAACCGGCTGGTGGTGCTCACCGGCGGCGAGCCGCTCTTGCAGGTGGACGAGGCGCTGACCGCCGCCCTGCACGCGCAGGGCTTCGAGATCGCGGTGGAGACCAACGGCACCATCGCCCCGCCGCCGGGGCTGGACTGGATCTGCGTCAGCCCGAAGGCGGACGCGAAGCTGGAGATCACCTCCGGCGACGAGCTGAAGCTGGTCTACCCGCAGCCGGGCGTCGATCCTGCGGCTTTCGCCGGCATGGCTTTCAAAACCTTCCTGCTGCAACCCATGGATGGCCCGGACCGCCTGGCCAACACCCAGGCCGCCATCGCTTACTGTCTGGCGCATCCGCGCTGGCGGCTGGGCGTGCAGACCCACAAGATACTCGGAATCCCCTAAGATGCTTGAACTGTCCAAACGCTTTTACTTCGAGGCCGCGCATACGCTGATCCGCGTGGTGGATGCCGAGCCGAGCAAGCGCATCCACGGCCACACCTACCATGCCGAGGTGACGCTGCGCGGCGAGCCCGACCCGCAAAGCGGCATGCTGCTGGATCTCGGCATCTTCGAGCGCGTGCTGGCCGAGGTGCGCGAGCAGCTCGACCATCATTTCCTCGACGAGATCACCGATCTCGGCCCGGCGACGATGGAAAATCTCGCCATGTGGATCTGGCGCAAGCTCCAGCCCAAGCTGCCCGGCCTCGCTTGCGTGTGCGTGTACCGCGAGGCCAGCGGCGATAAATGCTGCTACTCGGCCTGAAGCCCCTGATACGCCGCCCACCCCTGGGCGCGTAGCGCGCAGGCGGGGCAGGTTCCGCAGCCCATGCCCCAATCATGGCGGTGCGCGGTGTCGCCGTTATAGCAGCTTATGGTCTCGTCGCGGACCAGCTCCACCAGCGCCTTGCCGCCGAGCTGTTCGGCCAGCTTCCAGGTCTGCGCCTTGTCGATCCACATCAGCGGGGTGTGGATGACGAAGCGTGCCTGCATGCCGAGATTCAGCGCCAGCTGCATGGCCTTCATCGTATCGTCGCGGCAATCCGGGTAGCCGGAATAATCCGTCTCGCACACGCCGGTGACGAGATGTTTCGCGCCGCGCCGGTAGGCGATGGCGGCGGCGAAATTCATGAAAATCAGGTTGCGCCCAGGCACGAAAGTGTTGGGCAATCCATCCGCCCGCATGGCGATGGCGGCCCCGGTGGTCAGCGCCGTGTCGCTGATCTGGCCAAGCACGGTGAGGTCGATGAGATGATCCTCGCCCAACTTCCCCGCCCAGGCGGGGAAGCGCGCCGCCAGCCTCGCGCGCACATTGTCGCGCAGTTCCAGCTCCACGCGGTGGCGCTGGCCGTAATCAAAGCCGATGGTTTCGACATGGTCGAAGCGGTCCAGCGCCCAGGCGAGGCAGGTGGTGGAATCCTGGCCGCCTGAGAACAGGACGAGGGCTGTCTGTTCGCTCATGCCAGGGTTAGACCGCAGGGCAGGGGCGAAGGCAAGCGTTTCAGGCGGTGGGGAGCATGCGGCGAAGCACGCCGTCCTTGAGGAGATAATGGTGGTACAGCGCCGCCGCCGCGTGCAGCCCGGCCAGCACGATGATGGCCCAGGCGGTGACGTCGTGGATCTGGTCCACCCACTCGCCCACCGGCTTGGAGACATCGCCGAAAGGCGAGGGGATGAGCAGGCCGAAGAAGCTCAAAGGGTGGTTGTCCGTCCAGCGCGTGAAGAAGCCGAGCGGGATTTCCAGCGCCAGCAGCGTGTAGAGCAGATGGTGCATGCCCTTGGCCGCGCGGCCCAGCAGCCCCGGCTCGGCGGCAAAGCGCACATGGCCGGGCTTGGTGCGCCAGACAAGGCGCAGCGCGAAGATGGCGGTGAGGATCACCCCGAAGGACATATGCCCGACCACCATGAGGTGGCGTTCCGGCTTGGGGAAAAACTCCCAGGTCTCCGCCAGGGCGAATTGCAGCAGCACCAGGGCCGCCGTGGCCCAGTGCAGGAAAATGGAGAGGCTGTCGTAGCGTTCAGAGGGCATAGATGTCATCTAACTGTGTTTGAGGTGGACCGCTGCATCATAGGGATACCAATTGTAACTGGGGAAGAAGATTTGAAGATGCGGCGCCGGGGAGCGCCTTGGGCGCCGCATCCTCCTTTATGGGGGTAAGCCGGTTAGCCCGGCATGCCGGGAAATTGGGGGAGGCCATCGGCGGGCTTGTCCCAGGGTTGGGCGCTGGCCATGAAAATATGCATCGAGGGCGAAACCTGGGACGGATTGTCCAGGCTGCCGACATTGATGAAGGTCACATCCGGCAGCGCGCCGGCATTGTCGGTGAACAGGCGCGAGCCGCAATTGGGGCAGAAATTCCGGTCCAGCCCCTTGCCGCTGCCGCCCTCGTAGTGAAACGATTTTGGCGCGCCCTTGGTGACGCGGAAGGCGGCACCCGGCACGCCGGTGACGGTCGCCATCGCCCCGCCCGAGGCCTGCTGGCAGTCGCGGCAATGGCAATGCGCGGTAAAGATGGGCGGAGCGCTACATTCATAGCGGATTTGGCCGCAGGCGCAGCCGCCTTCGAGTTTCGTGGACATGATGGGGTTCCTCCTATGCTTTGGCGTGGCCGGGGCCGAGGCGCCGGCAGGGGCGACTCTAAGGACAGGATGGTTTTCCGAGCAAGTTGGTGCGGTAAGGAGAGGCTGTTGATCGATAGTTTTCGTTTATTCGTACTCCAGATGGCGACCATTCTCTCCCGCCGCGCGCTTGAGCTTTCGGCCGCTGCCGGTGCGGCTGATTTCAGCCCGGTAGCAGGGTCGGCCATTCATAATCGCGCGGGTCGAGCCGCCCCTGCGCGACCTGCTCGACATAGCGCGCCACGATCCGCTCGTTGAACAGCTCGTGGTAGCGCGCGCGGCCGGAGGCGGCCACGTCCATGCGCTGCGCCGGATCAGCCGCCAGGGCGTGCAGCCCTGTCGCCAGTTCCTCCAGGCTGGAGGCGAAGAGCATCTGCCCAGGGGTGAACAGCGTCTCGTAGCCGGTGCCGCGTTCCATCGCCACCACCATGCCGTTGCCCGCGAGTTGGGCGAGGCGGTCCGAGCTGTAGAGCCATGAATCCGGGCGGCGGCTGATGTTCAGGCCGATTCCGGCCTCGCACATGGATTGCTGGAACTCATGCCCCTTCAGCGCCGGCCGCCCGGCTATGCCCGGCAGCGTCATGCGCAGGCCGGGGCGCAGGTTCTGCAAGGTGGCGCAGAACTCGTTCATGTTCCAATCCCGCCCGAACACGCGCCGGGGCGGATGGGCGGGGTTGCGGCAGGCGTAGAACACGTCGAACGGCAGGTCGGCGCGCTCATGGTTGCGCGCGGTCTCCACGGAGAAATCCACCGGGTTGGGCAGGAACCCGACCTGATGCCCCGGCCGGCGGAATTGTTCCAGCTCCGCCCCGGCGGTGGAGATCAGTGTCGCGTCCACCACATCCAGCTTGGTGTTGATGCGCGCGACATTGTCCGGTTCGAACAGCGGGTCGACATTCCACTGGATCACCCGCAGGGCCGGCAGATCGCGCCGGATAGCCGCCACCGTCTCGGGCGAGATGACATCGGCATGGCCAAGCAGCAGCAGGTCCGCCCGGTGCATCTCGCAGATATCGCGCAGGATCTTGTTGGTCCGGCCTATCCCCAGCCGGCGGTAGCCGAAGCCGGTCATCCGCGCCACGTCGCGGTCCGAGACATTAACGACGTTATGCCCGTTGCGCGTCAGGCCATTGGAAAGCTTGATCGAGACGGCGTGCAGATTCGGGCTTTTCCGCGTGACGGGAAAACTGGAGACGTGAATGATCTGCACGGCTTACGCTTGGGGCTGGCCTGCCCATGCGTAGCGGCGCATGAGGTAGACGAATACATGAAGATAGAAGCGCATTGCGCAGCGGGCGCGCTTCGGCAGGGTCAGGTTGTCCGGCACCATGCTCGGCTGGTCGTCGGCAGGTACGCTCTCCAGCGCCTTGAGCCAGCTTGTATCCTGTTCGTAGCCCAACCCGATCAGCCTGGCGGGAAGGTCCGGGTAACGGTCGATATGCGACTTGACGCGCGGCAGATGCTGCCGCCAGGCCCCGACATTCTGAGCTGAGACGGCGCGGATGCCCCGCATGGCCTGCACAGTCTGTTCCGACGGGCGCGCGCCTTGCGGGATATGGTCCTGATATTGGCTGAAGGGCACGGTATTGCGCAAAAACGGCAGGCGGCGCAGCAAGTCCTGCTGCGCCGTGTCCGGTGAGCGGACGAGATCCTCATACCGGACCACGGTAAAGCGCGGATGGGTTTTCAGCGCCTCGTAAATGGCGAGCGCATTGTACCAGAGGCGCAGATTGGACCAGTAGCGCCCAGGCTCGCTGCCATGCTTGCTCACAATCAGGTCGCGCGGGTCACGAAGCATGAAGACGAACCATAGCTTGCGGTCGAATTTCAACAAAGGCGGAGCGAAACACTCTTCCCCGGGGCATTTGGTAACCAATACGCGCTCCCCATGCGGCATGCGCCGCCAGATGCGCTCCTCGCGGCTGGTGACGCCATCCACGCCCATGCACACGGAGAACAATGTGTGCATAAGCGTTGTGCCCGAGCGCGGCGGGCCAATGATATGGATGCGCTGCGTGTTCATAAGTTTAAGGGTACGAGAAAGTCTTGCAATGTAAAGTTATCGTGAATTATTCGCCGTTTGTATAATTTTCTTTTGAATTCAAGCTGTTTTGGCGCTTGCGTCGAAAAGCGACAGGGGCGGTGCCGTAATGGTTACAATGCGTAACCCCTTGGCCGCATGTGTTGCATAAAAACCACAAAAGCCCGACTGCGGAATGATGTCCTTCTTGGGGGGAATTTGAGTTGCGCTTTGGTAAAAGTCTGTGGTGTTATCCGCCGATGGGGAATTATGCTCACAGTTTCCGTGGTGAAACCTATCGTTTTGCCGATCTGCAGGCCGTTCTGGCCCGCGCCTCCGCCCGTCGCTCGGGCGATGAACTGGCAGGCCTGGCCGCCTCGTCCGATGCCGAGCGCGTCGCCGCCCGGGCGGTGCTGGCCGATCTGCCGCTGAAGATTTTCCTGGAAGAACCGCTGATCCCCTATGAGGAGGACGAGGTCACAAGGCTGATCTTCGACACGCATGACGCCGCCGCCTTCGCGCCCGTCTCGCACATGACGGTCGGGCAGTTCCGCGACTGGCTGCTCTCCTACGAGGCCGATTCCGCCACGCTCGCCGCTCTCGCCCCTGGCCTGACGCCCGAGATGGTGGCGGCGGTGAGCAAGCTGATGCGCAACCAAGACCTCATCGCGGTCGCGCGTAAATGCGTGGTGGTGAAGACATTCCGCAACACGGTGGGCCTGCCGGGGCGGCTATCCTCGCGCCTGCAACCCAACCACCCGACCGACGACCTCAAGGGCATCGCCGCCTCCACGCTCGATGGCCTGCTCTATGGCTCGGGCGATGCGGTGATCGGCATCAACCCCGCCACGGATAACGTGCAGAACTGCCTGCGCCTGCTGGGCATGCTGGATGAGCTGCGCAGCCGCTACGAAATTCCCACCCAGACCTGCGTGCTTACCCATGTGACCAATGCCATCGAGGTGATTCAGGCCGGCGGGGCGGTGGATCTCGTGTTCCAGTCCATCGCCGGCAGCCAGAAGGCCAATGAGGGCTTTGGCGTCAGCCTCTCCATTTTGCGCGAGGCGCAGGATGCGGCGCTTTCCCTCAAGCGCGGCACCATCGGCAACGATGTGATGTATTTCGAGACCGGGCAGGGCGCGGCCCTCTCGGCGGACGCGCATTGGGGGCTGGACCAGCAGACCATCGAGACCCGCGCCTATGCCGTGGCCCGCGCTTATCAGCCGTTGCTGGTGAATACCGTGGTCGGGTTCATCGGGCCGGAGTATTTGTATGACGGCAAGCAGATCATCCGCGCCGGGCTGGAGGATCATTTCTGCGCCAAGCTCCTCGGCGTGCCGATGGGCTGCGACGTCTGCTACACCAACCATGCCGAGGCCGACCAGGACGACATGGACACGCTGATGACGCTGCTGACCGCCGCTGGCGTGAGCTTCGTCATCGCCGTGCCGGGGGCGGATGACGTGATGCTGAACTACCAGTCGCTCGCCTATCACGACATTCTGTATCTGCGCTCGGTGTTCAATGCCCGCCCGGCCCCGGAATTCGAGGTCTGGCTGGAGAAGATGGACATGGTGGACCGTGCAGGAAGGATGAAGCTGCCCACGCCTTCCAACGCCGTGCTGCAACGCCTGATCGGAGACCACCGCGATGCCGCCTGAAGACCCCTGGGAGGCGCTGCGCCTCGCCACCCGCGCGCGCATCGGGCTGGGCCGCGCGGGCGATGCAATGAAGGTGGAGGATGTGCTGGATTTCCAGTTCGCCCACGCCGTGGCGCGCGACGCCGTGCACGCCAAGCTGGACCTTGCCCGCCTGAAGGCCGCGCTGCCCGGCGCGATTTGCGTGCATAGCGAGGCCGAGGGGCGCGAGCAGTATCTGCGCCGCCCGGATCTTGGCCGCCGCCTGGCCCCCGAATGCTTTGAGCAACTGCCGCGCGGCGAGTACGACGCCGTGCTGGTGATCGCCGACGGGCTTTCCGCCACGGCGGTGATGCACAACGCCGTGCCGATGGTCGAAGCCGCGATGGAGCGGCTCGGCGGCTTCCGCATTGCCCCCCCCATCATCGCCACCCAGGCCCGTGTGGCGTTGGGCGACGATATCGGCGAGGCGATGGGCGCGAAGCTCTGCGCCATCCTCGTCGGCGAGCGTCCGGGCCTGACGGTTTCGGACAGCCTGGGCGTTTACCTCACCTACAACCCTAAGCGCGGCACGCAGGATTCAGCGCGCAACTGCATCTCCAACATCCACACCCATGGCGGGCTCTCCTACGCCACGGCGGCGGACATGCTGGCCTGGCTGATGCGCGAGGCGCTGCGGCGCGGCCTGACCGGGGTGGGGCTGAAAGAAGCGAGCGGGCTTCTGGGCGGCGCGGCGCAGGCGGCCCTGGCGGGTTAAACCGCCGCCGCGAGCAGGTAGAACCCCGCCCCCACCGCCGCCGAGGCGGGAATGGTGATGAGCCAGGCGATAACCACGCGATGCGCCACGCCCCAGCGTACGGCCGAGGCCCGGCGCGCCGCCCCCACGCCCACCACGCAGCCGGTGATGGTGTGTGTGGTGGAGACCGGGATGCCGAAGGTGGAGGCGGCGAACAGCATGATCGAGCCGCCCGCCGAGGCGCAGAAGCCCTGGTGCTGGTCGAGCTTGGTGATGCGGCTGCCCATCGTCTCGATGATCTTCCACCCGCCGGTGAGCGTGCCCAGCCCCATCGCCGTGTAGCAGCCCAGCACCACCCAGGTTGGCACATGGAAATGCTGCCCCAGCAGCCCCTGCGAGTAGAGCAGCACGGTGATGATGCCCATGGTCTTTTGCGCGTCATTGGCGCCGTGGCCCACGGAATAAGCCGCCGCCGAGAACAAATGCAGCTTCTTGAAGATGGCCTCGGCCCCCGCGGCCGTGATGCGGATGAACAGCCAGCTGGTGATGAGCATCAGCAGCATGGAGACCACCAGCCCCACCACCGGCGAGAGCACGATGGCGCTGGTGGTCTTGGTCACCCCGGCCCAGACGATGGCTTTAGGCCCGGCATGGGTAATGCCCGCCCCCAGCAGCCCGCCGATAAGCGCGTGCGAGGAGGAGGAGGGAATGCCCTTCCACCAGGTGATGACGTTCCAGACCATCGCCCCCACCAGCGCGCCGAAGATGACTTCGGGCGTGATGACATCCTTGCTGATGATGCCCTTGCCCACGGTCTCGGCCACTTTCAGCCCGAACAGCCAATAGGCGGCGAAGTTGAACACGGCGGCAAACAGCACCGCCTGCACGGGGGTGAGCAGCTTGGTGGAGACCGCGGTGGCGATGGAGTTCGCCGCATCGTGCACGCCGTTGAGGTAATCGAAGGCCAGAGCCATGGCCACCAGCCCGATCAGCAGGGGCATGGCGAGAGTCATATGCTGCATGAGGGGCTCTTCAGGCGTGGTCGATGACGAGACCGTCGATCTCGTTGGCCACGTCCTCGAAGCGGTCCACCACCTTTTCCAGATGGTTATACAGCTCGCGCGCCACGATGAAGCCCATCGGGTTGGTGGCGCCGTGGGTCTTGAAGGCGCGCTTGAGGCCCTTGGCGTGGATGTCGTCGGCTTGGCCTTCGAGGCGCACGAGCCGCTCGGTCAATTCGTGCAGCCGCGCGGCGTTGGCGTGGATGTTGCGCAGCAGGGGCAGGGCCTCGGCCAGCAGCCGGGCGGAGTCGACGATGATCGCCGCCATGTCGCGCATCTCGGGCTCGAAGGCGCTGACTTCGTACAGGCTGGTGGCGCGGGAGGTTTGCAGCATCTCGTCGATGGCGTCGTCCATGGACGAGATCAGGCTGGTGATGGAGCCGCGGTCGAACGGGGTGAGGAAGGTGCGGCGCACGGATTGCAGCACCTCGCGGGTGATGATGTCGGCCTCTTCCTCGCGCTCGCGGATCTCGCGGATATGCTGGTCCATCGCCGTGCCGCCCTGGAGCAGACGGGTGAGCGCGCCGCTGCCCGCCACCAGCGTCTCTGCATGGGCTTCGAACAGCTCGAAGAAGCGGCCCTGCTGGGGCAGCAGCGCCTGGAACCAGTGAAACATACGCAATCCTTCTTTGACCGCGCGCATCCGCTCGCGCAGGTCTGTTCTTCTGTTCAGGTTGACGAACTCGCTCTTGCGGAAGCTGCGCATGAGGTTGCCAAGATCCGCCTCGTCCACCGCCTTCGCCGCCTCGGCCAGCGGAAACCAGCGCCGCTCGCGCTCGGCCTGTTCGGGCCAATCCGCCAGCTCGCCCGTCACCGCGAAGGGATAGACATCCACATCCACCAGCAGCGAGGCGCCGGTGTTCAGCAGCTTGCGGTAGCGGTAGCTGCCCAGCGGGGTGGGGCAGGTGGAGCCCTCGATCCCGGCTTCCTCGAACGCCTCGCGCGCGGCGGCGCTATGGGGTGGCAGGCCCTTCATGCGGTTGCCCTTCGGCAGCACCCAACGGCGCGTGCGCCGGGAGGTGACGAGCATCACCTCGATCGGCGCGTCCAGCGAGGTTCCGATGGAGCGGTAGGGCAGAACGGCTATCTGGCGAACGGCACACCTCTTGAGTGTTGGCGAAAGACATGAAGGGGACCGGGCGGCTTATCGGAGTGATCCCCTGTCACGTCAACGTCACACACAGGCAAGGCTGAAACGCAAACGTGCCGGCACGAAACCGCGCCGGCACGTTTGCGTTCACAATTCGGGAGGAGACGGTTTATGCGGCGCCGAGGTAAGCGCGGCTGCCGTAATACCAGTTATAGGCGGCGTCGTGGGGCGTGGTCAGGTCCGAGGCCTCGCCATTGCCTTGCAGCGCCTTCACCTCGTTCTGCAAAACCGCGATCTCGTGGCGCATTTGCGTCAGGGGTTCGGGGGAGGCGGCCGGCGCGTGCGCCGTGATGCTGGACGACAGAGCGACGCTCGGCGCCGCATATGCCGGAAGACCAAACCCAGCCAGAGCAAGGGCGGTGCATGCGGCGACAAGATGCTTATTCATAGTCTCTATTCCTTCTCCCCCGTTCTCGGAGGCTTGAAGTGTTACGGTTTGAAGACACTGGAATATCTACTCCCGCTTCAGGCAGCGGTAAAATTCATTCTATGCATTATAACGATCAAAAATTTTCATATATGCCTGATCAACCTGGTCTGCACGCCCACTCGCGCGCCCTTTGGCCTGGGATTGGAAAGGAAGGAGCTAGGGCATGGACATCAACGCAGCGCGGACTTTTCTTGAGATTGTAAGGACTGGCAGCTTCGTGAACGCGGCGGCCAATCTGCACCTGACGCAGACCGCCGTGAGCGCGCGCATCCGCGTGCTGGAGCAGCAGCTCAACCGCCCGCTATTCATCCGCAACAAGACAGGGGCGCAGCTGACGCGGGAGGGACAGCAGTTTCTGCGCTTCGCCACCACGCTGGTGCAGGTGTGGGACAGGGCCTGCCAATCCGTGGCGCTGCCGCCGGGGCGGGAGCTGGCCGTGACCGTGGGGGCGGAACTCAGCGTGTGGAACCCGCTAATGCGCCACTGGCTGGTGTGGATGCATGACGAATGCCCGCGCATCGCCGCCAATGTGCGGGTCGATTCCGCCCCCCGGCTGGTGGAGCAGGTGCAGAACGGCTCGCTGGACATCGCAGTCGTTTATGCCGCGCAGCAGAAGCAGGGGCTGATCAACGATCTGCTGATCGACGAGAAGCTGGTATTTGTGCGCACCACGGGGGCGCAAGGCGAAATCTCGCCCGAGACGCATGTGCGCGTGGATTGGGGCGAGGAGTTCCTGGCGGGGTACGAGGCCGCTTATCCAGAGCTGGCCCATGCGGGCATCAGCGTCAGTCACGGGCCGCTGGCGCTGGATTACATCCTGGCCGTGGGTGGTAGCGGTTATTTCCGCATGAGCGCGGTGCGGCCGTTTATCGCGCAGGGGCTGCTGGAGCTGGTGCCCCACAGCCCGGTGTTTTCCCACTCGGTCTATATGGTCCACTCATCCAAGGCCGATGAGGACGTGCTGGCGCAGATCCGCGCGGGCTTACGCGCCGCCGCCCGGCTGTACGAGTAAGAGGTTGTCCCACAAGCCTACTCTGGTGGCCGTCTGAGCGCGGTGTTCCGCGCTCCGGTGCTCGAAAATCACGCCCAGCCGCGCCACCGGAGCGGTTTCTGAAACAATCTCTAAGCTAAGGCGTTTGCCAGCCGCCGCCCAGCGCCAGGAATACGGCGATTTGGCTTTCGGTCACATCCGCCTCGGCATCGGCCACGGTCATGTCGGCCGAGGCCAGCTTTTGCTGTGCGGTCAGGGCGGTCAGCGCGTCCACCCGGCCGCCCTGGTACATGGCGGTGGTGTCCGCCGCCACTTTCGCGGCGCTGTCGCGGGTGGCGGTCAGCTCGTCTATCCGGTCCAGCTGCGCGCCATAGGCTTTCAGCGAGGTCTGGGTCTCCAGCAGGGCGTTCAGCACCGTGCCGTCGAAGGCGGCGAGGCGGGCGCGGGTTTCGGCCTTGGCGGCCTGGATGCGCGCGCGGGTGGCGCCCTGGTTGAGGTCCCAGCTAACCATTGGCCCGGCGGCGAAGCGGTTGGTGACGGCGGAGAAGGCGCTGGCCGCCGCACCCGTGGAGCCGACCGAAACACCAAGCCGGATATCGGGGTAGAGAGCCGCCGTCTCCACGCCGATGTGCGCCGTGGCGGCGGCCAGCTCGCGCTCGGCCTCGCGCACATCCGGGCGGCGGCGCAGCAGGCTGGCGCCGTCCCCCACGGGGATCGGCTGGGCCAGCCGCAGAGGCTCGTGGCAGGCGAGCCAAGCGGGGGCGTAGGCGGCGGGGGGCTGGCCGAGCAATGTGCTCAGCCGGTAGGCGGCGTTGAGCTGCCGGGCCTGGAGCGGCGGCAGCTCGGATTGCAGCGTGCTCACCTGCTCCTGCTGGGCGCTGACGTCGAAATCCACCGCGCGGCCGTTTTGGCGCAATAGGTTGACGTATCCCACCTGCCGCTGGGCGAGGGCGATGACCTGTTGCAGCGCCGCGATCTCGTTGCCGTCGTCGCAGATTTCGGCATAGGCGCGGGTGGTCTCGGCGGCCACGTTCACCCGCACCAGGTCGCGCGCGGCTTCGGTGGCTTCGCTGGTGTCGCTGGCGGCTTCCACCCCGCGGCGGATGCCGCCGAACAGGTCGAGATCGTAGCTCACGGCGATGCCCGCGTCGTACTCCTCCTGGCGCGGGGCTTCGGTATCCCGCAGCACGGCCTGGGCGGAGTCATGGGCGTAAACGGCGGCGCCGCTGGCCCCGGCGGAGAGCGTGCTGGCGTCGCGCTCCACCGTGATGAAGGCATAGGCGCGCTCCAGGTTTGCCTGGGCCTCGCGGATATTGGTGTTGTTGGCCAAGGCGCGCGGCACCAGCGCGTTCAGGGTCGGGTCGTTATAAAGCTGCCACCAATCGGCGGGCGGCTGGCCGATATTGGCGGCCTGCCCGGTGGTGGAGAAGGCGAGCTGCGCCTCGGGCGATTTCACCAGGGCGTTGTCCGGCACCTTGTAGTCCGGCCCCACGGTGCAGCCGGCCAGCAGCAAGGCGAGGCCCAGGGGGGCACGCCGGCTCACCACGGCCAGCTCCGGCGCACGCTGGGCTCGCCCGGGCGGGGTTCGATGTCGATGGTCGCGGTGGTGCCGACGATCAAGGGCAGGTTATCGGGCACATGGTCGATGGCGATGCGCACGGGGATGCGCTGGGCCAGACGCACCCAGGTGAAGGAGGGATTGACGTTGTCGAGCGTGTTGGGGGCGTCCTCGCGCTCGCGGTCCACCACGCCGGCGGCGATGCTCTCCACATGCCCCTCGATCGGGTCGGCCACGCCCATCAGCCGCACCTCGGCCTTGTCCCCCACATGCACGGCGGGGATTTTGGTTTCCTCGAAATAGCCTTCCACGCGCAAGGAATCCGTATCCACCATCGCCATGATGCCGTGGCCCGCGGTCAGGTAGTCGCCGGGCTGGAGCGTCATGTTGGAGACGATGCCGTTGACCGGGGCGCGCAGCACCGTGCGGTCCAGATTGAGCTGCGCCACGCCGAGCGCGGTTTTGGCCTGGGCCACGGCGAGTTTGAGCAGATCCACCTTCTCCTGGCCGCGCTCGATGGTCTCGGTATCCACTTCGGTGGAGAGGTTGTGGTTGCGGTTGTTCTCGCGGATGGCCTGGGCCAGCGAGGTTTGCTGCGTTTCCAGGTTTTCCTCGGCTTCGTCACGCGCGAGCTGGTAGCGGGACTGGTCGATGACCAGCAGCACATCGCCCTTCTTCACGGCCTGATTATCGCGCACCAGCACGCTGCTAACCCAGCCGCCCACATCCGGCGAGACCTGCACGATATCGGCCTTCACCTTGCCGTCGCGCGTGGTGGGCCGGACCTCGTAGCGGAGCCACAGGGCGTAGAGCGCCAGCAGCGCCAAGCCCAGCAGCGCCAGGCTGAAGAAGGTTTTGCGGAAGTTTTCAAAATTCATCGTCAATGCGCCACCACGAACGGCAGGAGGATATCGGCCAGGGCGGAAACGCCCCACCAAAACAGGAAGAACAGAGCAAGGTCGAGCAGACCGGTCTGCCAGAGGAAGCGCTCAAGCGGCAGGCGTTGCAGGGCGAGGCGCGTGATATAGGCAAGGATGCCGCCGATGATCGCCCAGACCAGGGCGGCGGGCATGTACGTGCCGAAAACGTCGAGTTCGTCGATCATGTCGTGCTTGCCACGTAAGCTGGAGCGGCGGGGAAGAGGTTGCAGCGCATGCCCACCAGCGCCAGCACGGCCTGATGGCGCAGCCGGGCGTCGTCGATGCCGCCTGTGTGGTCCAAAGCGTGGTCGATGGCGTGCAGAAAGGAGGGGGCGGGCGGCTGAGGGGAGCCGGTGGCGGAACGGGCGCCAAAGAGCGTTGCGGTTTCCGCCAGCACCTGCCCGATGGCGGCATGCGCCGCGCCCCTGGCGGCCCCCAGCGCGCGGCGCAGATGCAGCAAATTGCGGCCCAGCCGCAGTTCGGCGAGGCCCTGGAAGCCGTGCGCCGTGCCACCCGGCCCGGCCAGGGTGATGCGCGCGGCGATCTGCCCGAGCCGGTCCACCGCGCGGGAGGTCCAGGCCCCGGCCTCTTGCCGCGCGGGGCTGGAGGCGAGTGCGGCAAGATCCCGCCAGCTGTTGCGGATCATTCTCGAGGCCACCCAATCCGTGCCCACAGAGCGGAACAGCCGCGTGACCACCACCGCCATGACGATGCCGAAAACCTGCGTGCTGGAGGTATTCATGAAGACGCCGAAATCCGCCTGGTAGCGGTCCAGAAAATCCAGCCCGACAATGAGGCAGGAGAACATGGGCAAAGCGATGGCCGCGCGCGCCGGGTTGGCCTGCATGTAGCCAAGCCAGAGAAAGGCCGGGGCGATGAAGGCGATCAGCAGCATGTAGCCGTCGATGCACGGCAGGATGGCGAAGTTATACAGCGCCGCCAGCGGGTAGGTGACGAGGGTGGCGAGGAGATAACGGCGGATCTGCGGGGCTGGGTCCTCCTGCACCGCGAAGGAGCAGGTGATGATGGCGGCGAAGGCCGCGGTGGTGGAGCCGGAGGGCCAGTTCAGCATGATCCAGAAGATGCAGTACAGGATCAGCGCCACCGCCGTGGCGAGGCCCGAAAGAATGGCGAGGGTGTGGTCGCGCTCGATATGCAGCTTGCGCGGCGCAGCACCCATCAGCGCCAGATGCTGGGTTTCATCGGCCGGCGCGCCGTTCAGGGCGCGGGCCAGCAAGCGGGCTTCCCTCAGGGCCTCGACACATTCGGCCATGCGCTCGCACAGGCTGGCGGCGAGCAGCGTGTTCCAGCTGGAAGCCTCGGCGTAGTGATGCGCCATGGAGCGGAAGCGGGCGGCCAGGGTGGCGCCGGAGGCGGTCTCCGCCGGGGTGGCGAGCCAGTCCCGCGTGGCGGCGAGTTGGGCGGCGACGTCCTCGCCCAGCGCGTCGGCGCGGCGCAGATGCTCCAGCCGGTTGGCCGCCGCCGAGGCGAGGGAGAGCAGCCGCGCCAGACGCTCCTGCACGGCCCAGACGAGGCGGCGGCTGAGTGTTGTGCCGCTGCTGTCGTAGGGCAGATGCAGCGCGATCATGCCCAGCTCGGTGATGTCCGTGGCCAGACGCTTGAGATGCGCCTGTTCCAGCCCGCCATGTTCGGTGCCAAGGACATCGGCGGTCCAGATGGCGGCGTCGCGCAGGAAGGTTCCGGCGCGTTGCTGCACCATCTGTCCCACGGGCCAGGGCTTGAGCACGGCATGGACGAGGGTGACCGACACGATGGCCACGGTCATTTCCTCCACGCGCGAGACGGTGGTGAGGAAGATGTTCCCCGGATCGTCGAGATACGGAAAGGTGAGAATAGCGGAGCTGAACCCGGCCATCTGGAACAAAAAGGCGCGGGGCGTGCGGTCCAGCACCGCGAAATAGATGCACAGCCCGATCCAGCCCGAGAGCAGCGGGGTGAGCAGTATGGGCGCGTTTTGCAGATTGGGCACGGTGAGAATGGCTACGATCCCGCCAATGCCGATGCCCGCCAGACGGTATAGCACCTTGGGGCGCATCGCCCCGGACATTGGCTGCGCCGTGACATAGATGGTGAGCAGCGCCCACCAGGGACGCGGCAGGCTGGCGGCGAAGGCGATGCCGAGCGTGATCGCCGCCGCGATGTAGCTGCTGAGCGAGAAGAGGAATTTCTGCGGGTCGATGGACCATGGCGGCGGGGCCGCGCGGGCGGGCAAGGTGCTGCTCATCGGCGGGCTGGATTACCGGACAGCCGCGGGCACGGCGCGGCAATGCTCAGGGCACATAAGCGCCTCCATGCCGTGTGCTTTGCCTGCCACTTTCGTTCCCATGCCGTCCGCCACGCTCCCTTCGTGCGTCAGCTTATCTGGCACGGCGCAGAAATAAGGACAAATTTATATTTTTGCCCATAAACAGCAAAAATTTTGCAGAATGAGGGCTTTGTTGGCGACCGGCGGTGATTGAGTGGGGGTGGTTGTGGCCGATGCCAGCCACAACCAAACGGCAGGCGTTGTGGAGTCAGCCGGTCAGGCCAACTCCGCCACCCGCTTTCGCTGGGGGGTTGGAGCAGAGGGGAGGTCGGCGTTACCGATGACGAACTGCCCCACAAGCTGGGCCAGCTCCCGCGCCTCTTTATCCAGCCCGTGGCTGGCGGCGGTGGTCTGTTCCACCATGGCGGCGTTCTGCTGGGTGACCTGATCCATCTGGTTCACGGCGGCGTTCACCTCCGAGAGACCGGCCGCCTGTTCCTGCGCCGCGGCGGCGATCTCTGAGACCAAACCGTTCAACTGCGCCACATGCTCGGCGATGCGGGTGAGGGCCTTGCCGGTCTCGCCCACCAGCTTCACCCCGGTTTCCACCTGCTGGCCCGAGGTGGAGATGAGCGCCTTGATCTCCTTGGCGGCGTCGGCCGAGCGTTGGGCGAGAGAGCGCACCTCGGTGGCCACCACGGCGAAGCCGCGCCCGGCATCGCCCGCGCGGGCGGCTTCAACCCCGGCATTGAGCGCCAGCAGGTTGGTCTGGAAGGCAATCTCGTCGATCACGCCGATGATGTTGCCGATCTGCTTGGACGAGGTCTCGATCCCGCTCATCGCCGCCACGGTCTCGCGCACCACGTCGCCGGAATGTTCGGCGTCGGCCTTGGCGGTTTCGGCGGTCTTGCGCGCGCCTCCGGCGCTTTCGGCGGTTTTGCGGATGGTCGCCGTCACCTGGTCCAGCGCCGCGGCGGTTTGCTCCAGGCTGGCGGCCTGATGCTCGGTGCGGCGGGAGAGATCGTCAGCGGCCTGGGTAATCTCCCCAGCGCCCGAGCGCACGCCGCGCGTGTTGTGGGCGATGGCGCGCATGGTCTCGTGCAGCTTGTCCATGGCGGCGTTGAAGTCCTGGCGCAGCTTCTCGTAACCGCTGCCAAAGGCGGTGGTCAGGCGGAACATCAGGTCGCCGCGCGAGAGCCGCTCCAGCCCCGAAGCCAGCTCATGCACCACGAAGGCGAGTTCCTCGGCCGCCGCCTCGCGCTCGGTCTCGTTGCGTTTGCGCTCTTCCTCCAGGCGCTGGCTCTGAGTTTGGGCCTCGGCTTCCAGGCGCTGCTTCTCCTGCGCGTTCTCCCTGAAGACCTGCACGGCGCGGGCCATGTCGCCAATCTCGTCGGCGCGTTGCAGGCCGGGGATATTGCTGTGCAGCGCCCCGCCGGCCAAGCGGCGCATGGTGCCGGCCAGCCCGTTCAGCAGCTCCTTCTGCCGCCCGATCACCCAGATGGCCAGGGCCACATAGGCCGCCAGCAGCGGCACGAAGATTTCGGCGAGCCCGAGCACGTAATCCAGCATGTCGGCGCGGATTTCGGTGATGTACACGCCCGTGCCGATGATCCAGTGCCATTGTGGCACCTCCACCGCCAGGGCGATTTTCGGCTCCGGCGGGCCGCCAGCGGTCCGGGGGAAGGCGTAGCTGTTATAGCTGGGCCGCCCGGCGATGGCGGCCTCGATCAGCGGCTTGAATACCGGATGCCCGTTCGTATCAACCAGATTCATCTGGTTGGTGCCGTTCAGTGCCGGGTTCAGTTCGGACAGGATGGTGCCGTCCTCGCCCACCACGAAGATATAGTTGGAGTCGTCGTAACGAATGGCGGAAATCGCGGCCAGGGCCTTGCTTTGGGCGTCCTGCGTGGTCATCGCCCCGCTTTGCGCCTGCTCCACGTAATAGCTGGTGATGGTGCGCGTGGTGTCCAGAATGTCCTGCAACTCTTTCTTCTTGGCGCCGAGATGCAGATTATAGCTATGCACCAGCGCCATGCCGGTGCCGGAGGCCATGATCGCCAACGCCAGCAGGAAGATGAGGACGAACTGCTTGGTGATGGAAAGCTTATCTAACAGCCGTTTCATGCAACGGGCTCCCCGACAGCCGGAAATATTTGGTGAAAGTATTTTTTTACAGTGAGTTGGCGCATGTCATGTCCTAGCAACCGCATGCGTCTGAAAATACCGCGGCGGTCTTTACGCTAAATTAACAGCGTATTTGTAAGGACATGCCGCGCCGGCGCGGCGTTTATTGCTGGCTGTCGGCCAGCTCCAGCCGGGTCACGGTGACTTTGGCGATACCGCTGCTCATCAGCCCCAGCTCCTTCGCCGCGGCTTCGGAGAGGTCGATGATCCGGTGGCCCGGGGGCATGCAGTCATTCACCCGCACAACGATGGAGCGGCCATCGCTGACGCGGGAGACGCGCACCTGGGTTCCCGGCGGCAGAGAGGGCGAGGCGGCGGTGAGGGTGTCGCGGCTTAGAACCTCGCCAGAGCAGGTGCGGTGCAGGCCGGGGCCGGGGCGATACCAGGAGGCCATGCCCACAATGGCGGGGCCGGAGGCTTGGTATTGCGGGGCGGCGGGCAGGGCGAGCTGAACCTCGGCGGGGGGCGGCGCGGTAACGGCCGCTTGCGGGGCGGGCGCGGAAGCGCAGGCCGTCAGGCCACCGGAAAGAAGGGCGAGCGCCAGAAACGGCACAAGACGGGTCCTGCTCATTAAAACAGGCCGCCGGATTGTGTAGCGGGCTTGTCCATGCTCTGAGCGTAACCCGTATTTGAGGCGCTTGCATAGCTCTGAGCGCATATTTTTAGCGTTTCGCGCCCAGTTTTTGCTCTGGCGCCACGTGTTTATTGCGCATCCGCACAAGCGGGCGTAGGCTGCGCCGCGGAAGAGGGCATTGGTGGTCCTCATGGCCATCGCCGCGCAGGCCTCAGTGCCGGACGCCAGTCAAAACAATCCCGGTTCAACAGGGAGACACGATGCCATGTCTGGCAACCAAACCCATGCGGGCCTGCATGCCCCCCGCGCAGCCGCGCTTATTGGCCCTTACGGCGGGGGCAAAACCAGCCTGTGCGAAGCGCTTCTGGAGCTTTCCGGCACCCGGCTGCGCCATGCGGGGGATAGCCGTCCCCCGGAGCCCGGCGCCGAGACCAGGCTGCTGAACTGCGCTTTCCTCGGTGACCATTGGGCGTTGCTGGATTGCCCCGGTTCCGTCGAATTCCAGGCCGAGACCGCCGCCGCCCTGGCGGTGGCCGATATCGCGGTGGTGGTGGCCGAGCCCGACCCGGCCCGCGCCATGACGCTGCGCCCGGCCTTCGCGGCGCTGGAGGCGGCGGGAACGCCGTTTATCCTGTTCATCAACAAGGCCGATACCCTTTCGGTGCCGCCCGCCGCGCTCATCGCCGCCTTGCAGGCCGAGACCTCGACCAAGCTGGTGACCCGCCAACTGCCGATCGTGGAGGAGGGCAGGGTGGCCGGGTATGTCGATCTCGTCTCCGAGCGCGCCTATCGTTACCGCGAGCGCCAACCCTCCGAGGCGGTCCCGGTTCCGGCTGGCGTCGAGGCTGACGAGCACGCGGCCCATGACGCGCTGGTGGACACGCTGGCCGACCGCGACGACGCTTTGCTGGAGAAGGTCATTGGCGGCGAGGCGGTGAGCGCGGCGGAACTGTTCGCGCATCTGCGGCACGATCTGGGCGAGGGCAATCTGGCCGAGGTGATGTTTGGTTCGGCCGCCCACGGCAATGGCGTGCTGCGGCTATGGAAGGCCCTGCGTCACGACGCCCCGGACGCCGCCCAAACCGCCCTCCGCCACGGCATCGCGCCAGAGGGCGCGCCGCTCGTGCAGGTGTTCAAGGTCTCTTACGCCGGGCAGGCGGGCAAGCTTGCTTATGCGCGCATCTGGCGTGGCCCGCTGCGCGACGGCGCCGCCGACGGGCAGATGCGCGTGGGCGGTATCTTCGCCTTTCCGGGCAACGACGCGCAGAAACGGCCGCAGGCGGAAGCGGGCGAGGTGGTGGCGCTGGGCCGGTTGGATGGCGCGGTGCCCGGCACGGTGTTCGGCGATGCCCAGGGCAGCTTGGCCTTCCCGGCCGCGCCGCCGCCGGTTTATGCCCTGGCCATCGGCGTGCCCGACCATAAGGACGATGTCCGCCTCTCCACCGCCCTGGCCAAGCTGCTGGAGGAAGACACGGCGCTGAGCCTGACGCGCGACGCCGAAACCGGCGACACGCTGCTGGCCGGGCAGGGCGAGACGCATCTGGCCCATGCCCTGGAGCGGCTGAACAAGGGCTGGGGGCTGGCCGTGAACACCGCCCGGCCGAAGCTGCGGCTGAAGGAGACCATTCGCCTTGCCGTGCATGAACATTCGCGCCTGAAGCGCCAGACCGGCGGGCATGGCCAGTTTGCCGATGTGAAGCTGGAGATCGCCCCGCGCCCCCGTGGCGAGGGCTTCGCCTTTGCCGACCGCATTACCGGCGGCGCGGTGCCCCGGCAGTATATCCCGGCGGTGGCCGCGGCGGCCGAGGAGGCGATGGCCAGGGGGCCGTTCGGCTATCCGGTGGTGGATGTGGCGGTGACGCTGCTCGATGGCGGCTTTCACGCGGTGGACAGTTCCGACATGGCCTTCCGCACCGCCACGCGCAACGGCATCGCCGAGGCGCTGGCCAAGGCCGACCCGGTGCTGCTGGAGCCGGTTCATCGCGTTACGGTAAGCGCGCCCAATAGCTATACCGCCGCGGTGCAGCGCCTGCTCACGGGTAAGCGCGGGCAGATCCTGGGCTATGGCGAAAAACCCGGCTGGCCGGGCTGGGATGAAACCCAGGCCCTGCTGCCCGAAACCGAGACGCACCGGCTGATCCTGGATTTACGCTCGCAGACCGCCGGCCTGGGCGGGTTCGTGCATGAGTTCGATCATCTGGCCGAGGCGGCGCCGCATCTGGTGGAACGCATGGTCAAGCAGGCGGCGCAGTAGCGTCTTACGGGCCGGCCAGGGGGGCGTGGCGCCCCAGCTCGTGCCGGGATGCTTGGCGGGGGCGAGGCAGGAGGATGCGTATTTCCAGCCCCGGCCGGTTGTCTTCCAGCCTGATCTCTCCGCCATGCAGGCTGGCGATGGCCGCGGCGAGCGGCAGGCCAAGCCCGTAGCCGGGGCGATGCCGGGAGGCTTCAAGCCGGACAAAGCGCTGCATCACGCTGGTTCTTTGCCCGGTGGCGATGCCGCAGCCATTATCGGTGATGCTGATCTCGATCCTCGCGCCCGATTGAGCCGCGCGGATCTCCACGCGGGATGTGCCTTCGGCATGCAGCATGATATTGTCGAGCAGATTCGCAAAAAGCTGGGTGAGCAGCTCCTTGTCGCCCAATAGCGTGAGGCCAGGGGCGATGGCCGTTTCAATAGCGATGCCATTGCCCTCGAAAGCGGGTTCATAGCTCTCCGCCAACATGGTCAGCAGCGGCGAGAGTTCCACCATGCCGAAACAGGCTCGCCGCGCCCCGGCCTCCACCTCCGCGACGCGCAGCATGGCGGCAAAGATGCCAAGGGCCTGATCGGTCTGGTTTAGCGCCTCGTCGAACATTTCCGTCAGTTCCGGCGCGGTGAAGCGGGCGCGGGAGAGTTCCAGATGCTCGCGCAGCCGCGCCAAAGGCGAGCGTAAATCGTGCGAGATGTCGTTGGTGACCTGCCGCAGATTGTCCATCAGCTCCTGGATGCGCTGAAGCATGGCGTTCATCCCGGCGGCGAGACGGTCGAATTCGTCCCCGCTGCCGCTGAGTTCGATCCGGCGCGAGAGGTCGCCCTCCATGATCGTGCGGATCGTGGTGGCGAAGCCATCGACCCGCCGCTGCACCGTGCGGGCCGCCAGGTAGCTGCCAAGCAAGCCGAGCGCCATGATCGTGCCGAACACCGACAGGAAGGAGCGTGAGATCAGCTGATCCAGGCTGCGCAGGGCGGTGGCGTCGGCGGCGATGAACAGGCGCTCGCCATCGGGCAGGCGCATCGCCGTGCCGCGCACCGCTTCCACCCGTGGCGGCAGGCTGAGTCCATCGCGCGTGAGCAGGGTTTGCAGGCCGTTCCAGCGCGCGGCGGCCGGGGCGGTGAGGTGAAAATTCCCGGCCTCCCATGTGCCGTCGGGGGCCAGGGCGGCGTAGAACAGGCCATTCCCCTCGGCCATCGTCGTGCGGACATTCCCGGCCAAGCCTTGATGGTTGGCATGCAGATCGCCGAGCAGGTCGGTCAGCGCGCCGGAGACATTCGCGTCGATCTGCCCGCGCCAGGTGGATTCCGCCGCATGGTGGATGATGACAAAGACCAGGCACGCCCCGCCAAGCGAAAGCACCAGGCTGCGCAGCGCCAAGCGGACGCCGGAGATGCGCAAGAACTGGTGGCGGAGCGTTTCAAGCCGCATCGATTTTATAGCCGGCCCCCCGGTAGGTATGGATGAGGGCGGGGGAGAAGCCGTGGTCCACCTTGCCGCGCAGCCGGCTGATATGCGCTTCGACCAGGCTGGTCTGCGGCACGAAATGGAAGCCCCAGACATCCTCCAGCAGCATGGTGCGCGTGACCACCTGGCCAGGGCGCAGCATCAGATATTCCAGCACCTCGTATTCGCGGGGCTTGAGCTCGATCTTGCGTCCCCCGCGCCAGACCGTCCGGGTGATCCGGTCGAGTGCGAGGTCGGCGATGCGCAGCTTCGTGGTTTTGGGCGGGGCGGCGTTGCGGCGGGAAAGTGCCGCCACCCGCGCGGCGAGTTCCGCCATGGCGAAGGGCTTCACGAGATAATCATCGCCCCCGGCGCGCAGGCCTTCCAGCCGGTCGTCCAGCCCGCCGAGCGCGGTGAGGAACAGGGCTGGCGTCTGCACGCCAGCGCCACGGAGGGTGCGCAGCAGGGACAGGCCATCCAGCCCCGGCAGCATGCGGTCAATGATCAGAATATCGAACCCGCCGGCGGCGGCGGCCAGCAGCCCGGCGCGGCCATCGGGCGCCACCTGGACTTCATGCCCTTCCGGGGCCAGCCCCTGGCACAGATGCGCGGCGGCCTTCGCGTCATCCTCGATCAGCAAAATGCGCATGTTTCACAGCTAGCAAAATTTATGGGACAATGCGCGGCCTAACATTAATTTTTAACAAGCTTGGCGCCATCCTTTGGGCAAGGTGGTGGAGGCATGGAGGCATTCATGCGGTTCATCCTGCCCTTTCTGGCCCTTGCCACAAGCCTCACGGCCTGCGCCTCCTACCGGTCTGCGCCCTTGCCGGCCGCGCCGCCGTTGCAGGCCGGTTTGGCGGCGCTGCGCCACACGATGCCGGATGGCGGCATAATCTCCACCGCCCAGCCGCTCGCTTTGCGGGATGTGGCGGCCCTGGCCGTGCTCAACGACCCCGATCTGGCCGCCGCCCGGGCGCAGCATAACATCTCCGCCGCCGATCTGCTGAGCGCCGGCCTGCCGCCGGACCCAACCATCACTGGCGGGTTCGATGCCTTGCTCGGCGGGCCGGGGAGCATGTCTTCCCTCAGCGCCGGGTTCATGCAGGATGTCGGCGCGCTCATCACCTACCGGGCGGACCGCGCGGCGGCCAAGGCGGGGCTGGCGCAGGTGGATGCCGGGGTTCTGTGGCAGGAATGGCAGGTGGCGTCGCAGGCGGAGCAGCTGGCCGTGACCCTGCGGGCCGATGCCGCCACAACCGCCAGCCTGCGCGACGATGTGACGGTGCTGACAGCGGTGAACGACGCCACCCAGGCGCAGATCGCCCAGCATAACCTGACGATGAACGACGCCGCCGCGAGCCTGGGGGCGCTGGCGGCCGGGCAATCGGCGTTCGATACCGCGCAGCAGACCGAGGCGCATGACCGCGACCAACTCGACGCGCTGCTTGGCCTGGAGCCGGGTGTCTCGATCCCACTCGCCGCCCCCATCGCCCCGCCGCCGCCGGAGGACATCGCCCCCGCTCTGGCCACGCTGGCGCAGCGCCGGCCGGATCTCATCGCCCTGCGCTATGGCTATACCCAGGCCGATGCCCGGTTGCGCTCCGCCATCCTCGCCCAGTTTCTGCCCATCGGCGTCGGGGGGAATTATGGGCGCGATACTTCGGGCATTCTCTCCGGCGGGCCGCAGGTGAGCCTCACCTTGCCGCTGTTCAACCGCAACCGCGCGGGCATTGCCGCCGCCAAGGCGACACGCGCGGCGCTGGCCGCCCAATACGCGGCGGCGCTGGCCAGTGCCGAGGGCGGGGCGCGTGCGCTTTACGCCAATATCATGCTGCTGCGCCCCCAGGCCGCCACCGCCCGGAGCCAGGCGGCGCAGGCCGCCGCCATGGCGCAATCCGCCCGCACGGCCTTCGCCGGGGGGCAGATCAGCGCCACGGCCCTGGCCAATCTGCAATCCACGGCCGGGGAGCGGGAGCGCGCCGCCATCGGCCTGGAGGCCCAGCTGCAAAGCGCGGAAATCTCGCTCGTTACATTGTTGGGGGTTGGCCTGCCGCCGCTGGCTGCCGCCCCGAAGGATTTGTCCTCATGAACACACCGCCTTTGCTTGCCGGATTGGCGCTGATCGGCCTTACCGCCCTGGCTTATTTCGTCGTCCGCCCCGCCGATCCTGTGGGCGATGCCGCCGCGCCCAGCGCCACCGTCAGCGTGATCGCCCTGACGCAGAGCGACGTGCCGCGGCATGTCAGCGCCTGGGGGAGCATCGTGGCCGGGCAGGCGGAGATGGACATCGCCCTGACGGCGCCGGGCATCGTCACCGGGTTTCTGGTGCATCCGGGGCAGGCCGTGGCGGCGGGGCAGGCGCTGGCGCAGGTGGCGCCGGACCCGCAATCGCTTGCCGACCGGCGCAAGGCGGAGGACGCGATGCGCGCCGCCCAGGCCCAGCACGACCATGTGGCGGCGCTGCTGCCGCAACATCTGGCGACCCTGGCCGACCTCGCCGCCGCGACGCAGGCGCTGGATGACGCGAAAGCCGCCCTCGCGGCGTTGCACAAGGCGGGCGTGGGTGAGAACCGGATTCTAAACGCGCCCTTCGCGGGAACCGTGACGGCAATCGCCCTGACGCCGGGCGGCGTGCAGCCAGCCGGCGCGGTGGCGCTGAAGCTGGCCGCGACCAGCGGGCTGACCGCGCTCATCGGCCTGCCGGAGGCCGATGCGCAAAGCGTGCGGCCTGGCGATGCGGCCACGCTCACCTTGCTCAATGGCGGCGCGCGGCTTGCCGCCACGGTGGTGCAGCGCGCGGCCATGCTGGACCCGCAGACGGGGCTGGTCGATGTCGTGTTGCAGCCCCAGGGCAATGCCGCGTTGGGGGAGCCGGTGTCGGCGTCCATTCTCACCGGCAGCGTGACCGGCTATCTCGTGCCCCGCAGGGCCGTGCTGAACGACGAGCAGGGCGATTATGTCTATCTGCTCGACGCCCATAACGTGGCGCATCGCGCGGCGGTGCGGGTGCTGGAGGCGGAAGGCGACAATGTGGTGCTGGCCCCGGGGCTCGACCCGGCCATGAAGCTCGCCACCATTGGCGCGTATCAGCTCTCGGACGGCATGGCCGCCACGGTGCAGGGGGGCAAGTGAGCATCGTTCCCTGGCTGGACCGGCATCGGCGCTCCGTTCTCACGCTGGCGCTGGCGCTGGCCGTCGCGGGCATTGCCGCCGCCATCTCGCTGCCGATCGGCCTGTACCCGGATGCCTCCTTCCCCCGCGTGCGCATCAATATCGAGGCCGGGAGCCAGCCCGCCGGGCAGATGGTGCTGCAAACCACCCAGCCGGTGGAGCAGGCCATCCGCGCCGTGCCGGGCGTGGTGGATGTAATCTCCACCACCTCGCGCGGCTCAGCCCAGCTCACGGTGGATTTCGCCTGGGGCACGAATATGACCGCCGCCACGCTGGGCGTGAACGCGGCGATGGCGCAGAGCCTCGGCGCCCTGCCGCGCGGGGTGAGCTATACCGTGCTGCGCATGTCGCCCACGGTGTTCCCATTCATGGCCTATGCGCTGACCTCGCCCACGGTTAGCCAGACGAAGCTGCAAAACCTCGCCACCTACCAGATCGTGCCGCTGCTCTCCGGTCTGCCCGGCATCGCGCGCGCGCAGGTGCAGGGCGGCGATACGGGGGAAGTGGAGGTGGAGGCCGACCCGCGCCGCTTGGCCGCGTATCATCTCACGCTGGACGATCTGGTGAACGCGCTCAACGCCGCCAACACCTTGCAGGCCGTGGGGCGGGTGGAAGACCATGAGCTGCTTTATCTGCTGATGGCCAATAACAGCTTCCATGGCCAGGACGATGTGCGCAACACCGTGCTGCGCGCCGGGCCCTCCGGCGTGGTGCGGCTTGCCGATGTGGCCGATGTGCACATGGGCGTGGTGCCGCAATTCCTGGGCGTGGACGCCGACGGCAAGCGCGCCGTCACCCTGCTGCTCTACCAGCAGCCGGGCTCCAGCATGGTGGCCGCGGCACAGGCGGTGACCCAGGCGCTGGCGGGGTTCGCGCCCCGGTTGCCGCCTGGGGTGACGCTGAGCAAATGGTACGACCAGAGCACGCTGGTGCTGGCCGCCGCGGCCTCGGTGCGGGATGCCATTCTCATCGGCATGGTGCTGGCCGCCGTGGTGCTGTTCGTCTTTCTGCGCAGCTGGCGCATCACCTTGCTGGCGGTCACCATCGTGCCCGCCGCGCTGGCGGCCGCCATTCTCGTGCTCTCGCTGTTCGGGCTCGGCTTCAACATCATGACGCTGGGGGGCATCGCCGCCTCGGTCGGGCTGGTGATCGACGATGTGATCGTGATGATCGAGCATATCGCCCGGCGCAGCACGGGCGGCGAGCAGCAGGAGGGGCGGCTCTGGGTGCTGAACGCGGGGGCGGAATTCTTCCGTCCGCTCACCGGCTCCTCCGCCGCCACGCTCATCGTTTTCGCGCCGCTCGGCTTTCTCTCCGGCGTTACCGGGGCGTTCTTCAAGGCGCTCTCGTTGACCATGGCGGCCACGCTCATCGCCTCCTGGGCGCTCACCGCTTTGGCCGTGCCGCTGCTGGCGGGGGGCCTGATCGATTTCAACCGCTGGAAGGATCCGGGCCTTAACCGCGCGGGCAGGCTCTTCCACCTGCATGGCCGTTTGCTGGCGGCCTTGTTCCGCCGCCCGGCGCTGCTGGCGCTGCCCGTCATGCTGCTGCTGGGGGCGGGGTTTCTCTCCTACCGCAATGTGCAGACGGGCTTCATGCCCAATCTCGATGAGGGCGGCTTCGTGCTGGATTACCTCACAGCGCCCGGAACCTCGCTGGCCGAGACCGAGCGGGAGATGGGAGAGATCGAGGCCATTCTGCGCCAGGACCCGGCGGTGGCCAGTTACTCGATGCGCGCGGGCGGAGGGTTTGGCGGCGATCTGGCTGAGTCCAACAAGGGGGATTTCGTGATCCGCCTGGTGCCGCTCGCACAGCGTCCGCTGATTGATGTGGTAATGAACCGGATTAGCGCCCAGATCACCGCCAAGGTGCCGGGCGTGCAGATCGACCCGCACCAGCTGATGGGCGATGAGATCGGCGACCTCACCGGCGTGCCGCAGCCGATCGAGATCAAACTCGCAGGGCCCGACACGGCGGAACTCGACGCCACGGCGGGGCGTGTGGCGGGGGCGATTGGCGGCATCCAGGGCGTGGACTCGGTCGATGACGGCATTATCCCGGCGGGCGATGCGATCGACATCACCGTGGACCCGGTGCGCGCGGCGGCCCTTGGGCTCGACCCCGCGAAAATCGCCGCCACGGTGCAGACGGAAATGACCGGCACGGTGGCGACGCAATATGAGGGGACGCAGCAGCTCATCGGCGTGCGCGTGCGCCTGCCCGATGCGGCGCGGATCAATAGCGACGAGCTGAAGGCGCTGCCCATCGCCACGCCCGCGGGCGCGCTGGTGCCGTTGGGCAGCATCGCCAGCTTCACCACCATCTCCGGCCAGCCCGAGATTACCCGCGAGAATTTACAGCAGATCGTGGACGTGACGGCGCGCCTGACCGGGCGGGGGCTGGGGGCGGGCATCGCGGATGTGCGCGCGGCGTTGGCCAAGCCCGGCGTGCTGGGGCCAGGGGTGACCTACACGCTGGGCGGGCTTTACCAGCAGCAGCAGATCGCCTTCGCCGGGCTCGCCCGCGTGTTCATGGCCGCGCTTCTGGCGGAGTTCATTCTGCTGCTGTTCCTGTATGAACGTTTCATCTGGGTGGCGGCGGTCATCTGTACGTCGCTGCTTTCCACCACGGCGGTGTTCACCGGGCTTTACGTCACCGGGCTGGAGCTCAACATCACGGCGCTGATGGGCATGGTGATGATCGTGGGCATCGCGACGGAAATGGCGATTTTCTACGTGTCCGAGTTGCAGCATCTGCTGCCGC
>DAIDJU010000154.1 GCA_027451225.1 Acidocella sp. | reverse complement strand
GCCCGGGCCGGTGAGCGCCACTTCCCTTACATGCTGCTTCTCGGCTCCGGCCAGGATGTTGCCGGTCTCCAGCCCGATCTCAACTTCGCCCGCGCGGCGGGTGAGGCGCTTGATGTCCGTGGTGAAGGCCGGGTGCAGCGCCGCGCCATCCAGCAGCGTGGTGATGGCCGCCTCGCAATCCGGGCCCAGCGCCGCGAGGTCCGGCGTGGCGCCGGGAATATCCGCCGCCATGTCCACGCCCGGCATGTGCAACTCCAGCCGGTGGCCGCGCCGTGTTTTGGACATGCGCAGAAACACGCGGTGCAGCGCCAGGGTGAAGTCCGGGCTGTCGTAATATTGCCAGATGCTGCGTTTGGCGCGTGGCGGGGTGGTGGGTGTGTCCAGCAGCGGGCTACCGGGCAGGGCCGCCAGGGTTTCGGCGGTGGCCAGAAAGCGCAGGGTCTGCACAGGCACGGCAACGGGGTCGGTCATCATGGCAGGGGGGCTGGGCTGTGGTGAGGTCAGCATAGTCCTGCTTTCTTTATTGTCCAGCGCGCCAGGAGGCCAGGGCGGCCATTTCCCGGGCGGGAAGCTCGGAGACGATCTCCCGCTTGCCCAGCGTCACCGCGCCGGTTTCACCATCCAGCGAGAGCCAGTCGCCTTCGGTGAAAACCTGCCCCGCCAGCTCCGCGCCATTGGGCAGCAGGCGCAACGCCGTGCAGCCCACAAGGCAGACGCGCCCGAGCTGGCGCGCCACCACGGCGGCATGGGCGGTGCGCCCGCCCGTGGCGGTGAGAATGCCCGAGGCCACGGCGAACCCGGCCACGTCCTCGGTGGCGGTGTCGTGCCGCACCAGGATCACTTTCTCGCCGCTTTCAGCCAGTACCTTGGCGCGCTCGGAGGTAAAGGCAACGCGGCCGCTGGCCACGCCGGGGGCGGCGGGTATGGCGGTGGCGAGCGGGGGGTGCGTGTCGGCAAAGCGCGTTACCCGGGCGGCTTCGAGGTCGATGGCCTCGGCTCTGGCCAGCGCCTCTTTCGGCGTCAGCAGCCCTTCGGCGACGAAATCCACCAGAATGCGCAGCGCCGCGCGCGGGGTGCGCTTGGCCGAGCGGGTTTGCAGAAAATAGAGTTTGCCGTGCTCGATGGTGAATTCGATGTCCTGTATGTCCCGGTATTCATCCTCCAGGCGATGCGCGCCGTCCTCCAACTCGCGCGCTACCTCGGGCAGCAGCAGAGCCAGCGCCCCGGCCCCGCCTGTGGGGCGGCGGCCCGCCACCACATCCTCGCCCTGGGCGTTGCTCAGGTAATCGGCATAAAATTCCCGCTCCCCCGTGGCCGGGTTGCGCGAGAACGCCACCCCCGCCCCGGATTTCTGCCCGGCATTGCCGAACACCATCAACTGCACCGTCACCGCCGTGCCGGTCAGTCCCTCAAGCTGGTTCAGGCGGCGGTATTCGCGGGCGCGCTCGCCCTCCCAGGAGCGGTACACGGCGCGCGCGGCCTCAAGCAGCTGCTGCATCGGGTCTTCCGGCACCCCGCCCGCCAGTGCCTGGAAGCGCAGGGTCAGGCGTTCCAGCGCCTCCGAGTCCAGCTCCGCCTCGCTGGCCGCGTCTTCAGCGTGCAGCATGTCGGCCAGCGCGGTCTCGAACCCGGTCTTGGGCGTTTCCAGCACCACCTCGGCGTACATTTGTAGGAAGCGGCGGAAGCTGTCCCACGCCAGACGCGGATTGCCGGTGAGGCCGATCAGCCCGCGCAGCGTGCGCTCGTTCAGCCCCACATCCAGGATCGTCTCCAGCATCCCCGGCATGGACTGCGCGGCCCCTGAGCGCACCGAAACCAGCAGCGGCGCGCGCACATCGCCAAAGCCCCGGCCGGTGAAGGCCTCCAGCTCGGCGATGCCCTTGCGCAAGCCGTGCTCCAGCGCGTGCAGGGCCTCGGCCTCGCCGGCGTTGAGGGCGGCGCAGAGCGTGGCGGGCAGCACAAAGGCGGGCGGCACCGGCAGGCCGAGATGGCTCATCCGCCAGAGCTGTGCGGCCTTGTTGCCCGCCACCTCCTTGGTCAGGGCCTTGGCGTGGCCGGGCAGGCCGATGAACAGCGGGGCGAACTTGCTCATGCGGAAAGCTCCTCCAGCACGCGGTCTCTCAGGGCGAAGGCGGCGTGCGATAGCTGGTCGGTGGCCCCCTCCAGCGCCTTGGTCAGTTCCAGGCGCAGCACCAGGGCGCGGGCATCGGTGCAGGGGGCGCGCATCAACTCGGCGAAGGCCTCGCGCTGGGCGGTGTCGGCCTCGCGTTCCAGGCTCACCACGGCGTCGATGGCTTGCAACGCCTCGGCGGCGTCGGCGCGCTGGCCTTCTGGCAGGCGGGAGGCCGCTTCCACCGCGCGGATCATGGCGGAGAGCGCGCCGGTCACGATCTCGGCCAGAGGCAGCAGCAATGTGGTGGCGCACTCGCCGTTCATGGGCACCAGCCCGAGCACATAAGCGCAGTCCTCCAGCGCATCGGTGGTGTTTTCCACCTGGTCGATGACCTGGCGCAGCATCGTGGCACCCTGCATCCGCGCCGCCAGCTCGCGCAGCTGGGCGGTGAGCTTGTCGGCCTTGGCCTCCATGACCTTGGCGCGGCGGGCGTAGTCCAGCGCCGGGGCGGGGGTTTCCAGGCAGGCGGCGATGCCCTCGGCAATGCAGCGCGAGAGGCCGAGATGCCGCACCAGCAAAGTGAACACCGTGCTCTCGGCGGTCTCGAAGCGGCGGGAGAGTTCGGCCTGGATCTCGTCGCGGATCAGCCGCGCGCTGCGCCCGGCGCTCAGGCCCTGGGCGGTGCCGCGCAGGGCGTTGCGCAGGAACTCCACGCAGTCAGTCTCGCCCAGCGCGTCATCCAGCCGCTCGCCATAGCGAATGCGCCCCGAGGCGGCGCGGTGCACGGCGTCGTACACCAGCTCCGCGCCCCCGAGTTCGAGGAAGGCGCGATGCCCGTGATCATGCGCCGCCGCCCAGGTGAGGAGCCCGATGGCGGCGTTCTTGCCGAGGAAGATTTGCAGCGCCTTGCGGGCCTTGTTCCAGTCGATGAGAAAGACCAGCCTGGAGGCGAGAAAGCCGAGGAACGCGTTGCGCCTGTCTGCGTCCGGCGAGGCGAAGCGGCCATTGATGAGGTAGAACGCCTCCTCCTCCAGCCCCTTGGCCTGACGCTGGTTGAGCGGGCTCCACTCCACATCCCAGCCCACGAACATGTCGATGAAGAATTTCGCGCGGGGGCGGTGGATGTCCGTGTAGGTGACGATGACGTCCGCCTCCGTCACGTGCACCACCAGCACATGGGCGTCGGTGGTGCCGATATCGTTCTGGATGGTCAGATGCGCCGCCCCATGCACCGCCGTGGTGCCAAGGCCCGGATGCCCGAAGGCCAGAGGCGCGGTGCGATGCAGCCCGCGCATGAAGGCGCGCACGGCGTGGCGGTCGTCCTCGGTCAGGCCGTGGACCATCGCGCCGTCCAGGTTCTCGGCGGCGGTGTTGGCGGCGAGCTGGTTCAGCGCCTTGTGCAGATCCATCACCAGCACGTGGAATTTGTCCTCGCCCTCGCGGTTGGCGCTGGTGAGGACGGAGATGCGGCTGAGCGTGATCTCATCCGCCGCCTGGGGAATGAGGGCGGGCTGAAGTGCGAGCACCCGCGCTGCGAGCGCCGAAGCCTCTGGCGTGGCGGCGGTGGCGAGCGGGGCGAGCATGGCGGCAAGATCGGCCTGCAACCCGCCGAGCAGCGCACCCGCGCCAGGGAGGAACAGCGTATCCGGCCCCAGCAGCTTGGCTTGGCCGAGCGCTGTTTCCGGCATCTCGGCATCCAGCCCGGCGGCGCGCAGCTCGGGCGCGAAACCCCGCGCCGCACGGGCGGGCTCCCGCGCATGGGCGGCGGCATCCTGCATCAGGGAGAGGCGCAGCTTGATCCGGTCATTGGCCGCCAGCGCCGCGCTGATCAGTCCGGGGAGCAGCACCTCGCTCTCGCCCAGCACCCCGACAATTTCGCTCTTCACCGTCACGATCATTCTCCCGATGCCGATTTGGTAACGGAATCATCGCATGCGGGCCTTGCGCTAAATCATAGGCTGAGAGTGAAGTTTTTATGACTGCGCGGAGATTTCCCCGAAGGCTCTACCCCAGCGCATATTCGGCTTCCGGCGTATAAGTCGGCTGGTCTTTGCCCAGGAAGGAGCTGAACAAGGTGACGTTATCGGCCCGGATGGGCGCGGAGCGGTACAGGTTGTTCGCCTGCACGAAGCTGGTGAGGGCGGGGGTGACGCCCATATCCATGCGCGCCAGCGTGACATGCGGGGTGAATTTGCGCTTATCCGGCGCCAGGCCGCAGCGGTGCAGCGCCGTCTCCACCTTGGCCTGAAGCCGGGCCAGATCCTGGTTGCGCTCCACCCCCACATACAGCGTGTTCACCCGCCCGTTCTTCTCGAACCAGCCAAGCCCGGAGAGCGAGAAGGTGAAGCTGCGCCCGCGCAAAGTGGCGAGGGCGAAGTCGATCTCCTCGGCCTGGAGCCGGTTGGCCTCGCCGATGAAGCGCAGCGTGAGGTGGAAATTATCCGTCGGCACCCAGCGCGCCCCGGGCAGATTGCAGGTGAGATCGCTGAGTTCTTCTTTAATCTCCCAGGGGAGGTCGAGGGCGACGAACAGGCGCATGGTCGGGCCTTTCTTCTGGAATTCAGCGATTCGCTTAAGGGAATTTTGCAATGCAGCGCTTCGCCCGGTCAATCATTATATGGGAGCGGTGGCCTCCTCCAGCCACAGGCGGGTGGGCTCATCCAGGGCCGGGGCCAGGGCCTCGTACACCTGCGCGTGGTAGGCGTTGAGCCAGTCCCGCGCCTCGCGCGGCAGCAGGCGCGGCTCGATCAGCGCGCGGTCGAACGGGGCGAGGGTGATGGTCTCGAAGCGCAGAAACGGCTTGCGCGCGCCGGGGAAGATGGCGGGCTGCACCAGCACCAGATTCTCCAGCCGGATGCCGTAAGCCCCCGGCAGATAATAGCCCGGCTCGTTGGAGAGCAGCATGCCCGCCGCCAGCGGCACGGGCTTGGCGGCGCGGGAGATGCTGGCCGGGCCTTCATGCACCGAGAGATAGGAGCCGACGCCATGGCCGGTGCCGTGATCGTAATCCAGCCCGGCGCGCCAGAGCTCCTGGCGGGCCAGAACGTCCAGATGCCCACCCGCAACGCCAGCGGGGAACGCGATGCGGGCCAGCGCGATATGCCCGGCCAGCACGCGGGTGACATGGGCGCGGAGCTCTTCCGGGGCTGGGCCGGGGCCGGTCCAGATGGTGCGGGTGATGTCCGTCGTACCGTCCAGATACTGGCCGCCGCTATCGATGAGGTAGACCTCGTTGGGGCGAATGGCGCGGTCGCTTTCAGGCGTGACGCGGTAATGGATGATCGCCCCATGTTCGCCCGCGCCCGAGATGGCGGGGAAGCTCTCGCCCTTAAACAACGCGCCCTCGGCGCGGAAGGTCAGCAGCTTGGCGGCGGCGGTGCTTTCGGTCTGGCCGGTGGCCGTGCTCAGCCAGGCGAGAAATTTCACCACCGCCACGCCATCGCGCTGATGGGCGGCGCGGGCGCCTGCCTGTTCGGTGGCGTTCTTCAGCGCGCGGGGCAGGGCGACCGGGTCCGGCCCCGGGGCGATGCGCGCCCCGGCCTCGGCCAGCGCCGTTTCGAACCAGGCGGGCTGGGCGGCGGGGTCGAAACGCACGGTCTTGGCGTGCAGCGCCGCGATCTCGCCGGGCAGGGCGGCGCGGTCCAGCAGCGTCACCTCCGGGCCGAGATGCGCGCGCAATGCCGGCGTCACCTTTTCGGGGGCCATGAAGATCAGCGCCGTGGAGTCCGCGCGCAGCAGGGCGTAGCCGAGGGCGAAGGGGCAGAATTCCAGATCCGCGCCCCGGATGTTGAACAGCCAGGCCAGAGAGGCGGGATCGGTGAGGATGGCGGCATCCTGCCCCGCATCGCGCAGCGCGGCGGCGAGGCGCGCGCGTTTGGCCGCAGCACTCTCGCCCGCGTAGTGCTCGGGGTGCGGCACCGCCGGGGCCAGAGGCGGGGCGGGGCGGTCGACCCAGATGTCGTCGATGGGATTGGCCGCCACCGGCACCAGTTCCACCCCGGCGAAGCGCTTCAGCCCCTCCGGGCTGATCAGCCAGGGGTCGTAGCCGATGCGCTTGCCCGCCGCCCTCGGGCGCAGCCAGGTTTCCGGCTTGTCCTCGATGATGTGCAGCCGTTGCCACAGCGCCGGGTCGGTTTCCTGCTCAAGCTGGAGCGTGTAGCGGCCGTCGGAGAACACCGCCGCTTCTCCCGCCAGCACGATGGCGAGGCCCGCACTGCCGGTGAAGCCGGTGATCCAGGCCAGACGCTCGGCGCAGGGGGGCACGTATTCGCCGAGATATTCGTCCGCCCGGGGGATGATAAATCCGTCAAGCCCCGCGGCGGCGAGGCGCGCTCGCAAGGCATAGAGTCGATCCCCATGATTTTTCAGCATAGTTAAACCCCTGTGACATGCGTATGGTGCAATACTGCACCGCCGCAAAGGAAGCACAAAAAAACGCCAAACTGCACTATAAGCAGGCGCACGGAGGGCGAAAACTCTCCAGATGCGGAGTGCTGCTGGGTCGTGGTGACTCGGCCGCTCCTCGACAAAACAGGTGAATCATGTCTGCGACTATCCATAACCACACCACCCTGGGCAAGCTGGGTGCGCTCGTTTTCGCGCGTCGGGCTCCCGTCATGGGCGCCGAGCGCCATGATACGCTGGTGAACCGGTTCCGGGCGTGGCGTGAGCGCCGTGCGGTGGCGGCGGAGCTGCATCGGCTCTCCGACCGTTGCCTGGCCGATATCGGCCTGACCCGTGAGGGGATCAACGAGATGCTCCGCGCCGCGCGCTAAGCGCCCCGGCTCGCCAGAAATGAGAAACGCCGTCCGGGATGCCGGGCGGCGTTTTTTGTTGGCGGGGCCAATAAAAAACGGGACCCGAAGGCCCCGTTCTTTTTATCCGATCAGCGGCGCAGGTTCAGGCGGCCGATGAGGTCCTGGTAGCGCTTCACGTTCTTGCGCTTCAGGTAGTCCAGCAGCGAGCGGCGCTGGCCGACCAGCACGAGCAGGCCACGGCGGGAGTGGAAGTCCTTCGCGTGGGTCTTCAGGTGCTCGGTGAGGTTGGCGATACGCTCGGACAGCAGGGCGACCTGCACTTCCGGGCTGCCAGTGTCGTTGGCGGCGGTGGCGTATTCGGCGATCAGCGCGGTGCGGCGCTCAGGGGTAATCGACATCGGGATGTTCCTTAAAACAAGAGTTAAAACAAGCGCTCCGGCTTCAGCCAGCCCTCGGAGAGCCGGGCCAGAGCCGCAACGCGCCCCGCCGCCGTAATGCGCACCAGCCCCTCATCGGGGTTGGCGGCTTCCGGAATCCGCCCCATCAGGTCCACTAGGCTGATCGCCTGGCCCTGGGAGAGGGCATGGAACTCGGCTGCGTTCAGGGCCAGAGCCGGGATGTCGTCCAGCGCGGTCGAGAGCGGCAGCAAAGTTTCAGCAAGAGACGCGGGCGTATGCGCCGGATCGAGGAATTTGTCCAGCGGAACCGCCATTTTTTCCAGGAATGGCCCCACGCGCAGGCGGCGCAGCACGGCGATGTGCCCCACCGTGCCGCAAGCGCGGGCGAGGTCGCGCGCCAGCGAGCGCATATACACCCCCTTGCCGGACTGCACCTCGAACTCCGCATGGTCGGCATCCGGGCGGCCGATCAGCTCGAAACGGTCCACCTGCGCCGGGCGGGGCGGCAGTTCGGGGGGGCGGCCGTCGCGGGCCATGTCGTAGGCGCGCTCGCCGTCGATCTTCAGCGCCGAGAACACCGGCGGCACCTGCATGATGTTGCCGATGAACTGCGGCAGGGCGGCGCGGATCTCGTCATCCGTGGGCCGGGCGTCGGAGGTGGCGACGACCTCGCCCTCGGCGTCGTCGGTATCGCGCGCCTCGCCGAAGCGGATGGTGAAATGGTAGATCTTGGTGCTGTCCATCACATAAGGCACGGTCTTGGTGGCGGCACCCAGCGCGATCGGCAGTATGCCCGTGGCCAGCGGGTCCAGCGTGCCGCCATGGCCCGCCTTCTGCGCGTCCAGCGCGCGCTTTACCTTGTTGAGCGCCTGCGTGCTGGTGATCCCCTGAGGTTTGTCGAGGATGATCCAGCCGTCCAGTTTGCGGCCTTTCTTTTGCCGAGCCATGTGTGTCCTAAGTCCTGAGTGAGGGGGCGCTGATAGGCCAAGCCGCGCCGCGGGAAAAGAAGGCAGGAAGAATATCTGCCCCGAAAGGCGATAACCATTAACGGCGAATCAATCTTTGTCTGCGCAGATCGAGGCGTCAGGAAAAATTCCGGCGACGTCCTCCAGCCCTCTCCAGCCAAGGATTCCCGCCAATGCCCGATGACAGCCGGACCCTCGCCATGCCCCGCCTCGCCCAGGCGCAAGGGGGGAGCCACGCCTTCGCCATGCCGGCCTTGCCGCGCCCATCGGCGCCGGCTCGCGAGAAATTCATGGGCTTTGTCAACGACGAGCCGAGCGCCGCCCTGCTGCGCGAATGCCTGGAGGGGCGCATCCCCGGCGATAACCGGGTGCATGTGGTGGATTTTAGGGCCAGCCTGGACATCCTAGCGGCCACCAGCACGCCGGAGGTGGTGCTGGTGGACCTCTCCGGCGAGGATCAGCCGATGAACGCGGTGATGGAACTGGCCGAGGTGGTGCAGGAGGGCACGGTGGTGCTGGCCATCGGCAAGCCGCAGACGATCAGCTTTTACCGCATGGTGACCAAGGGCATGGGCATCCGGGACTATCTGGGCAAGCCGCTCTCGCGCGATGCGGTGATGCGCCACCTGCTGCCCTTCATCGCCGCCCCGCCCGAGGCGCAGGCCACCGCGCGCGGCGGGCGGCTGGTGGCCGTGGCCGGGGCGCGCGGCGGGGTGGGGAGCACGACCGTGGCGACCAATCTGGCCTGGTACATCGCCACCGAGCTGCACCGCCACACCACTTTACTGGATGGCATGCTCAACACCGGCACGGTGGGGCTGAACCTGGACCTGCCGCAGGCCAGCGGGCTGAGCGCGGTGCTGGAAACGCCCGAGCGCGTGGATACCCTGCTGGTGGAGCGCTGCATGCAGGACGCCGCCGACCGGCTGCATGTGCTGGCCGGGCTGGAGCCGCTGGAGCGGGCCGTGAACTACAACCATGAGAGCGCGGTGAAATTCATCCAGACCATCCGCGCGCGCTATAACTTCGCCGTGGCGGATGCCGGGGCGCGGCTGGAGCCCTTTGCCCGGGACCTGCTGCTCAACGCGCAGCAGCGCGTCATCGTCATGGACCCGAGCATGATCTCCATTCGCAACCTTGAGCGGCTGACCAGCCTGCCGGGCGGGGCGCGGACGCTGCTGGTGCTCAACCGGGCCGGTGCGCCGGGCGGGCTGGCGCAGAGCTATATGGAGCAGACCATGGGGCTGCGCTTCGATGCGGTGATCCCCGAACTGCCCCGGATCGTGCCGCGCAGCACGCAGCTCGGCACCCCGGCGGCGGCCCTGCGCGGGCCGTTCCGCACGGCGCTGGCGGCGCTGGCGGCGGCCGTGGGTGCTGGGCCGCTGCCGGAAAAGCGCGGCTGAGGCTCTTTGTGCGGCGGGATTAGGCGTTGCCGCGAAAACCGGCTATAACCCGGGCCTCTGCAGACGAATTTGGAGCCCTGCCGCGAATGTCCGAGCCGACGCCGCCGACCCCGCAAGACGATGCCTATGACGCTGCCTCGATCAGCGTGCTCCGGGGGCTGGATGCCGTGCGCAAGCGCCCCGGCATGTATATCGGCGATACCGATGACGGCTCCGGCCTGCACCATATGGGCTTCGAGATCATCGACAACGCGGTGGACGAGGCCCAGGCGGGCTTCGCCGACCGGGTGAAGGCCGTGCTGAACGGCGATGGCTCGATGACCATCAGCGATAACGGGCGCGGCATCCCCACCGATATCCACGCCGAGGAGGGAATCTCCGCCGCCGAGGTGGTGCTGACCAAGCTGCATGCGGGCGGCAAGTTCAACCAGAACTCCTACAAGGTCTCAGGCGGCCTGCATGGCGTGGGCGCTGCCGTGGTCAACGCGCTCTCCGAGTGGATGGAAGTGCGCATCTGGCGCAACGGCCAGGAGCATTTCATCCGCTTCGAGCATGGCGAGACGGTGCAGCCGCTTAAAATCATCGGCCCCGCGGACCACCCGAACGGCACCGAGGTCACCTTCAAACCCTCCGCCGGCACGTTCACCCATACCGAGTTCGACTACGCCATCTTCGAGCGCCGCCTGCGCGAGCTGGCCTTCCTCAATTCCGGCCTCGCCATCCAGCTGCGCGATGAGCGGCATGAGCCGGTGCAGGACATGCTGTTCCACTACGATGGCGGCATCAAGGAATTCTGCAACTGGCTGGATCGGGCGAAATCCTCGCTCATCCCCAACCCCATCACCGCCGCCTCCGAGGCCAAGGAGACCGGGATCAAGGTGGAGTTCGCCTGTTCGTGGAATGATTCCTACCACGAGACCATGCTCTGCTTCACCAACAACATCCCGCAGCGCGATGGCGGCACGCATCTGGCCGGGTTCCGCGCCGCGCTCACCCGCGTGGTGAGCGCCTACGCCAAGAGCCTGGGCAAGAAGGACGGCGCGGATTTCTCCGGCGAGGATATGCGCGAGGGGCTGACCGCCGTGCTCTCGGTGAAGGTGCCGGACCCGAAATTCTCCTCCCAGACCAAGGACAAGTTGATCTCCTCCGAGGTGCAGCCCGTGGTGCAGGCGGCGGTGGCCGATGCGCTGAGCCACTGGTTCGAGACGCACCCCAAGGAAGCCAAGCTGATCGCCCAGAAGGTGATGGACGCCGCAGCCGCCCGCGAGGCCGCCCGCAAGGCCCGCGAGCTGACACGGCGCAAGGGGGTGCTGGACATCTCCTCGCTCCCCGGCAAGCTGGCCGATTGCCAGGAGCGCGACCCGGCGAAGTCCGAACTCTTCCTGGTGGAGGGTGACTCCGCAGGCGGCTCCGCGAAGCAGGGGCGTGACCGCAAGTTCCAGGCGATCCTGCCGCTCAAGGGCAAGATTCTCAACGTGGAGCGCGCCCGGTTCGACAAGATGCTGGGCTCCGCCGAAATCGGCACGCTGATCACGGCGCTGGGCGCTGGCATCGGCCGGGGCGAGCCGGACCAGGGCGGGTTCGACGCCGGCAAGCTGCGCTACCACCGCATCGTCATCATGACGGACGCCGACGTGGACGGCTCTCATATCCGCACGCTGCTGCTCACCTTCTTCTACCGGCAGATGCCCCAGCTCATCGAGCAGGGTTACCTGTATATCGCCCAACCGCCGCTCTACCGCGCCAAGCGCGGCAATGATCAGCGCTACCTGAAGGACGATGACGCGCTGGAGGCCTTCCTGCTGGAGCGCGCCCTGGGCGAAGCGACGCTGACCTCGGGCGGGATTCCGCTGGCGGGCGAGGCGTTGCAGGCCGAGACGCCGTGGATCGGCCAGGTGGTGCACCGGCTGAAGGCGCTGAGCAATCTGCTGCCGCTGACCTATCTGGAGCAGATCGCCATCGCCGGGCTGTTCACCCCCGCCGCTTTGGGCGATGCGGCCAAGGATGCGGCGCTGGTGGCGCGGTTGAACGCGCTCTCCCACCCCACCGAGCGCGGCTGGGTGGTGACCTCGGATGCCTCCGGCATCACGCTCGGCCGCACCGTGCGCGGTGTCGCGGAACGCTACCATCTGGACGTCGCCGCCCTGCGCACCGCCGAGGCGCGGTATCTGGCCGAGCGCGCGCCGCGCCTGGCGGAGTTGTTCGGCGAGACGACGACCCTGGCCATCGACGGCGCGCCGAAGCCCATGCACGGCCCGGCGGCGATGTGGGACGCGCTGCTGGCCAATGGCCGCCGCGGCCTGACCATCAGCCGGTTCAAAGGTCTGGGCGAGATGAACCCGGAGGAGCTGTGGGCCACCACGCTCGACCCCTCGGCGCGCCGCCTGTTGCAGGTGAAGATCTCGGATGGCGAGGACACCAACCAGATATTCTCGACGCTGATGGGCGATATCGTGGAGCCGCGCCGCGACTTCATCGTGACCAACGCGCTGAAGGTGGCGAACCTCGACGCCTAAGGAAAACAAATAAAAGTTTTTGGGGTGCCGCCTTTTTGACAAAAAAGGCGGCATTTTCTTGTAGCTTTTTTAAAGCTTCGCCGCCAGCTTGCGGAAGGAGCCGTCTTCGAAATCGCGCGGGATGATGTGGATCGGGCAGGAGACGAACCGCTCCAGCGTGGCGGCGGTTTCCTCGGGCAGCACGGGAGATTCCTCGCTCTCGCTCAGCACCACGGCGGCCACATTCACCCCATGCGTGGCCAGAAACGCCCCGGTGGTGATGGTGTGGCTGATGGTGCCCAGATACGTGCCCGCGACCAGAATGACCGGGATTTTCAGCGCCACGATCAGGTCGATGATCAGATGGTTGTCGTTCACCGGCACGGCGGCTCCGCCCACGCCCTCGATCAGCAGCGTGCCGCGCGCGGCGGTCATCGCCGTTTGGCAGAAGGTGACGACGTCGTTGAACACGATGCGCTTGCCCTCGCGCACGGCGGCCATGTCCGGCGAGAGCGGGGCGGTAAAGCGCCAGGGGCTGACGGTGGCGACATTCAGCGGCGTGACCGGGCGGCCCATGGCCGCCAACAGCACGGCGGTGTCGGTGTCTGAGGTATCTTCCGGGTCGTAGCCGGAGAGGATCGGCTTGATCGCCGCGAAATCCCGCTTCAACTCGCGTCCGGCGCGAATCAGGCCGGCAGTAACGTAGGTCTTCCCGACCCCGGTGCCGGTGCCGGTGATGAAATAGCTTGCCATAGTCGTCCTTTTGCCTCTCTTGAAGCATGGGATTAACGTGCCCTGCAATCGAGAGATGGAGACGAACGGTGCCTGAAAGCCATATTGCCACAAAACCGCGCTGGACCCGCGCGGATGTAGCCACTTTGCTGGCGCTGCCGTTCCCGGAATTGCTCTACCGCGCCATGACCGTGCACCGCGAGCACTTCGACCCGACTCGCATCCAGATCTCCACCCTGCTCTCGATCAAGACCGGCGGTTGCCCCGAGGATTGCGGCTACTGCCCGCAGGCCGCCGAGTACGAGACCGGCACCAAGGCCAGCAAGCTGATGGCCGTGGAAACGGTGCTGGAGCAGGCCCGCGCGGCCAAGGCGAAGGGTGCTGCGCGCTTCTGCATGGGCGCCGCCTGGCGCAGCCCCAAGGAGCATGACCTGGACGCCGTGTGCAGCATGGTCTCGGGCGTGAAGGCGCTGGGGCTGGAAACCTGCGTGACGCTGGGCATGCTCGACCGCGAGCAGACCGCCAAGCTGAAGGATGCCGGGCTGGACTATTACAACCACAACCTCGACACCTCGCCCGAGTATTACGACAAGGTGATCACCACCCGCACCTATCAGGACCGGTTGGACACGCTGGAAGCCGTGCGCGATGCGGGCATCAATATCTGCTGCGGCGGCATTGTCGGCATGGGCGAGGACGAGATGGACCGCGCCGGGCTGATCGCCACGCTGGCCAGCCTGCCGGAAGCCCCGGAATCCGTGCCCATCAACGCCCTGGTGGCGGTGGAAGGCACGCCGCTCGGCAAGTCCGAAAAGATCGACCCGCTGGACTTCGTGCGCGTGGTGGCGGCGGCGCGCATCACCATGCCCAAGAGCTATGTGCGGCTCTCCGCCGGGCGCGAGGCGATGACCGACGAAGCCCAGGCTTTGTGCTTCCTGGCCGGTGCGAACTCCATCTTCCACGGTGAGAAGCTGCTGACGACCAAGAACGCCACCGTGAATCACGACGAGGCGCTGTTCGGCAAGCTGGGGCTGCAACCCGAGGCATGAGCTGGCTGGAGACGGGCTGGCGGCACGTCTGGCTGCCCTACGCCCAGATGCAGACCGCCCCGCTGCCGCTGCCCGCGGTGCGGACCGAGGGCAGCCGTATTCACCTCGAAGACGGACGCATGCTGATCGACGGCATCGCCTCCTGGTGGACGGCCTGCCACGGCTATAACCACCCGCATATCGTGGGCGCGGTGACCGAGCAGCTCACGCGCATGCCGCATGTGATGTTCGGCGGGCTGGGGCATGAGCCGGCCTATAGACTGGCCACGCGCCTCGCGGCTCTGATGCCGGGCTCGCTGAACCGCGTGTTCTTCACCGATTCGGGGTCCGTGGCGGTGGAGGTGGCGATCAAGATCGCCGTGCAGTCCCGCCTCAACCAAGGCGAGCGCGGGCGGACGAAGGTTCTGGCCTTCACCGGCGGCTATCATGGCGACACGCTGGGCACGATGGCCATCTGCGACCCCGAGGAGGGGATGCACTCGATGTTCGCCGGGCTGCTGCCCGAGCAGCCGGTGGTGCCGCTGCCGCGTGATGATGCCAGCATCGCGGGCTTCGAGTCCTTTCTGGAGCAGCACCACAAGACTCTGGCGGCGATCATCGTGGAGCCGCTGGTGCAGGGTGCTGGCGGCATGGTGCTGCACGCGCCGGAGGTGCTGCGCCGCCTGCGTGACGCCGCCGACCATTACGGGCTGACGCTGATCTTCGATGAGATCTTCACCGGCTTCGGGCGCACCGGCACCATGTTCGCCTTCGAGCAGGCGGGGGTTAAGCCGGATATCGTCACGCTCTCCAAGGCGCTGACTGGCGGCACCAGCCCGCTCGCCGCCACCATCGCCACGGATGAGCTGTTCGAGACCTTCCTCTCCGACAGCCCGATGACCGCGCTGATGCACGGCCCCACCTTCATGGCCAATCCGTTGGGCTGTGCTGCCGCCAACGCCTCGCTGGATCTGTTCGAGACCGAGCCGCGCTTGGCGCAGGCCGCCGCCATCTCGCTGCAACTTTTGCGGGAGCTTGAGCCCTGCCGCGCCTTGCCGGGTGTGAAGGATGTTCGCGTGCTCGGGGCCATCGGCGTGGTGGAGCTGGAGCGGATCGAGAATCCCTCGGCGCTGCGCCAAGCACTGGTGAAGCAAGGGGTTTGGATACGCCCGTTCCGCAATATCCTCTACCTCACCCCGGCCTTCACCATCGCGCCGGAGGAGCTGTCCACGCTCACCAGGGCCATCTTCACCGTTCTGGCGGCTTGACCAAGCCCCCGGAGTAACACAACCTGGGCGGGAAATGCCGTTTCCTGCCCATGAAATCCTGCGCCCCGACGCCCCGGTAAAACCCGCCTGGGCGGTGTTCGATACCGGCTGGTATCTGCACCATCACGCCGATGCCCGCGCTGCCTGCGCGGGCCAGAAGCCCGAGGCGGTGCTGGACTATTACCTGACGACCGGCGCGCGGCAGGGCCACAGCCCCAGCCCGGTATTCGACGAAGCCTATTACCTCGCCGCCAACCCGGACATCGCCGAGCTGGTGCGCCAGGGGGCCTATGCCTCGGGGTTCGATCATTTCTGCCGGCACGGCCATCGCGGCGTCTCCCCCCACTGGTTGTTCGACGACGCGCTCTACGCCGATCTCTACGAGGATATGACGCTGGAGATCCTCGACGCGCATGGCTGTTACGGGCGCTACGACCATTACCTGCGCTCCGGCCAGCGCGAGCGCCGCATGGGGCATTTTTTGTTCGACGGTCCGTTCTACCGCGCCCGCGCGCTGGAGGCAGGCGCTACGGATGGAGAGATCGACGGCCCCGGCCCTTATGTGCATTTCCTCGCGACGCAAGGCGGGGGCGGGGATGAGTTGGCGACCTCGCTTTATTTCGACCCCGCCTGGTATGTGGAGCATCATCCCGGCGCCAAGGCGGATATCCTGCACGGGCGCTATGGCGGCGCGCTGCACCATTACCTCACCAACCAAGCGCCCGAGGGGTTCGACCCGGTGCCGCAATTTTCCGAGCGCTTCTACCGGCGGCGCTACCCGGATATCGCGGCGGCGATCGAGGCCGGGCTGTACCGCAACGCCTATCAGCAATTCGTGCAATATGGCTGCTTCGAACTGCGCCAGCCCTCGGCGGATATCGACCTCGCCTATTACCGCGACATGCATGAGCGTGTACGCAACGATTTGAACGCGGGCCATGTGCGCGATGCCTTCGCGCATCTGCGGCTGATCGGCTTGCGCGAGGACCTGGCCTATAGCCCGCCCGCCGCCCCGCCGGTTCTGGACGAAGCCGGCACGCGCGAGGGGTTTTTGAAAAAAGCCAGGGCAGGGCTGGCGCTGTTTGCGCGGCAAGGGCTGGATTTCACCGCCGCCACCCCGGAGGTGAGCGTGATCCTCGTCGCGCATAACCGCTTCGAGCTGACGATGCGCACCCTGGCCTCGCTGCGGCGGAATTTCGCCGGGGGCATCGAGCTGATCGTCGTCGATAACGCCTCCACCGACGATACGCGGCGCATCGCCAGCTACGTGCGCGGGGCGCGGATCATACGCTGCGCGGAGAATCTCGGCTTCCTGCGTGCGGCCAATCTGGCGCTGGCGCATGTTTCAGCTCCAGCGCTGCTGTATCTGAATAATGATATCGAGCTGGGCTTCGGCGCCGTGGCGGCGGCGTTGCGGCGGCTGCGCGGCGCTGACGACATCGGCGCGGTGGGCGCGAAAATCACGCGCAGCAACGGGCTGTTGCAGGAGGCAGGGTCGATCATCTGGAGCGAGGGCACCACGGTCGGCTATTTGCGTGACGCCCCGCCGCTGGCGGCCGAGGCGAATTTCGTCCGCGATGTGGATTATTGTTCCGCCGTGTTTCTGCTCTGCCGCGCCGAGGTGGTGAAGGCGCTCGGAGGGCTCGATGAAGCCTTCGCCCCCGCCTATTACGAGGATGCCGATTTATGCGTGCGCCTGCTCGGGGCCGGATACCGCGTGGTCTACGACCCGGCGGTGACGCTGGAGCACATGGAGTTCGGCAGCGCCCCCACCACCGAGGCCTCGATGGCCCTGATGCGCCGGGGGCGGCGCATCTTCCGCGCCAAGCACAAGGCGTTTCTGGAGGCGCAATACCCGCCCGCGCCGCGGAACCTGCCTTTGGCGCGTAGCCGGAGCCAAAAGCCGCGCGTGCTGTTTATCGAGGATACCGTGCCGCTGCGCCGCCTGGGCTCGGGCTTCGTGCGCTCCAACGACATCGTCCACGCCATCGCCGCCGCCGGGTATGAGGTGCATGTCTTCCCCATCAACGGCGCGCCCTACGATTATATGAGCCTGTATGGCGAGCTGCCGGAAACCGTGGAGGTGCTGGCGGGCTGGGATTTTTGTTCCCTGCCGGAGTTTCTGGCCGAGCGGCGCGAGGTTTACGACCTGATCTGGGTGGCGCGGACGCATAATCTGAACCGCATGCTGCCGCTGCTGGCGGAGGCGGGGATCAGCGTCCCGATCATCCTGGATACCGAGGCCATCGCCAGTATCCGCGACGTTCTGCGCAATCCAGGGGAGGACTTCGTCCAGGCCGTCACGGCGGAATTCGCCCATGCCGGGGCGGTGGCGATGGTGCTGGCCGTAAGCGCGCGCGAGGCCGGGTTGCTGGCGGCGCTGGGGTTGCCGCATGTGGCGGTGCTGGGCACGGCGCGCCGCCCCGCCCCCACGCCGCGCAGCTTTGCCGAGCGGAACGGGCTGCTGTTCGTCGGCGCGGTGCATCAGGCCGACAGCCCGAATCTCGACGCGTTGCGCTGGTACGCGGCGGAGATCTATCCGGCCCTGCTGATGCTGATGGACGAGGTGCCGGTGCTGCATGTGGCCGGGCATGTGGTGCGCGGCGTGGCGCTGGAGGAGCTGGCGAACCACCCCGGCATCATCTGGCATGGCGAGCTGGATGACCTCACCACGCTCTATGACGAGGCGCGGCTGTTCATTGCCCCCACGCGCTTTGCCGCCGGCACGCCGTACAAGATCTACGAAGCCGCAGGGTTCGGCCTGCCCTGCGTGGTGACGCCGCTTTTGGCCATGCAGCTGGGATGGGAGGAACTGCCCGCCGCGAGCGATCCACGCGGCTTCGCGGCGCGGATCGCCCGGCTTTATGGCGATGAAGCCCAGTGGCGCACGCTGCGCGAAGCCGCCCTGGCGCGGCTGGAGCGGGCGCATAAGCCGGAGGATTTCGCTGTGCGGGTGAAACAAATTCTGGCGAAGGCGCGCGGTTAGCTTGTCACTGGCATCCGCCCCGGCTGGCGGAAGCGGTAAGCCAGAGCCTCGGCGATATGCGGTTTCTGCACGATCTCCTGCCCCGCGAGGTCGGCGATGCTGCGCCCCACCCGCATGGCGCGGGTAAAGCCGCGCGCCGAGAGCCGCAGCTTGCCCGTTGCCTGCTCCAGAAAGACCTTGGCCTCGGGCGAGAGAGCGATCAGCTCGCCTCCGGCCTCGGCATTGCTGGCGGGTCCGTCCTCGCCATAGCGCTCACGGGCCAAAGCGCGGGCGGCGGCCACGCGGGCGGCCACGGTGGCGGTGGGTTCGCCCGGAGGGGCCCAGGTCAGCTCCTTGGCCGAGAGCGGGGTGATCTCGATGACGATATCCATGCGGTCCAGCAGCGGGCCGGAGAGTTTGCCCTGGTAATCCTCGCCGCAGCGCGGGGCGCGGCCGCATTCGCGCGCGCCATCGCCAAGGTAACCGCAGCGGCATGGGTTCATTGCCGCCACCAGTTGGAAGCGGGCGGGGTAGGTGATGTGCGCGCTTGCCCGGGAGACGGTGGTTTGCCCCGCCTCCAGCGGCTGGCGCAGGGTTTCGAGCGTGGTGCGGGGGAATTCGGGCAGCTCGTCCATGAACAGTACGCCGCGATGCGCCAGCGAGACCTCGCCCGGCTTGGCCCGGTTGCCCCCGCCCGCAATGGCCGCCTGACTTGCCGTGTGGTGCGGCTCGCGGAAGGGCGGGCGGGTGATGAGCTGGCCGTCGCGCAGCATACCGGCGACGGAATGCACCATGCTCACCTCCAGCGCCTCACGCGGGGTGAGGTCCGGCAGCAGCCCCGGCAGCCGCGCCGCCAGCATGGATTTGCCGCCACCGGGCGGGCCGATCATCAGCAGGTTGTGGTTGCCTGCCGCCGCCACCTCCAGCGCGCGGCGGGCGGTTTCCATGCCGCGCACCTCGGCGAGGTCCAGCACCGGCCCGCCGCCGCCAAGCTGGCCGGGGGGCGGGGCGGGGATGAGCTGGGTGCCGCGGAAATGGTTGACCAGGCTGAGCAGATCGGGAGCGGCGATCAGGTTGATCTCCCCGGCCCAGCCCGCCTCCGCCCCCTGCGCCGCCGGGCAGATCAGCCCCCAATCCCGCCGCGACGCCGCGATGGCGGCGGGCAGCACCCCGGCCACCGGGTTGATATGGCCGTCGAGCGAAAGCTCGCCCAGTGCTGCGAACCCGGCCAGTTCCTCGGCGGGCAGCACGTCCATGGCCGCCAGCACGGCGAGGGCGATGGGCAGGTCGAAATGGCTGCCTTCCTTCACCATGTCGGCGGGGGCGAGGTTGACCAGCACGCGCTTAGGGGGAAGCGACAGCCCCATGGCGGTGAGCGCCGCGCGCACACGCTCCCGCGCCTCGCCCACGGCTTTGTCCGCCAGCCCGACCATGAGGAACCCCGGCAGTCCGGCGCTGATCTGCACCTGCACCTCGACGCGCTGGGCCTCGATGCCGGAGAAAGCGAAGCTGTTGACGCGTGCGATGGTCATTAACCTGCCCGTAAAAGTTACGGGCAGGTTAATAATGCAATTTATAGTTGTCTAGCTGCGCTTGATCGCAAACGGGCCGCTGGCTTGGCAGGTCGGCATCATCTCGATCTTGTTGATATTCATGTGCTTGGGCAGCGCCACGATCCAGGCCACGGCCTCGGCGATATCCTCCGGCGTGAGCGGCGTGGTGCCGGTGTAAACCGCCGCAGCCTTTGCTTCATCGCCACGGAAGCGCACTTGCGAGAACTCCGAACCGCCGCACAGCCCGGGCTCGATATCGGTGACGCGGATATTCTTGCCCACAAGATCCGCGCGCAGATTCAGTGAGAACTGGCGCACGAAGGCTTTGGTGGCGCCATACACATGCCCGCCCGGATAAGGGTACTCGCCCGCCACGGAGCCGAGGTTGAGGATAATGCCGTCATCGCGTTCGACCATGCCGGGCAGGATGGCGCGGGTCATATGCACCAGCCCGGTGACATTGGTGGCGATCATCGTGTCCCATTCCTCAAGGTCGGCCTCCCAGGCGGGCAGAAGGCCCAAAGCGAGGCCGGCATTGTTCACCAGCACGTCGATGCGCCGCCAGGCTTCCGGCAGGCGCTCCACGAATCCGGCGACGGATTTGGTGTCGGTCACGTCCAGCTCCACGGGGAGCAGCTTGTCGCCCAGCTCGTTAGCCAGCGCCTCCAGCCGCTCCACGCGCCGCCCGGTGGCGATGACGCGATGGCCGTCGTTGACGAAGCGCCGCGCAATGGCCGCACCGAACCCGGCGGTCGCGCCGGTCACCAGAATTGTTTTCATTTCCTCACCCCAGATTTGCACGCGTGAAATCCACGGCGATCTCAGCACCATTCAGCAGCACCCGGCTTTCGCGCGGGGGCGCCTTGGCGATGACATGGCCGCGCCGGATAACATAGAGACGCTCAGCGGAAATACGAATCGCCTCGAACGCATCCGCCGCTTGAAGCACTACGAGATTCGCATCGCATCCTGGCGCAATACCGTAATTTTGCAACCCAAGAATTTTTGCCGGTGTCTCGGTCACGGCGGCGAAGCAGGCTTTGATATCCGCCTGGGAGGTAAGCTGGCCGACATGCAGCCCCATGCTGGCGACTTCCAGCATGTCGTGGCTGCCGAACGAGTACCACGGGTCCATCACGCAATCATGCCCGAAGGCCACGTTCACCCCCGCCGCCAGCAGCTCCTTCACCCGCGTCATGCCCCGGCGCTTGGGGTAGGAGTCGTGCCGGCCTTGCAGCGTGATGTTGATGAGCGGGTTGGCGATGGCCCCCACACCGGCCTCGGCGATGAGCGGGATCAGTTTGCTCACATAGTAATTATCCATGGAGTGCATGGAGGTGAGATGCGAGCCCGCCACGCGCCCCTGCATGCCGTGGCGCATTGTCTCGGCGGCCAGGGTCTCGATATGGCGCGAGAGCGGATCGTCGGTTTCGTCGCAATGCATGTCCACGCGCGCGCCACGGTCCGCGGCGATGCGCATCAGCGCCTTCACGCTTTCAGCACCGTCTTCCATCGTGCGCTCGAAATGCGGGATGCCGCCGATCACGTCCACGCCTTGCTCCAGTGCGCGGTGCAGGTTGAGCGCCGCATTGGGTGCGCGCAGATAGCCATCCTGCGGGAAGGCGACGAGCTGGATATCCAGATACTCGCGCATGTCGTGGCGCAGCCTGGTCAGCGCCTCCACGGCCAGCAGCCGGTCGTCGCAGATATCCACATGGCTGCGGATGGCCAGCGTTCCGCGCGCGATGGACCACAGGCACAGCTTCTTCGCGCGCTCGTAAATCGCCTCGACGGTGAGATCCGGCTTCAGCTCGCCCCAGAGGGCGATGCCCTCCAGCAGCGTGCCGGACTCGTTCAGGCGCGGCAGACCGAGGGAGAGGGCGGAGTCCATATGCACATGCGCGTCGGCGAAGGGCGGGGTGACGAGGCGGCCCGTGGCGTCGATCACCTGCCCGGCTTCGGCGGCGAGATTCGGTTCGACGGCGGCGATCTTGCCGCCCTGAATGCCGATATCGATATTGGCGCGGCCGTCCGGCAGGGTGGCCCCGCGGATGAGCATGTCGAGCATCGTCTTAATTCCCCGTGGTCTCTTGCCGCACAGCATGGCCGCCTGCCAGTTGCCGCGCAAGCCGCACATGGGTACACCGGAACCATGCGCGCCCTTGTTCTTCTGGCTGTTCTGCCTCTTGCCGCCTGCTCCCTGCCGGGGCGGGAAACCCTGGCGGCGGACCCGGTGGCCCCGCAAACGCAGGACATCGCCGCCGCCGCGGCCTTTACCGGGCGCATCCCGCTGGTGACGATCCAGCCGAACACCGTCGGTTTCGACGCGCCGCTGAGGAGCGCCGTTGAACAGGCGCTGGCGATCAAGAAGGACGCGGCGTTCGAGGTTGCGGCCGAAGCGCCGCAGGCAGCGCCAGACGCCACCGCGAGCGCGCTGCAATCCCTCGCCCCGCTGGCGGGCGCGGTGGCGCAATCCATCCGCGACGATGGCGTCGCCGCCGACCATGTCAGCCTCGCCGCCCGCGCCGAGGGGCAGGCTCCTGTTATCCTCGTTTACGTGAAATAAGGCCGAATGCTCCCGTCCTCTTTGCTGATGCCGGTGATGCGCCGGCTGGACCCGGAAACCGCGCATAACCTCACCATCAAGGCGCTGCGCCTGGGCCTCGCCGGGGCTGACACCTCGCCCGACGACCCGATTCTGGAAACTCGCGCCTTTGGCCGCACGCTGAAGACCCCCATCGGCCTCGCCGCCGGGTTCGACAAGAACGCCGCCGCCGTGAACGGGCTGGCGCGTCTGGGCTTTGGCTTCGTCGAGGCCGGGACGGTGACACCCCGCCCGCAGCCGGGCAACCCGCGCCCGCGCCTGTTCCGCCTTACCGAGGACAAGGCCGTCATCAACCGCATGGGCTTCAATAACGAGGGGCTGGCCGTGTTCCTCGAGAACCTTCAGCAGGCGGACCGCCAGCGCGTGGTGCTGGGGGCGAATGTCGGCATCAACAAGGAGGGCGCGGACCCGGAGCGCGACTATCCGGCGCTGGTGAGCGCGGTGGCCCCCCATGCCGACTACATCACCATCAACATCTCCTCGCCCAACACGCCCGGCCTGCGCGATTTGCAATCCGAGCAGCGTCTGGCCTCGATCCTCTCCGGTATTTCCTCGCCCAAGCCGGTCTATGTGAAAATCGCGCCCGATCTTTCCGAGGACGGGCTGGAGGCGGTGATCTCGGTGGCCGTGCAGCATGGCGTGACGGGGTTGATCATCTCCAACACCACCATCGCCCGGCCGCATACGCTGAAAAGCCCGCTGAAACGCGAGACGGGCGGGCTCTCCGGCGCGCCGCTGTTCGAGCCTTCCACCGCCATGCTGGCCCGTGCCTATAAGCTGGCGGGCGGGCGGCTGACATTCATCGGGGCGGGCGGTGTGTCCACGCCCGAGCAGGCGCTGGCCAAAATCCTGGCGGGGGCATCGCTGGTGCAGCTTTATACCGGCTTCGCCTATCAGGGCCCGGCCCTGCTGCCGAAGCTCAAGACCGGTTTGGCGGCGCTGCTGCGCCAGCGCGGCTTTGCCAATGTGGCGCAGGCCGTGGGAGCGGGGGCATGAGCGGTTTCGGCGCGCTGGCGGAAAACTACGATGGCTTCATCGTCGATCTTTGGGGCGTGGTGCATAATGGCGTCCGGCTCTTCCCCGGTGTGCTGGAGTGCCTGACCAGGCTGCGCGCGGCGGGCAAGCGCGTGGTGTTCCTCACCAACGCGCCGCGCCGCCCGCACGGCATCGCGCAGACGCTGGCGAATATGGGCGTCACGCCGGATCTGTATGATGGCATCATGTCTAGCGGGGAGGCTGTGTATCTCGGCCTGCGCGACCGCACGGACGAGTTCGCCCAGCTTGGGCGGCGGCTCTACCATCTGGGCCCCAAGCGCGACCGCAACGTGTTCGACACCCTGCCCGGCTACGAGGAGGCGGGCGACCCGGCGGCGGCGGATTTCCTGCTCAATACCGGGCCTGATGACGATCTCGGCCCGCACGACGCGGAGCTGTACCGCCCGGTGCTGGAGGCTGGTCTGAAGGCGGGCATCCCGATGATCTGCGCCAATCCGGACCTTGAGGTTTCCAAGAATGGCGAGCTGGTGATCTGCGCCGGGCTGCTGGCCCAGCTTTACCGGGGCGAGGGCGGGCATGTCATCGAGCGCGGCAAGCCGGATCCGGCGATCTACGTGCCGGTGATGGCGATGCTCGGCACGCCGCGCGCCCGCACGCTGGCCATTGGCGACTCGCTGCGCACGGACATCACCGGCGCCGCGCGGGTGGGGATTGATGCGCTCTGGGTACTCTCGGGCATTCACGCTTTGCACCCGGAAGCCGCCTCTGCCGAAGCGGCTGCAAATGACCTCGCGCCCAAGGCGATTCTGCCGGATTTGAGCTGGTAAGCGGCGGTTGACGCGCCGGGCGGCCCGGCCGCGCGCGTGTTTTGGGACGATAATTTTCAGAGATTGGGTGCCGGATGCCAAAGACCAGGGTTTTTAACCTTAGCTTGCACCGCAGCGGCACGCAGAGTTTTGCGGATTTTTGCCAACGCAACGGGCTCAAAACGTTGCACTGGCCCGGTATTGGGTTTGATCTGATCTGTCGGCCGGCGCTGGAGACGGTTGATAGCGAGTATGTCTGGTACCAGTACAGCAAGATCATTACCGGGTTCGAGGCGGTGGCCGACGTCCCCGCGCCGGTGGTCTTCCGCGAGGCGATGACCAACTACCCCGCCGCCAAGTTCGTTCTCATCCTCCGTGAGCCTGCCGAGTGGGTGAAATCGGTGAGGCGGCACATCAACCAGCGCGAAATGGATGTGCTGGAGAAGATGCAGTACTGGATCGCCTACGGGAAGAATTTTGGCGATTATCTCTCGCTGGGCGACGACGAGCTGGAGGCGCTGTACCGGCGCTTCGCGCAGATGGTGACGGATTACGCCCGGCAGCGGAATGTGGCGCTGGGCACGTTCGAACTCTCCGACCCGGAGCTTGCCCCGAAACTTGATGCGTTTTTGGAGATGAAAGGCCAGCAGCCCTTCAACCATGTCGATATAACCAAGCCCAATCAGGCATAACGTAAAACGGCGGGGAAACCCCGCCGTTTTTTTAGCCCTCCAATGCGCCGGTCTTACACCAGCCGGGATTGCCGCACCGCCGCGGCGATGAAGCCCTTGAACAGCGGGTGCGGGGCGAACGGCTTGGATTTCAGCTCCGGGTGGTACTGTACGCCGATGAACCAGGGGTGATCCGGGTACTCGACGATTTCCGGCAGCACGCCGTCCGGCGAGAGGCCGGAGAAGCGCAGGCCGGTGGCCTCCAGCTGCTCGCGGTAATGGATGTTCACCTCGAAGCGATGGCGGTGACGCTCGGAGATCGTCGCGTTGCCCTCATACACTTCGCGCACCAGCGAGCCCTCGACCAGCGCGGCGGGGAAGGCGCCCAGGCGCATGGTGCCGCCAAGGTCGCCACCCTCGCGGCGGCGCTCGATCTCGTTGCCGCGTGCCCATTCGGTCAGCAGGCCGACGATGGGGGTGTCGCAGGGGCCGAACTCGGTGGAGGAGGCTTCCGGCATGCCGGCCAAGTTGCGCGCGGCCTCGATCACCGCCATCTGCATGCCGAAGCAGATGCCGAGGAACGGCACCTTATGCTCGCGGGCGAAGCGCACGGCCTCGATCTTGCCCATCGCGCCGCGCTCGCCAAAGCCGCCCGGCACCAGAATGCCATGCACGCCCTCAAGCTGCTCGATGGTGTCCGGCTGCTCGAAGATCTCGGCATCCACCCATTCCAGCTTCACCTTCACCTTGTTGGCGATGCCGCCATGGGCGAGCGCCTCGGCCAGGGATTTATAGCTGTCCAGCAGGTTGATGTACTTGCCGACCACGGCGATGCGCACCTCGCCCTCCGGGTGGCGCACGGTGTCCACAATGCGCTGCCAGTGGGAGAGATTGGGCTCGACATCGAAGTTCAGGCCGAAATGGCGCAGTACTTCGCGGTCCATCCCCGCCTCGTGGTAGGAGATGGGCACGGCGTAGATGGTGTCGATATCCAGCGCGGGCACCACGGCCTCGGCGCGGACATTGCAGAAGCTGGCGATCTTGCGGCGCTCGTTCTCGGGGATTTCCCGGTCGCAGCGGCAGATCAGCATGTTCGGCTGGATGCCGACATTCTGCAGCTCCTTCACCGAATGCTGGGTCGGCTTGGTCTTCAGTTCGCCGGCGGAGGGGATGTAGGGCACCAGCGTGAGGTGCACGAACATCGCGCGTTCAGCGGTCAGCTCGTTGCCGAGCTGGCGGATGGCCTCGAGGAAGGGCAGGGACTCGATATCGCCCACCGTGCCGCCGACCTCGACGAGCACGAAGTCGAACTCGGAGGTGCCGTGGACGATCACGTCCTTGATCGCATCGGTGATGTGCGGGATCACCTGCACGGTGGCGCCCAGGTAATCGCCGCGGCGCTCCTTGGCGATCACATCCGAATAGATGCGCCCGGTGGTGGCGTTGTCGGTCTTGGCCGCGGCAACGCCGGTGAAGCGCTCGTAATGGCCGAGGTCGAGATCGGTCTCGGCCCCGTCATCGGTCACGAACACCTCGCCGTGCTGATACGGGCTCATGGTGCCCGGGTCCACGTTGAGATAGGGATCCAGCTTGCGAAGCCGCACGGAATAACCGCGCGCCTGAAGCAGGGCGCCGAGGGCCGCCGAGGCAATGCCCTTGCCGAGCGAAGACACCACGCCGCCGGTGATGAAAACAAACCGCGTCATGGAATCAAACCTTACACGAGTCGTTGAAGAAACGGGAGGGGGAAAGCGCGTTTACTGCGCGCCGCCCGGAGCGGGAGCCGCCGGGGCGCTGGGTGCGGGCAGCGCATCCGCCGGGGTGGAGGGCAGGGAGCTGGGCAGCGGCGCCGCGGGCGCGCTGGGCGCGGGCACGGCCGGGGTGCTCTGCGCCGGAGCATTGAGGATGGCGGCGTTGTTGTTCGCCGTGCTGCCCTTATAGAGCAGCGCCAGCGCCAAGGAGAGCACGAAGAACAGCGTGCCCAGAATGGCGGTGGTGCGGGTAAGCAGGTTGGCGGTGCCGCGCCCGGTCATGAAGCTGCCCATGCCCTGGCCGCCGCCCAGGCCCAGACCGCCGCCCTCGCTGCGCTGGATCAGCACCACGCCGATAAGCGCGATGGTGACGAATACGTGCAGGACGAGGAGGACTTTGATCATTTGGGGACCTGGGTGAAAAAGGTTTCGCGGCTTCTAAAGCGCCGCCGCCAATAGTTCAACCGCGCGCTGCGTGTGCTGCGCTATGCGCGGCCTCAGCCGCGCGGGGCAGCCTCGGCGATGGCCAGCAGGTCTTCGGCCTTCAGGCTCGCCCCGCCCACCAGCGCGCCGCCCACCTCGGGCAGGGCCAGCAGGCTGGCGGCGTTGCCGGGCTTCACCGAGCCGCCATACAGAATCAGCAGGCCCTTGCCGGTTTCGCCCAGTTTTTCCACCAGTGCGGCGCGGATGGCGGCGTGCATGGCGGCCACGTCCTCCTCGGTGGGCGTGCGCCCGGTGCCGATGGCCCAGACCGGTTCATAGGCGATCACCCCGGCAAAGCCCTCGGGCAGGCTGTGGGCGAGCTGCTGGCGCACCACGGTCTCGGCCTCGCCGGCATCGCGCTGCGCCTCGGTCTCGCCGACGCACACGATCGGCGTCAGCCCGGCCGCGATGACAGCCGCCGTCTTGCCCGCCACGATGGCGTTGGTCTCGCCATGGTCCAGCCGGCGCTCGGAATGGCCAATGATGATATAGCGCGCCCCGGCTTCGGCCAGCATGGCGGCCGAGGTGTCGCCGGTATGCGCGCCGTGCGGGTTGGCGTGGCAGTCCTGCGCGCCCAGGGCAATGCCCGAGCCCGCCAGCGCGGCGGCGAAACGGTCGATCAGCGTGAAGGGCGGGCAGATCAGCAGATCGGCATGCAGCGTTGCGGCGCGCACCGCCTGGGCGTAGCCCGCCACCTCGGCCAGCTTGCCGTTCATCTTCCAGTTGCCCGCAATCAGTTGCCGCATGTCCATGGTCTCCCAGTTTGCATCCGTTATTTGCCGAGTTCCGGGGGTCTAGCTATAGAGGCAGCGGTTTTGGGTAAAGAGAGCCGATGCTGGTCTGGGTCCGTAAAGTTATGAGTAACTGGATGGCGCGGGGGTTTTTCATCCTCCTGATCGCCGTCTTCGTGCTGTGGGGCATCTCCAACGTGTTCACGCTCACGGGGAGCAGTACCGCCGTGGCGCGCGTCGCGGGCAAACCGGTGGATGTCTCGGTGGTGCAGGCGGCGTATCAGTCGGCGCTGAACCAGGCGGCGCAGAACGGCCAGACCCAGCCGGACGCAGCCACGCGCCAGCAGATCGCCGAACAGGCTTTGGCCCAGGTGCTGCGCCAGCAGGTGCTGGCGCAGGAGGCGGGGCAGCTCGGCATCGCGGTGCCGGATGCGGCGATCCGCCAGATGATGGGCCAGATCCCGGCCTTCCAGACCAACGGCGTGTTCGACAAGGCGAAATTCGCCCAGGTGTTGCAGCAGAATAACAGCTCACCGGACCAGTTCATCGCCGATGTGCGCCGTGATCTGAGCAGCCGCCAGCTGCTCGGCCCGGTCATGGCCGGGGTCGCGGCGCCCGACGCGCTGATCAAGCCGCTCTTCTCCGCCCTGGCGGAGCAGCGCTTCGCCAGCACGGTGCAGATCCCCGTCGCCACGCAGCCGCTCCCCGCCACGCCGGACGACGCCACGCTGCAACGCTTCTGGCGTAACCACCCGGACCAGTTCACCGCCCCCGAATACCGCAAGATCAAGCTGGTCGTGCTCTCCCCGGTGCTGCTGGCGCAAAGCGAGCAGGTGCCCCAAGCCGATGTGGACGCCGCCATGGCCCGCGCCGCCGGCACCGCGCCGAGCCTGCCGGAGCGCAGCGTGCAGGTGCTCTCGGTGGGCGACCTCGCCAGCTCCTCGCGCCTCGAGGCCGCGTGGAAGAAGGGCAAGAGCTGGAGCGAGATCCAGGCCATGGCCAAGAGCTTCGGCGCCAGCGCCGTCGAGCTTTCCAGCGCCACGCAGACGCAGATCCCCAACCCCAACCTCGCCGCCGCGGTGTTCGCCGCCGAGCCGGGCAAGGTGGTCGGGCCGGTCGCGGGCGATACCGGCATGTATGTGTTCAAGGTGACGCAGACCGGCCAGAGCGGGCCGGACCAGGCCGCCCTGCGCGCCCAGGTGGTGCAGCAGCTGCAACTGCAAAAGGCGCAGGCCGATGTGGCGCAGGATGTGGACGGGTTGCAGGACGCCCTGGCCGGGCAGACGCCGCTCGACCAGCTCCCGGGCAATCTCGGCCTTACCGCCGCCGAGGGCACGTTGGACGCCAGCGGCGACACGCCGGATGGCACGCCCGCCCCGGTGCCGGGCGGCGAGGATCTGAAGGACGCCATCGTCAAGGCCGCCTTCGCCGCGCATCAGGGCGACCCGGCGCAGCTCACCAACGGGCCGGATGGCAGCTATTTCGCGCTGACCGTCGAGCAGGTGATCCCCCCGGCGCTCGCCCCCTTCGCGCAGGTCCGCAACAAGGTTGTGGCCGCCTGGGTGGCCGACCAGCAGACCCGCGAGGCCGAGCAGAAGGCCGCCGACCTGTTCTACGCCCTGCAACAGGGCCAGAAGCTCGACGCCCTGGCCGCCGCCAAGCATTACAGCGTGACCGCCATCCCGGCCGTTACCCGCAACGGCCAGCTGCCCGCCGGCGTGGATCAGCAATTCGTGAACGTGCTGTTCAGCCTCAAGCCCGGCCAGGCCACGATGCAGCAGACCGCCACCGGCTTCACCGTGGCCGTGCTGAGCAAGGTGGTGGACCCCACCCCGGATCAGGACCCCACGGATTACGCCCAGCTCACGCAGGCGATGACAAAGCTCTTGCAGGAGGATATCGGTGAGAGCTTCCTTGACGGGCTGCAGCAGCGCGACAAGGTTCAGGTGAACCAGAAGCTGCTCTCGCAGCTATACCAGTAACGTTGGATAGAGAATGAACGCCGTTTCGCCAGACCGTTTCGAGACCTTCCGTGCCGCCTACGACCAGGGACGCGGCGCGCTGGTCTGGCGGCACGGGATCGCCGATCTGCTCACCCCGGTGGCCGCCTTCCTCAAGGTGGCGCATGGCCAGCCTTACTCCTTCCTGCTGGAAAGCGTGGAAGGCGGGGCCGCGCGCGGGCGTTACTCCGTTATCGCCATGGCGCCGGACCTGATCTGGCGCTGTGAGCACGGCATCGCCTCCATCAACCGCGACGCCCAGACCAGCCCCGACGCCTTCACCCCCGTGGGCGAGGCTCCGCTGAAGAACCTGCGCGCGCTGATCGCCCAGACGAAGCTGGACGTGCCCGACTGCCTGCCGCCCATGACCGGCGGGCTGCTGGGGTATCTTGGCTACGACATGGTGCGGCTGATGGAAGACCTCCCGGCGTTGAAGCCGGATGTGCTGGAAATCCCCGACGCCGTGCTGGCCCGCCCTGGCGTGTTCATCATCTTCGACGGCGTGACCGACGAGATGACCATCGCCGCCCCGGTCTACCCGCGCGAGGGCGTTTCCGCCGCCGAGGCTTTCGCCGCGGCTGAAGCCCGGCTGAACGACGTGGCCCAGGCGCTGGAACGCCCGGTGCCGCCGCTGAAAGGCCGCCTGCTGGAGCCGCTGGAGCAGAGCTCCAACATGGAGAAGGAGGAGTTCCTCGGCGTCGTGGAGACGGCGAAGAACTATATCCGCGCGGGCGATGCGTTCCAGATCGTCCCCTCCCAGCGCTTCGAGGCCAATTTCTCCCTGCCGCCCTTCGCGCTGTACCGCTCGCTCCGCCGCATCAACCCGGCGCCGTTCCTGTTCTTCCTGGATTTCGGCAATTTCTGCGCCGTCGGCTCCAGCCCGGAAATCCTGGTGCGGCTGCGCGACGGCAAGGTGACGATCCGCCCGCTGGCCGGCACCCGCCGCCGTGGCGTGGACGCCGCCGAGGACCACGCGCTGGAAGAGGAGCTGCTGGCGGACCCGAAGGAGCGGGCCGAGCATCTCATGCTGCTTGATCTCGGGCGCAACGATGTCGGCCGTGTTGCCGAGATCGGCTCGGTGAATGTGGTGAAGAGCTTCGTCGTCGAGCGCTATTCGCACGTCATGCACATTTCCTCGACTGTCGAGGGTAAGCTCCGCCCGGATCTGGACGCGCTGGACGCGCTGATCGCGGGCTTCCCCGCCGGTACGCTCTCGGGCGCGCCGAAGGTGCGGGCGATGGAGATCATCGAGGAGCTGGAACCCTCGCGCCGTGGGCTGTATGCTGGGTGCATCGGCTATTTCGCCGCCAATGGCACGATGGACACCTGCATCGGCCTGCGCACGGCGGTGCTGAAGGACGGCAAGATGTACGTGCAGGCCGGTGTCGGCGTGGTTGCCGACTCGGATGCCGAGGCCGAATATGCCGAATCCGTGCAAAAGGCGCGCGCTTTGTTCCGCGCCGCTGAGGACGCGGTGCGCTATGTCGCCGCGCCGGAGTAACAAGCCATGATCCTGCTTATCGACAATTACGACAGCTTTACCTTCAACCTCGTGCAGTTCTTCGGCGATCTCGGCGCGGACTGCCTGGTGAAGCGCAACGATGCGCTGACCGCCGAAGAGGCGCTGGCGCTGAACCCGGAGGCCATCGTGCTCTCCCCCGGCCCCTGCACGCCCAACGAGGCAGGCATCTGCCTGGACATGGTGAAGCTGGCGGCCGAGCGCCGCGTGCCGCTATTCGGTGTGTGCCTTGGCCACCAATCCATCGGCCAGGCCTTCGGCGGCGAGGTGATTCGTGGCGCGGAGCCGGTGCATGGCAAGACCAGCCCGATCTTCCACGACAATACGGACATCTTCTCCGGCCTGCCCAACCCCTTCACCGCCACGCGCTATCACTCGCTGATCGTGCGGCGCTCCACCATGCCGGACTGCCTGGTGGCCACGGCCTGGACCGAGGACGGCACCGTGATGGGCCTGCGCCACGCCACCTTGCCGATCTACGGCGTGCAGTTCCACCCGGAGAGCATCGCCACCTCCGGCGGGCACCAGATCCTGGGCAATTTCCTGCGCCTGGCGCGCGAGGCTCAGCCGGTCGCCGCATGAGCGTTTCGCTCAAACCGGTGCTGGCGCGTCTCGGCAAGGGGGAGACGCTGAGCGTGGCCGAGGCCGAGGCGGCGTTCGGCATCATCATGGACGGGCAGGCGACTCCGGCGCAGATCGGCGGCATGCTGATGGCCATGCGCTCCCGGGGCGAGACCGTGGCCGAGCTGACCGGCGCCGTGACCGCGATGCGCGCGCGCATGACGCGGATCGACGCGCCGGACGGGGCCATCGACGTTTGCGGCACGGGCGGCGATGGCGCTGCCAGCCTGAACATCTCCACCGCCGTTACCTTCGTGCTAGCGGGCTGCGGCGTGACGGTGGCCAAGCATGGCAACAAGGCGCTGTCCTCCCGCTCCGGCGCGGCGGATGCGCTGGTGGCCCTGGGCGTGAATATCGAGGCGCCGATCGAGCGGCTTTCCGCGATTCTGCGCGAGGTCGGCTGCGTGTTCCTGTTCGCGCCGCGCCATCATCCCGCCCTGCGCCACGCCGCCCCGGTACGGGTGGAGCTGGGCACGCGCACGCTGTTCAACCTCACCGGCCCGCTGGCCAACCCCGCCGGGGTGAAGCGCCAACTCGTGGGCGTGTACGACCCCGCCTGGGCCCGCCCGGTGGCGGAGACGCTGCGCGATCTGGGCAGCGAGTCGGCCTGGGTGGTGCATGGCGGCGGGCTGGATGAGCTGATTCTCTCCGCCGAGAACCATGTCGTCTCGCTGCATCGCGGGGAGATCAAGGAATTCAGCGTGACGGCGGCGGATGCGGGCTTGGCCCCCGTGCCGCTGGAGGCGCTGAAAGGCGGCGACGCCGCCGAGAACGCGGCGGCGCTGCTTGCCGTGCTACACGGCGCGCGCAACGGCTATCGCGATACGATCTTGTTCAATGCCGCCGCGGCGCTGATCGTGGCGGAGCATGTTAAAACCCTGCCCGAAGGCGTGGCCCGGGCGGCGGCGGCAATCGATACCGGAGCTGCGGCGGATGTGCTGGAGCGGCTCAAAACGGTGTCTGCATCATGAGTGGAACTGTGGCTGACAAAGATATTCTGGCGCAAATCTGCGCCGACAAGCGTGAAGAAATTATTGCCCGGCAGGCGGTTACGCCGCTGGAGGCGATGAGGCAGGCGGCGCGCGACGCCGACAAGCCGCGCGGCTTCGGCCGGGCGCTGATGGATGCGGTGGCCGCCGGCCGCCCTGGGCTGATCGCCGAGATCAAGAAGGCCTCGCCCTCGGGCGGGTTGATCCGCCCGGATTTCGACGCCACCACCCTGGCCCAGGCCTATGCCGAGAATGGTGCGGCCTGCCTCTCGGTGCTCACCGACGAGAAGTATTTCTCCGGCAGCACGGCCTATTTGCAGGCGGCGCGGGCGGCGGTGGGGCTGCCGGTGCTGCGCAAGGATTTCATGCTCGACCCCTGGCAGATCTATGAGAGCCGGGCGATGGGCGCGGATTGCATCCTGCTGATCATGGCCGCCCTTGAGGATTCCCAGGCGCGCGAGCTGGAGGAGCTGGCCCGGGCGCTGGATATGGACGTGCTGGTGGAAGTGCATGACGAGGCGGAGTTGGAGCGGGCGCTGTGCCTGCAATCGCCGCTGCTCGGCATCAACAACCGCAACCTCAAGACCATGGTGACCTCGCTGGAAACCACGGAGACGCTCTCGCGCCTCTGCCCACCGGACCGCTTCCTGATCTCGGAGTCGGGCATCAAGACCAATGCGGACGTGGTGCGCCTGCAGCAGGCGGGGGTGCAGGGCTTCCTGGTCGGCGAGTCGCTGATGCGTCAGGCGGATATCGGCGCTGCCGTGCGGTCGCTACTCGGGGTTGAATAACCCGCGCCAGGGCGATTGTAACGCTTGACCTCCAGACGAGAACCAAACTAGAACATAGCGCTAGTTAGCGCTTTGTTCCTAAAGCGCCCTGGCTGGTTTGGAGTGCTGCATGCTGACGCCGAAGCAACATGAGCTGCTTGTGTTCATCGACAAGCATCTGCGCGAGACCGGGTGCAGCCCGAGCTTCGAGGAAATGAAGGAAGCGCTGGATCTGCGCTCCAAATCCGGCATTCACCGGCTGATCACGGCGCTGGAGGAGCGCGGTTTTCTGCGCCGCCACAAGCACCGCGCGCGGGCGCTGGAGGTGGTGCGCCTGCCGGAGGATCTCTCCCCGCCCGAGCGGGTCATCCAGCGTTTCGCGCCCAATGTCATTCAGGGAAATTTCTCTGGCAAGCTGCCCGGCGTGCGCGCCGCCAGCGAGGCGGGGGCGGCGAGCCTGCCGCTATACGGGCGCATCGCCGCGGGCCTGCCGATCGAGGCGCTGCGCGACGAGGCCGAGTTGGTGGACGTGCCGCTGACGCTGCTCGGCAATGGCGACCATTTCGCCTTGCAGGTCGAGGGTGACTCGATGATCGAGGCCGGAATTCTGGATGGCGATATCGTCATCATCCGCAAGGGCGAGACGGCCGATAACGGCCAGATCATCGTCGCGCTGGTGGATGAGCACGAGGTGACGCTGAAGCGCCTGCGCCGGCGGGGCAATTCCATTGCGCTGGAACCGGCGAATATCCGCTACGAGACGAAGATCTACCCAGCCGAGCGCGTGCGCGTGCAGGGCAAGCTGGTGGCGCTGCTGCGGCGCTACTAAAGGGATAACGTTTTTTGGATGCCGCCTTTTTTGTAAAAAAGGCGGCATTTTCTTTGGGTGACCGCTCAGCGCTTGCCCGGGTGGGGCGCGCTGAGCAGTCCGGCGGCGCCTGTTACTTCAGGCCCTTGGTCGCCTTGTTCTTGCGGCGGCGTTCCTGTTCGCTCACCGGCCCGGTCTTTTCACGCGGCGGCTTGCCGTAAGGCTTGCCAGCGGGCTTCGGGCCTTGCGGGCGGGGCGCGCGCGGGGCGCCGGGGCTCGGCGGGGTGGAGGGCTCGATCAACAGGTCGGCCGGCGTGGCCTGCGCCGTTGCCGCCGCATAGAACGACTCCGCCGCTGGAGCGAAGATCTCGAACTTGGTCTCACGGTCGAAGATGCGGATCGCGCCGATCTCGGCCTTGGTGATGCCGCCGCGCTTGCACAGCAGCGGAATCAGCCATTTCGGGTCGGCGTTGTTCTTGCGTCCGGCGGGCAGGCTGAACCACACGCCGTTGCCGCTGCCCGTTACCGCCCCGATGGGCTGGGGCTTGGCGGTGCGGGCCGGGCGGGACTGCTCCAGCGGCAGGATCGTCACATGCGCGGGCTCGGGCAGATGCGCCTGGGCCAGTCGGACGAACGCGGCGGCGATGGCCTCGGGGGAGAAGCGCTCCAGCAGGCCGGCGGCGGCGCTCTGCTGCTCCGGGTCCGGGGTTTGCGTGAGCAGCGGGTGTTCGAGCAGGCGTTCGCCGTCCAGCGCGCGGATCTGCTCCGGGGTCGGCGGGGTGTGCCAAGTGGCCTCGATATTGGCGGAGCCCAGCAGCATCTCGGCGCGGCGGCGCTTGACCGGCGAGACCAGCAGCACGCACACGCCCTTGCGCCCGGCGCGGCCGGTACGGCCCGAGCGGTGCAGCAGTGTGGCCTTGTTGGTCGGCAGATCGGCATGGATGACGAGGCCGAGATCCGGCAGATCCAGCCCGCGTGCCGCGACGTCCGTGGCGATGCAGACCTGGGCGCGGCCCTCGCGCAGCGCGTTCAGCGCGGTGTTGCGCTCGGCCTGGGACAGCTCGCCCGAGAGCGCCACGGCGTTGAAGCCGCGCGCCAGCAGGCTGGCATGCAGGTGGCGCACATTGTCGCGCGTGGCGCAGAACACGATGGCCCGCGCGTCCTGTGCGCGCAGCAGGTTCACCAGTGCAGCCTCGATCTCGTGCCCGGGGGCGACGATGGCGCGGTATTCGATATCCGCATGCGGCTCGGTGCGGGAGACCGTGTCGATCCGCAGCGCGTTATGCTGGTAGGTGCGCGCCAGGGCCGCGATCTCGCGCGAGATGGTGGCGGAGAAGAGCAAAGTGCGGCGGCTCTCGGGCGCGGCGGAGAGGATGAAGTCCAGCTCGTCCTTGAAGCCGAGATCGAGCATCTCGTCGGCCTCGTCCAGCACCACGGCCTCAAGCTCGGCGAGGCTGAGATTGCCGCGGTCGATATGATCCTGCAGCCGCCCTGGCGTGCCGACGACGATATGGCAGCCGGCGGCGAGCATGCGTGCCTCGCGGCGCGGGTCCATGCCGCCGACGCAGGAGACGATGCGCCCCCCCGCCTTTTCGTACAGCCAGGTGAGTTCGGCATGCACCTGCAAGGCCAGCTCACGCGTGGGGGCGATGACCAGCACCAGCGGGAGCCGCGTTGCGGGCAGGGCCGCATTGGCGCCGAGAATGGTGCTGGCCAGAGCCAAGCCGAAGGCCACGGTCTTGCCGGAGCCGGTCTGGGCGGAAACGAGGAGGTCGCGCCCCTCGGCCTCGGGTTGCAGCACGGCAAGCTGCACCGAAGTGGGGTTGGAATAGCCGCGCTCGGTGAGCGCTTCGGCCAGAGCCGGATTGTCAATGGGGAAAGCCATAGCGGCTCTTACGGCGCGGCAACGCGCAGAGCAAGCGCGCCGAGCCATGCTATTTGCGAAGGGCTACGGAAAACCGCGGTATTTTATGCGATGATGCGGGCTACCTACTCCATTTCGGGATTGAAGCCCTAGCCGCGCTGCCCTATGGTTGATGCCGTCCGGTTGAAAACACCGGACGCCCTGACAGATCACAGAGGACAGTTTTTATAGTGCGACCCCCGAAAAACGACCGCCAGCGGCAGAGCCGCCGTCGCGGTTTTGATGACGACAACTTCTTTGGCAACGCGCCCCTTCCCCCGCCGTCTTTTTCCGGGTTTGGGTCCTCGTCCTCTGCCCCCGAGGCAAAGGCAACCGTGAAATGGTATAACTCCGAGAAGGGGTTTGGTTTCGTCGAGATGGCCGACGGCTCGGGTGACGTGTTCCTGCACGCCAACTCGCTGCAGAACGCTGGCTTCCAGGCCGTTACGCCCGGTTCCATCCTGCAAGTGCGGGTTGGGCAGGGGCAGAAGGGTCGCCAGGTCGACCAGGTGATCTCGGTGAAGGAAGGCGACGCTCCGCCGCCCCGTAGCGGTGGTTTCGGTGGCGGTTTCGACCGTCCGCGCACCCCGCGCCCGCCCCGCCAGCAGGCGAGCGGCCCGGCCGTGGAGATGGCCGGTATCGTGAAGTGGTACAATGCCACCAAGGGCTTCGGCTTCATCAGCCCGCAGAGCGGCGGTAAGGACGTGTTCGTGCACGCCACCGCGCTGGAGGCCGCTGGCCTCTCTCCGCTGCAGGAAGGCCAGGCCGTCAAGATGAGCGTGGTTCAGGGTTCCAAGGGCCCGGAAGTCTCCGCCATCAGCCTCGACTGATCGATCAGACAGTAAATAAGAAAAGCGGCCTCCGGGCCGCTTTTTTTATGCCCCGAGCGCGGTGCTGGCGATGCGCCCGACGCCGGAGGCTTTCAGCCGCGCCCAGGCGGCGGCCAGCGAGCCGTCCAGGTCGATGCCGCGGCATGCATCCTCGATGATCGTGGCGTTGAAGCCGAAGGCCCGCGCGTCCTCGGCCGACCAGGCGACGCAGAAATCCGTGGCGAGGCCGCATATATAAAGGTCGGTAACGCCGAGTGAGCGCAGATATCCGTCCAGCCCGGTCCTGCTGGTCCGGTCGGCTTCGAGGAAGGCGGAGTAGCTGTCCACCGTCCGGTGGATACCCTTGCGGATGATCATCCGCGCATGGGGGATGTCGAGTCCCGGGTGCAGCGCCGCGCCATCCGTCTCCTGCACGCAATGGGTGGGCCAGAGCACTTGCGGGCCGTAGGGGAGATCAATTATTTCAAATGGTTGTTTGCCTGCATGGCTGGCGGCAAAGGAGATGTGGTCCGCCGGGTGCCAGTCCTGGGTGAGCACCACGGTCTCGAAATGCCTGGCGAGCTGGTTGACCAGCGGGACGATGGTTTCGCCTCCCGGCACGGCGAGCGCGCCGCCGGAGCAGAAATCGTTCTGAATATCGACGGCAAGCAAGGCTGTATGTGGCTGCATGCCTCACATTATAGATTATTTAGTGCGCGGGGATATAGACAGATGGGGGAGGGATGGGCTAAGGCTCCGCCCCTTACCGGAACGTGGGAGGCTTGGCGGGGGTCCGCCCGGCCGGATGTACCACGGTCCATTGGCGTGTGCCAAAGGATAGGAGCCAGAGATGGCAAAGAAGGTTGTAGGCTATATCAAGCTGCAGATTCCTGCAGGCAAGGCGAACCCGTCGCCGCCGGTTGGTCCGGCGCTCGGTCAGCGCGGTCTGAACATCATGCAGTTCGTCAAGGAATTCAACGCGGCGACGCAGCAGATGGAGCCGGGCATGCCGATCCCGGTGGTGATCACCGCGTTCGCCGACCGTACCTTCTCCTTCATCATGAAGACCCCGCCGAACACCTACTTCCTGAAGAAGGCGGCGGGTATTGCCAAGGGCACGACGACCCCGGGTAAGGGCGCTGCCGTCGGCAAGGTGACCATCGAGCAGCTGCGCGAGATCGCCAAGGTGAAGATGAAGGACATGAACGCCAACGACGTGGACGCCGCCGTGCGCATGCTCGCTGGCTCCGCCCGTTCCATGGGCGTGACTGTGGTGGAGGGCTAATACAATGGCACATGACAAGCGTATTGCCGCCGCCCGCGCCAATGTTGACCGCGCGAAGCTGTACCCGCTGACCGAGGCCGTGTCCCTGGCCAAGTCCAACGCCAAGGCGAAGTTCGACGAGACCATCGAGATCTCGCTGAACCTGGGCATCGACCCGCGTCACGCCGACCAGATGGTCCGCGGCCTGATTTCCCTGCCGAACGGCACCGGCAAGGTGCTGCGCGTGGGCGTGTTCGCCCGTGGCGCGAAGGCCGAGGAAGCCCTGGCCGCCGGTGCCGACGTGGTTGGCGCCGACGATCTGGCCGAGAAGGTCCAGGCTGGCGACATCCAGTTCGACCGCTGCATCGCCACCCCGGACATGATGGGCCTGGTTGGTAAGCTCGGTAAGATCCTGGGCCCGCGCGGCCTGATGCCGAACCCGAAGCTCGGCACCGTGACCATGGACGTCAAGGGCGCCGTCACCGCCGCCAAGTCCGGTCAGGTTGAGTTCCGCGCCGAGAAGGCCGGTATCATCCACGCTGGTATCGGTAAGGCGAGCTTCGCCGACGACAAGCTGGTCGAGAATGCCAAGGCGCTGATCGACGCTGTGCAGAAGGCCAAGCCGACCGGCGCCAAGGGCACCTACCTCAAGAAGGTGGCGCTGTCCTCGACGATGGGTGCGGGCATCCATGTGGATGTCACCACCGTCGCCTAAGTTTTTCTAAGAGATACGTGGCGGCTTCGGCCGCCGCGGGCAGGGGCGTGAAAACGCCCCGACCTGTCCGAGACCGTATGTATCGCGAGGTTTGATGGGCTTCGGCCCGCATGCGGTAGAGAGGTGCCAAGGACTTGCGTAACAGCTTGGCTTTGGTGGTTCGACGTAAGGACAGGCGAGAGATGTTCGGGATGGTCCCGGCATCTTGGGTAACCTGGCGGTTTTGTGGGTTTTGCCCGCAACCGCCGCAAGTTGGAGACGGATGTGGATCGCATAGAGAAGCGTGAATTCGTCGCTGAGCTGTCTTCGGTGTTCGCTGACACCTCGATGGTCGTTGTCACCCGCAATGCGGGTCTGACGGTGGCCGAGGTGACCGCGCTGCGCCGCAAGATGCGCGAGGCTGGCGCAAGCTTCAAGGTTGCGAAGAATCGTCTGGCCCTGCTTGCGCTCGATGGAACCCGGTTCGATGGCATTGGCCCGCTCCTGAAGGGGCCCACCGCGCTTGCCTGGTCGAATGACCCGGTGGCGGTGGCGAAGGCTGCTGTCGACTTCGCCAAGACCAACGACAAGTTTGTGCTGCTCGGTGGCTCCCTCGGGAGCCAGGTGCTCGACGCCGATGGCGTTAAGGCACTGTCCGAGCTGCCGTCGCTCGACTCGCTGCGCGCCAAGATCCTGGGGCTTATCCAAGCCCCGGCGACCAAGGTGGCGGGCGTGCTGCAGGCGCCGGCTGGCCAGCTTGCCCGGGTCTTCGCGGCGTATGCCGACTCCCAGAAGAGCGAAGCGGCCTGATAACGCTTCAGACCCTTGTGGCTTGAAAAATTGGCGGGGTGGCATGGTGCCGCTCTTGCCTTGAACCAACCAAAGTCTACTTATACGAAAGATTGAAACATGGCTGACCTGAACGCGCTCGTTGAAGAGCTGTCCAAGCTGACTGTCCTGGAGGCCGCTGAGCTCTCCAAGCTGCTCGAAGAGAAGTGGGGCGTCTCCGCCGCCGCTCCGGTGGCTGTTGCCGCTGTTGCTGGCCCGGCCGCTGCCGCTGCCGCCCCGGCTGAAGAGCAGACCGAGTTCACCGTGATCCTCGCCAATGGCGGCGACAAGAAGATCAACGTGATCAAGGAAATCCGCACCATCACCGGCCTGGGCCTCAAGGAAGCCAAGGACCTGGTTGAGGGCGCCCCGAAGACGGTCAAGGAAAACGCGACCAAGGACGAGGCTGCCGCGATTAAGAAGACGCTGGAAGAGCAGGGCGCGACTGTCGAAGTCAAGTAACCTTCTTCCCCGCCGTGGCGTTTATGGCCTCGGCGTGCAGATGGCCTAAAGGGCAGGCGATCACCTATGGGGGATCGCCTGCCACCTGTTTTATGAAGACTGAGCTGTATTTATTTACAAGGGTGATGCGATGAACGCGATCAGTGGTGGTTTGGGTAAGGAATCTTTCACCAACCGTAAGCGCATTCGTAAAAGCTTTGGCCGCATCCCCGAAGTGGCGCCGATGCCGAACCTCATCGACGTGCAGCGCGCCAGCTACGATTCGTTCCTGCAGATGCACACGAAGGCCGATGCCCGCACGCATTCCGGCCTGCAGGAAGTTTTCAAGTCGGTTTTCCCCATCGACGATTTCGCTGGCCGCGGCCGGCTTGAGTTCGTCCATTATGAGCTGGAAGAGCCGAAATACGATGTCGAGGAGTGCATTCAGCGCGGCATGACCTATGCCGCCCCGCTGAAGGTGATCCTGCGCCTGATCGTCTGGGATCTGGACGAGGACACTGGCGCCAAGTCCATCCGCGACATTAAAGAGCAGCCCGTTTACATGGGCGACATGCCGCTGATGACCGATAACGGCACCTTCGTGGTCAACGGCACCGAGCGCGTCATCGTCTCCCAGATGCACCGCAGCCCCGGCGTGTTCTTCGACCATGACCGCGGCAAGACCCATTCCTCGGGCAAGTACCTGTTCACCGCGCGCGTCATCCCGTATCGCGGCTCCTGGCTGGACTTCGAGTTCGACGCCAAGGACCTCGTTTATGTGCGCATCGACCGCAAGCGCAAGCTGCCCGTCACCACGCTGCTCTACGCGCTGCCGAGCGTCGCCACCGAGGCCCTGATCGCGGCCCGCGCCGCCAAGGGCGAGCATGTCGAGATC
>DAIDJU010000153.1 GCA_027451225.1 Acidocella sp. | reverse complement strand
ACCACGCGGGCGATCTCCTCGGGCAGGCGGCGGGCCTGGGGCTGGTCGGGGCGGGTCACGTCCAGATGGTAAAGGGCGGGGGCGTTCAGGCCAAGCCGCGCCATGGCGGCGGCGAACCCGCCCTCATGCGCCGCGTAATCGGCGGCCAGCAGCAGGTCGGTCTCTGGCATGTCCTGGGCGTGGACGAAGCTGTCAGTACCCTCGAGCCGCGCCCGCAGGGCCGCCTGATCCTCCAGCATCTGCCCATCCGCGCCGATGCGCCAACCCGAGGCGGCGAGCCATGCCTCGCCAGCGGCGGCGCGGGCCTCGGGCGTGAACTCGTCCAGCATCGCCCCCATATTCAGCCCGTAAGCGCCGGGGCGGGGGGCGAAGACGCGCGGGGCGCGCCGGAGATAGGGATTATCGGCCGGGTCTTCCTCGCGCGCGCCAAGGGCTGCCGCCCCGGCCTCGAAAAGCTGGGCAAGCGGCGCGAAAATGTCGCGGAACAGGCCGGAGACGCGCAAGGTGACGTCGATGCGCGGGCGGCCCAGCAAGGCCAGGGGGATGATCTCGAAGCCCTCCACCCGGCCGCCGCCCGCCTGCCAGCGCGGGGCGAGCCCGGCCAGATGCAACGCCATGGCGAAATCCTCGCCCGCCGTACGCATGGTGGCGGAGCCCCAGAGATCGACCAGCAGGCCCTTCGGCCAGTCGCCATGATCTTGCAGATGTTTGCGCAGCAGCTCCTCGGCCAGCTTCACCCCTTGGGCGTGGGCGGCCTGGGTGGGCACGGCGCGCGGGTCCACGGCGAAGATGTTGCGCCCGGTGGGCAGAACGTCCCGCCGCCCGCGCGCGGGCGATCCCGATGGACCGGGGGGGACGCGTTGGCCGCTCAGCGCCGCCAGCAGCCCGGCGCGCTCGGCCTCGCCGCATTCGCCCTGGCCGAAGATGTGCAGCCCCAGCCCGAAGCGGCTTTCCTTGAGGTCGCAGACAAAGCGGTCGATGCGCGTGACCGCCTCGGCCAGCGAGGCTTCGGGGGTGAGGCCGAGATCCTGCTCCACGCCGCGCGCCTGGGCTTCCTCGCGGATGGCCAGAATCAGCCGGTTGCGCCGGGCCGGGTCCAGCCCCTCGGCGGTGGCGTATTCGTCGAGCAGGGATTCCAGCCGGGCCAGGGCTTCGGGCGTGGCGGCTTGGGCCAAAGGCGGCGGCAGATGCCCGATCGTCACCGCGCCGATGCGCCGCTTGGCCTGGGCGGCTTCGCCGGGGTCGTTGACGATGAAGGGGTAGATGACCGGCAACGGCCCGATCAGCGCCTCCGGCCAGCACGCGCCGGAGAGCGCCACGGCCTTGCCCGGCAGCCATTCCAGCGTGCCATGCGCGCCCATATGCACCAAAGCGTGCAGGTTCTGCGCCCGCAGCCAGAGGTAAAAGGCCACATAGGCGTGGCGGGGGATGGCCGTGAGGTCGTGATACGACTCCTCCCGCCCTTCCTGGCGGCCGCGCTCGGGTTGCAGGGCCAGCAGCGCCCGGCCGGAGCGCAGGGCCTGGAAGTGGAAGGCGCCGTCTTGCGCCGATGGATCGTCCTCCGGCGCGCCCCAGGCTTTGGCGAGGGCCGTGCGCAGGGCTTCCGGCAATTGCGACAATGTGTTGCGGTATTCGGCGAGGGGCCAGGAGAGTGTCTCATGCCCCAGCCTCGTGGGTAGGTTGGGCGGCGGTTCCACGGCGTAGCCCTGGGCTTGCAGCGTCGCCAGCAGCGCGGTGGCGGAGGCCAGCGTGTCCAGCCCCACGGCATGGGCCATCTGGTCCGGCCGGCCGGGATAGGTGGAGAGCACCAAAGCGATGTCGCGCTCCGGCGCTGGGGTGGTGGCCAGACGGTGCCACGCGGCCACCCGCGCCGCCACGGCGGCCACGCGCTCGGGCTCGGGGGCGTGCTGGTGGCGGGAATATTGCAGCGCCTCGTCCCGCGTATCGGCGGATTTGAAGCTGACGACGCCCGCGAAGATCCTGCCGTCGATTTCCGGCAGGGCGACATGCATGGCGAGATCCGCCGGGGAGAGGCCGCGCGCGGCGGTGTCCCAGTCGCGCCTTGGGGCGGTGGAGAGGGCGAGCTGGAAGACCGGGACGCCTGGGGCGTCGAGCGGTGTGATGCCGGTCTCGCCAGCGGCGGAGAAGGCGGTGGCGTTGACGATGGCGGCGGGTGGGTATTCGGCCAGATGCGCCGACACCCACGCCGCTGCCGCCGGAGCCTTCAGCGAGGGGACGAAGATGCCGTAGGCGTTCAGCCCCTCGGCTTTGAGGGCGGCGATCAGCGCGTCGATGGGCGCGGTGTCGGCGGCGGTGAGGTAGGAGCGGTAGAATAGCACCGGCACGCGGGGGGGCGAGGGGATGGGGCCATGGAGCCCGTATTCCGGCAGCGGGGCGGGCGGGGGCGGCGGGATGACGGGCAGCCCGGCGGTCTCGGCCAGCTTGGCCAGGGTCGCCTCGGCCGCTGCTGCGCCGCCCATCTCGCAGAGCCGGGCCAGCTCGCGCAAAGCGGGTTCGGGCAGGGTGGAGAGGGCGTCCAGCGCCGGATCAGGGCGGCCATCGCCGGGCAGGATGGCGAGGCGCAGCCCGGTCTCTTGCGCCAGGTTTTGCAGCGCCGTCAGCCCGTAGGACCAATAGGCCTCGCCGCCGATGAGCCGCACCAGCACGGCCTTGGCCCCGCGCAGCGTTGTCTCGGCGTAGTTGTCCACCGAGACCGGGTGGCGCAGGACCGCCAGATTGACGAGCCGCAGCGAGGGCAGAGGCCGCCCCGCCGCCTCGGCCTGGTGCCAGCCTGCCGCGAAGGCGTTCAAATCGCTGTCGGAGAAGGACAGCACTACCAGATCCGCCGGGGTTTGGCCGGGGTCGTGGGGGGCTGCCGTTTCTTCCAGCCCGTGGCTTTCGCGGAAGACGATGTGCATCAGGCGGGTTTAGCCGATCAGGGCGGCGCGGATCGCGGCTTCGTCGAGATCGCCGGTCTCGGCGATGACCACGAGCTGCGAGATTCGGGGCTGCGCGCCCCAAGGGCGGTCGTACTGGCTGCGCACGCGCGCGCCCACGGCCTGGACCAGCAGGCGCATCGGCTTGCCCGCGATGGCGACATGCCCCTTCACCCGCAGCACGTTGCGCTCGCGGGCCAGGCGCTCGATGGCCGCCAGCAGGGGCTCGGGGGAGGCGAGTTCGGGCAGCTCCAACACCACGGTGTTGAAGTCGTTATGCTCGTGCCCGTCCTCGGCGTCGTGATGCGAGGGGCGCTGGGCGAGGTCGGTCTCGGCGGCGGCTTCCAGCCCCAGCAGCACGGCGGGGTCGATGATGCCTTCGGTGATGGGCAGCATCGGTACCGGGCGGGGCAGCTCGGCGGCGATGGCCGCGCGCGCGGCGGCGAGGCCGGGTTCGCCCGCGAGGTCCGCCTTGCTGAGCAGGATGAGATCGGCGCAGGCCATCTGGTCCTCGAACACCTCGGAGAGCGGGGTTTCGTGCTCGGTGGGGGTGGCGGCCTCGGCGGGCAGCGGGGCGAAGCGGCCATCGGCCACGGCCTCGGCGTCGGCCAGGGCGATCACGCCGTCCACCGTGACGCGCGAGCGGATGGCGGGCCAGTCGAACGCCTTCAGCAGCGGCTTGGGCAGAGCGAGGCCGGAGGTCTCGATGAGGATGTGGTCGGGCTTGTTGGGCAGGGCGAGCAGGCGCTCCATGGTGGGGATGAACTCATCCGCCACGGTGCAGCAGATGCAGCCATTGGCCAGTTCCAGAATGGCGTCCTCGGGGCAGTTCTCGTCGGCGCAGCCGCGCAGGATGTCGCCATCCACGCCGACGGTGCCGAACTCGTTGACCAGCACGGCGAGGCGCTTGCCCCCCGGGTTTTGCAGCAGATGGCGGATGAGCGTGGTTTTGCCCGCCCCCAGAAAGCCGGTGACGACGGTGACGGGGATTTTGGCGAGGTCGGTCATTTGGAGTGCTCCTGAGGGGGAAGGCGGGCGATGACGTGTTTGCGGAACAGGGCCGGGCGCTCGCGCCAGGGCACGATGCCCTCGGGGGCGGCAGCATAGGCGGCGGCGAAGGCGAGGAGGGCGGGGGCGTCGGCCTCCGTCAGCGGGCCGTGGATGTAGGACCAGCTGCCGGGGGCGGTGAGGGCGATGGTGGGGCCCTTGGCGCAGGCGGAGAGGCATTCCACCGGTTTCAGGCGCACAGCCTCGGGCGTTGGCAGGGCGCTGAGGGCAGCGTGCAGCCGCGCGCCGGGGCAGGGCTGGCCGGGCGCGGGCGGCTGGCCAGCGCGGCAGGTGATGCAGACATGTAAAGTCGCGCCCATGAAACCCTCGTTAGATGGCGGTGGGGCGCGCGGAACCGGCGGGCGCTGGGGAGCGTCCGCGATCCGGTCGCGGCACACCCCGTCCGCCCGTTACAATCCTGTGCTGGCAGGTCTCCCGGCTTGCGGATACGGGCGGTGAGGCCCCGCGGCGCTCCGCCTTCCCGGCTTACGCCAGTGGCTGTTGGAGCGCCTCTCCGGTCACGGTCGCGGGGGCGGCTGCGCCTCGGGGCAAGCCCCTATCGCATTCCCTTTTGGCCTGACATAAGCCAGGCACCAGCGCAGCCGCATGACAGGCCGCATGTGGCACCGATTGTCAAGGACGACGCCATGACCCTCTCCCCCGAAGATGCCGCCGCGCATGCGGCCAAGATGGCGCGGATAAAAGCCGCGCGCGATAAGATGATGGCCGGTAAGACCGGGGAGAAGGGGCTGGTGATTGTGCATACCGGGCCGGGGAAGGGGAAGTCCTCGGCGGGGTTTGGCATGGTGTTGCGCTGTATCGCGCATGGCATGCCCTGCGCGGTGGTGCAGTTCATCAAGGGCGGGTGGGATACGGGGGAGCGCCGGTTGCTGACGGAGCATTTCCCCGATCTGTGCCAGTTTTACGCCATGGGCGAGGGCTTTACCTGGGAGACGCAGGACAAGGCGCGGGACATCGCGGCCGCCCGGGCAGGGTGGGAAAAGGCGAAAGAGCTGATCCGCGACGAGACGCTGCGGCTGGTGCTGCTGGATGAGATCAATATCGCGCTGCGCTACGGGTATCTCGATCTGGCCGAGGTGCTGGCGTTTCTGCGCGACGAAAAACCGCCGATGACGCATGTGGTGCTGACCGGGCGCAATGCCGCGCCGGAGTTGATCGAGTTCGCGGACCTCGTGACCGAGATGGCGCAGGTGAAGCATCCGTTCCGGTCGGGGATCAAGGCGCAGGCGGGGGTGGAGTTTTGATGCGTGCGCTGATGATTCAGGGCACGGGGTCGAATGTCGGAAAGTCGCTGCTGGTGGCGGGGCTGTGCCGGGCGGCGCGGTTGCGCGGGGTGTCGGTGGCGCCGTTCAAGCCGCAGAATATGTCCAACAACGCCGCCGTGACGGCGGATGGCGGGGAGATCGGCCGGGCGCAGGCGTTGCAGGCGCTGGCCTGCGGGCTGGCCCCGATGGTGGATATGAACCCGGTGCTGCTGAAGCCCGAGGCCGAGGCGGGGGCGCAGGTGATCGTGCAGGGGCAGCGTCTGGCCACGCTGCGGGCGCGCGATTACGCCAAGCTGAAACCGCAATTGCTGGCGCGGGTGCTGGAGAGTTTCGGGCGGCTGAAGGCGGCGCATGATCTGGTGATTGTGGAAGGGGCGGGCAGCCCGGCGGAGGTGAATCTGCGCGCGGGGGATATCGCCAATATGGGCTTTGCCCGCGCCGCCAATGTGCCCGTGGTGCTGGCGGGAGATATCGACCGGGGCGGGGTGATCGCGCAGATGGTCGGCACCCAGGCGGTGCTGGAGCCGGGCGACGCGGCGATGGTGCGGGGGTTTGTCATCAACAAATTCCGGGGCGATCCGCGCTTGTTCGACGATGGGTATGCGCTGATCGCGGCGCGCACGGGGTGGCGGGGGTTTGGCGTGCTGCCGTACTTCCCAGGTGCTGTGC
>DAIDJU010000152.1 GCA_027451225.1 Acidocella sp. | reverse complement strand
CTCAGGCGCAGATCATCATCAGGGTGCCGCCACCGGCGCTGGATGAGAGCGTTACCCCCGCCGCCCCTGGCCCGGTGGCCCTGCCCGGCCTGGGACTGAGTGTTGCGGTCACACCGGCGGATAACGGGGTGAGCGTGCTCTCGGCCAGCGGCCCGGCGGCCAAGGCCGGCATCGTGCCGGGCGATGTGATCGAGCAGCTCAATGGCGAAACCGTGGCCGGGGCGGATGAGCTGCAAGCCAAGCTGAAGGCGTTGGGCGGCAATCCGCCGGTGTTCCTGATCAGCGGTAACGCGGCGGATGGCACCAACCCAGGCCCGCGCTGGGTGCCGGTGACGCCGGGGGGATAAACCCCGCTATTGCGGCAGCCAGACGAAATGCGAGATCGCCTCGGCCAGCGCGATGTCCTTGGCGGTCACACCCCCCGAATCATGGGTGGTCAGGGTGATGCTCACCTTGTTGTAGCTGTTTGACCAATCCGGGTGATGATCGGCCTTTTCCGCCAGCAGCGCCACATGCGTGATGAAGGAAAACGCTTCGGCGAAATTCTTGAAGGTGAAATTCTGGTGGATGGATTTGCCGTCGGCGGCAAGATGCCATTTGCCGGGTAGGGTGGCGAGGGCGGCTTTGTCGAGCAGCTTGGACATGGCGTTTCTCCTCTGCATGGGAAATAAGCCGCCCCGCCTGCTTTACAATGTCAGCCCATGCTCCAGGCCAGGATCGCCTTCTGCGCGTGCAGCCGGTTCTCGGCCTCGTCGAACACCACCGAGGCCGGGCCGTCGATCACCTCGGCGGCCACTTCCTCGCCGCGATGCGCGGGCAGGCAGTGCTGGAAAATGGCGTTCGGCGCTGCCTGGGCCATCAGCTCCTGTGTCACCTGATACGGCGCGAAGGCGGCCTCGCGCGCGGCGGCCTGGTCCGGGCTGTCGGACATCGAGAGCCAGGTGTCGGTCACCACGCAGGCGGCGTTTTCAACCGCCGCTTCCGGGTCGATGCCCACTTCCACGTCGGCGCCCTCGGCCTTGGCCCATTCCAGCACCTCGGCGCGTGGCCAGTATCCGGCCGGGCAGGCCAGATGCAGCGTGAAGTTGAACCGCGCCGCCGCCTCGATGAACGACGCCGCGACATTATTGCCATCGCCCACCCAGGCGATCTTCTGCCCGGTGATCGGGCCGCAATGTTCCTCGAAGGTGAGGATGTCGGCCATGATCTGGCAAGGGTGGGAGAGATCGGTCAGCCCGTTGATCACCGGCACCCTGGCATGGCGCGCCAGCTCGTGCAGCTTCTGGGCGGAATCGGTGCGCAGCATGATGCCGTCGGCAAAGCGGGAGAGCACCTGCGCGGTATCGGCGATGGTCTCGCCGCGCCCGAGCTGCATCTCGCGCGAGGAGAGCACCACGGCCTCGCCGCCCAGTTCGCGGATCGCCACCTCGAAGGAGACCCGCGTGCGGGTGGAGGGTTTCTCGAAGATCATCGCCAGCGTTTTGCCGGCCAGCGGCTTCTTGCCATTGCGGCGGTTGCGCTTGAGCTGGGCGGCGGACTCGATCAGCCCGCGCAGCTCGGCGGCGGAGAAATCCCGCAAATCCAGAAAATGCCGGGGAGAACCGGCCCGTAGATTGATCGCAGCGCTCATTTTGCCGCAGCCTCCGTCTTTTCCGCCATCTGCGCGGCCACTTCGCCGAGCAGTTCCAAAGCCTCGTTGCATTCCGCCTTGCCGATGATCAGCGGCGGGGCGAGGCGCAACACATTGTCGCCCGCCGCCACGGTCAGCAGCCCTTGGGCCAGGGCGGCGTTCTGCACATCGCCATTGGCGGGCACGCATTTCAGCCCGAGCAACAGCCCCGCGCCGCGCACGCCGGTAAATATATTGCCATGCGCCGCCACCAGGGCCTGCAGCCCGGCACGCAGATAGGCGGCGGTCTCCTGCACCTGGTCCAAAAAGCCATCGGCCAGGATCACATCCAGCACCGCGTTTCCGGCCGCGCAGGCCAGCGGCCCGCCGCCATAGGTGGTGCCGTGGCTGCCCGGCACCAGGGCCTTGGCCACCTTCTCCTTGGCCAGCACCGCGCCGAGCGGGAAGCCGCCGCCAATGCCCTTGGCGGTGGAGAGCACATCCGGCTCGATCCCCGCCCATTCATGCGCGAACAGCTTGCCGGTGCGCCCCATGCCGGACTGCACCTCGTCGAACCCCAGCAGGATGCCGGTCTCGTCGCACAGCGTGCGCAGGGCGCGCAGGAAGTCCAGATCCGCCGGGCGCACGCCGCCTTCGCCCTGCACGGGCTCAACCAGCACGCCCGCCGTCTCGGGGCCAATGGCCGCGCGCACGGCGGCGATATCGTTGAAGGCGACATGGTCGAAACCTTCGACCGGCGCGCCGAACCCGGCCTGGTATTTGGGGTTGCCGGTGGCCGAGATCATCGCCAGCGTGCGGCCGTGGAACGCGCCCTCGAAGCAGATGACGCGCGTGCGCTCGGGGTGCCCGGCATCGGCATGCGTCTTGCGCATGGCCTTCACCAGCCCCTCATTGGCCTCGGCGCCGGAATTGCAGAAGAACACGCTGTCGGCGAAGCTCGCCTTCACGAAACGCGCGGCCAGACGCTCGGCCTGCGGAATGCGGTAGAGGTTGGAAACGTGAATCACCTTGGCCGCCTGCTCGGCGATGGCCCGCACCAGATGCGCATGCCCATGCCCGAGCGAGGAGGTGGCGATGCCCGCGCCGAAATCCAGATAACGTCGCCCCGCCATGTCGAACAGACAGGCCCCTTGGCCATGGTCGAAGGCGATGTCAGCCCGATTGTAGTTCGGCATTAGCGCGGAAATCATAGATGTGCTTTCAAGGCGTCGGAAAGCCCGGAATAAAGCGCATATGGCCGAAAAAAGTCAATTCCAGCACCGTGTTAAACTAAGCCTTCTGGTGCTGTTCTGTACCCTGCCGTCATTATTCGAGGGCTATGCGATTCTCTGGGGCCAGCGCCAGGGGCTGGTGGGCAAGGCCCTGCGGGATGGGCTGGATTTCTGGGCGGGCGGCTTTTTGCTGCTGCATCACCAGCTGCCGATGCTGTTCAGCCATACGGCTTACCAGGAGTTTTTGCAGGGGCAGTTTGTTGGCTACAAGCTGCCGTATCATCTGTGGAGCTATCCGCCGACTTACGGGCTGATCGCCGCCGGTTTCGGCTGGCTTTCCCCCTGGCATGCGGTGCTGGCCTTCGATGCCCTGACCCTGGCGCTGCTGGCTTTGGTGCTGCGCTTTGCAGGTAAAAGCTGGTGGTTTACGGCGGCCATGCTGCTGGCCCCCGCGGCGCTGGAAGGCGCGATGGAGCACCAGAACGCGGCGCTGATGACGGCGCTGATCGGCGGTGGGCTGCTGCTGTTGGCGCGCCGCCCGCGTTGCGGCGGGGTGCTGATCGGGTTGGCCACCATCAAGCCGCAGCTCGGGCTGGTGCTGCCGCTTTATCTGCTGCGGCGCTCGCCCATCGCCTTTTTATATGCGGCGCTGGCCGCGGTGGCGCTGGCCGCCGCCTCGCTCTGGGCCTTTGGGGTGGAGGCGTGGCAGGGCTTCCTCAACTACACCAGCCCGATGATGAGCAATGTATTGCTCACCGGCCAGCCGCCGGAATTCGCGGGCGGGCTGGTCAGCGTGTTCGCCGCCGTCAAGCCGTATTTAGGCGTGCGGGGGGCGCTGGCGGTGCAGGGGGCGGTGAGCTTGGCGGCGGTGCTGGCGGGGTTGAAGACGCGCTCGGTTCCGGCGCTGCTCATCCTCTCGCTGATCGCCAGCCCTTATCTGCACGATTACGACCTGCTGGGGGCCGCGCTGGCCACGGCGCTGCTGGTGGAGGAGCGGCTCGCCACCGGCTTCGTCACGGGGGAGCCGGTGCTGTATTTCCTCGTCTGGTTCGGGCCTGGGCTGCTGCCCTGGGCGCCGCAATACGCGCATCTGGTGCCGGTGGGGCTGGCGTTGCTCTTGGCAAGCGCGTGGCGGCGTGGTGCTGTCCGCGCATGAGACTCCTGACCGGTTCCGCCCGGCTTGCCGGTGTGATCGGCTGGCCGGTTGCCCATTCCCGCTCCCCGCGCATCCACGGCACATGGCTGGAGCGCCACGGCATAGACGGCGCTTACGTGCCTCTGCCGGTGGCACCGGAGAATTTTGCTGGCGTGGTGCGCGCACTCGCCCAGGCCGGATTCGCGGGGGCTAACGTGACGATCCCGCACAAGGAAGCGGCGTTCGCCGTGTGCGACAAGGTGGACGAGACCGCCCACCGCGCCGGGGCGGTGAATACGCTGGTGTTCACGCCCCAGGGTATCGAGGGCCGCAATACCGATGGCTATGGCTTCGTCGCCAATCTGCGTGCGCATGGAGTGAACCCGGCGGCGGGACCAGCGCTCATTCTGGGCGCGGGTGGTGCGGCGCGGGCCATCGCGGCGGCGTTGCAGGCCGAGGGGGCTGAGGTGACCTTATGCAACCGCACGCAGGACCGCGCCGAGGCCCTGGCCGCCGCCCTGTCGCCCGCCAAGGTACTGCCCTGGGCGCGGCGTGAAGAGGCGCTGGGCGATTACGCGCTGGTGGTGAACACCACCTCGCTCGGCATGGTGCATAACCCGCCCTTGGAGATGAGCCTGGAGCGTGCCGCCCCCGGCTTGGCGGTGGCCGATATCGTCTATGCCCCGCTGGAAACCGCGCTGCTGGCCGAGGCCGTCCAACGTGGGCTGAAGGCTGTGGAAGGGCTGGGGATGCTGCTGCACCAAGCCGTGCCCGGCTTTGCCGCCTGGTTCGGGGTCATGCCGCAGGTGGATGAGGAGTTGCGCCGGATCGTCGCCGCATGATGGTGCTGGGCCTTACCGGCGGCATTGGCATGGGCAAGTCCACTGTCGCCGCCATGTTCGCGGCGCATGGCGTGCCCAGCTTCAATGCCGATGAGGCGGTGCATGCTTTGCAGGCCCCGAACGGCGCCGCCATTCCGGCCCTGGCCGCCGCCTTCCCCGGCGCGGTGAATAACGGCGTGCTCGACCGTGCCGCCCTGCGCGCCGAGGTGCTGGCCGACGATGTGGCGATGAAGCGGCTGGAAGCCATCATGCACCCGATGGTCCGGGCCATGGAGGCCGAATTCCGCGCGGCGGCGGAAAAGGGCGGGCGGCGCGCTGTGCTGCTGGATATCCCGCTACTGTTCGAGACCGGCGGGGAAAAGCGGGTGGACAAGGTCATCACCGTCTCCTGCCCGCGCGAGGTGCAGGTCGGGCGGGTGCTGGCGCGTGGCGTGCCGTTGGCGGATATCGAGGAGATCATCTCCCGCCAGATGCCCGATGCCGAGAAGCGCCGCCGGGCGGATTACGTGGTGGAGACCGGCGGCACGCTGGAGGAGACGCAGGCGCGGGTGGCGCGCATTATCGGGGAGTTGGGGCTATGAGCCGGTCGGTTTTGTTCGATACGGAAACCACGGGGTTCGAGCCGCTCACCGGCGACCGCGTGATCGAGATCGCGGCGATCGAGCTGATCAACGATCTGCCGACCGAGAACCAGTTCTACGCGCTGCTCGACCCGGAGCGGGACATTCCCTCGGACAGCACGCGCGTGCATGGCATCACCAACGCGCATGTCGAGGGTAAGCCGAAATTCGCGGAAGTCGCCGATAAGATGCTGGAGTTCTTCGGTAACGATCCGCTGGTCGCGCATAACGCGCCGTTCGACTTCGCGTTCATCAGCGCGGAGCTGGAGCGTATCGGCCGCCCGAAGTTGGACAAGGCGCGCATGGTCGACACGCTGGTGCTGGCCAAGCAGCGCTTCCCCGGCATGCCCAACAGCCTGGATGCGCTGTGCCGCCGTTTCGAGATCGACCTCTCGGCCCGTACCACCCATAACGCGCTGCTGGACTGCAAGCTGCTGGCCGATGTGTATGTGGAGCTGACCGGCGGACGCCAGCGCGGGCTGACGCTGGATACCGAGCAGGCTTTGGCCTTCGCGCAATACGAGGCGCCGAAGAACCGCACGAAGCGCCTGTTCCAGCCCACGCCGGAGCAGCTTGAGGCGCATGAGGCGTTCATCGGCAAGCTGAAAGAGCCGGTCTGGCGGCGGGAATAGGAAAGTTCTGGGAAAAACCTGGGATTTCGCATAGCCTCTTTGCGCCGGGCCGTTGTGCCGGCCAACACCATAAAGGGGAAATGCCATGGAAAATCATGTCTATAAGAAAATCGAACTCGTCGGCACCTCGGATACCAGCGTGGAAGATGCGATCAACGCGGCCATTGCGCGGTCGAGCAAGACGGTGCGGAATTTGCGCTGGTTCGAGGTGACGCAGGTGCGCGGCGAAATCCGCGACGGCAAGGCGGTGCGCTACCAAGTGGCGCTGAATGTGGGCTTCACCCTCGACGGTGATTGAGCAGACCAGCCAAGGCGGCCACGTTTGGGCGTGACCGCTTTGGTTGTTGAATTACATCACTTTCTGGCGGTGAACCGGGCGCACCCATTCGCGCACATGCGGCCAGAGGTCATGGTCGGAGGTCTTGACCAGATCCTTCTCCAGCGTGCCGACCATCTTGGCGGCGGCCTGCTTGTTCAGGTGTTCGCGGATGGTGTTCAGCGTGTGCGCGGGGGCGACCAGCACCAGCTCGTCGTAGCTGGCGACATCTTGGCTGAGCTGCTCGGCGACCCAGGCGGCGAATTTCTCCTTATCCTGCGCGTGCGCGTGGTTGGCGGCACCTTCATGGCCCTCAACCGGGTTCACGCGGCTCGAGGAATGCAGGGTGTTGTCCTCTTCCGTCGGCCGCACGAAACGGGCATGCTCCCCGTTGGCGATGGCGAACAGAACTTTGAGGTGAATCGGCATGTAATCAGGCTTCCTTTCTTCTTAATGAAGGAAGTCTGCCCCTGGCTGGGTAGCGGCTCATTGATCCGCGTCAAACCTGGTTCAGCACTTCGTTGACGCCATCGAGCGCGAGGAAGCCCATGGCATTGCGCGTTTCCACCGTGGCCGAGCCGATGTGAGGCAGCAGCACAGCATTTTCCAAGCTGAGATAGCCGGGATGCAGGGCGGGCTCGTTGTTGAAGACATCCAGCCCCGCCGCTGCGACATGCCCGCTTTGCAGCGCCGCGATCAGCGCCTCGTCATCCACGGCGCTGCCGCGCCCGGTATTCACCACAATGGCCCCGGGCTTGAGTTGCGCGAGGCGCTCGGCGTTCAGCCAGCCTTGCGTGGCCGCGCCGCCGGGGGCGTTGATGGAGAGGAAGTCGATAGCGGGGAGGAAGCTGGAATCGTCGGCATGGTAAATCGCGCCCGCTTCCAGCTCGGGCGGCAGGCGGTTGCGGTTGTGGTAATGTATTGTCATATCCAGCCCGCGCGCCATATGGGCCAGAGCCCGGCCGATACGCCCCATGCCGAAAATGCCCAAAGCCTTGCCCGCGACATTGCGCCCGAGCATGAAACTGGGGGCGAAGCCTTTCCATTGTCCCGCGCGCAGCAGGCGCTCGCCCTCCCCCGCGCGGCGGGCGGCCATCAGCATGAGCATCAGCGCGATTTCGGCGGTGGCGTTGGTCAGCACGTCCGGCGTGTTGCGGATCTCTATGCCATGAGCCGCGGCGGCGGTGAGGTCGATATGTTCCAGCCCGACGGAGAGGGTGGCGATGACGCGGATGCTGGCGGGCAGGGCGGCGATGAGGGGAGCGTCGAACTTGTCGCGCGGATTGCAGAGGATGGCGTCCACGCCGTCCAGCTTGTCCAGCAATATCTGGGGCGTGAGCGGCGTTTGCAGGTGCAGCTCGCGGGTCTGATGCTCGCGCCGGGCGCGGGCCATCACGTCGGGGGGCAGGTCGCGTGTGATCAGCAGCATAGCGCCAGAGGACAGGGTCTTGGCTGCGATGTCAAAGTTTCAAAAGTTTTTGAGGGTGTGGGGGCTTTTTCCAAAAAGCCCCCACGAAGCCGCTCACACCACCCGGAAGTTCTTGAACTGCCAGGGGCAATCGGCGTCCACATCCTCGGCGAAGAGTTCGCCGCGCTTGAGCAGGGGCGTCCAGTCGGAATACGCGCCCGCCATGGTGCCGAGATAGGGGGTGGTGATCTCAAGGATGCGGGCATGGTCGATGCCATCGGCCTCGACGACGCCGCGGCGCGGGTTCTCCATCGCCCAGATCACACCGGCCAGCACGGCGGCCGTCACCTGCAAGGAGGTGGCGTTGTTGTACGGGGCCAAGGCGCGGGCCTGCTCGATGGAAAGCTGCGAGCCGTACCAGTAGGCGCCCTTGTCATGGCCCATCAGCAGCACGCCCAGCTCGTCGATGCCGGAGATGATCTCATCCTCCATCAGGCGCTGGCGCTCCTGCATCTCCCAGTTCTTGCCGGCGAGTTCGTGCACGGAGAGTACGGCGTCGTCGCAGGGGTGGTAGGCGTAATGCACGGTCGGGCGGTAGGTGGCCGTACCGTTCTCGGTCAGGGTGAAGTAGTCAGCGATCGAGATGGCCTCGTTATGCGTGATGAGGAAGCCGTGGAACGGGCCTTCCAGCGGCGTCCAGGTGCGTACGCGGGTGGAGGCGCCGGGGCGGTTGAGGTAGATCGCCGCGTCGCAGCCGAATTCGTGGCGGGCACCGTCGGGCGGCAGGGTTTTCTCATGCGTGCCCCAGCCCAGCTCGGCGGGCTGGCAGCCTTCGCCGACAAAACCGTCGATGGACCAGGTGTTGACGAACTCCCCGCACTGTTTGGGGATGTTCGCCACCTGGGTGTCGCGCTCGGCGATGTGGATGACCTTTACGCCCAGGCCCTGGGCGAGCTTGCCCCAGCCCGCGCGGTCCGTCGGCGTGGCGGTGATGGCGTAGCCGGTATGGGTGGCCAGATTCAGCAGCGCCTGCTTGACGAAATGCGAGACCAGGCCGGGATTCGCGCCATGGGCGATGACCGCGGTGGGGGCGGTGTCGTCGGTCTGCAGGGCGAGCATGCTCTCGCGCAGGGCGTAGTTGGAGCGTTGCGAGGGGGAGAGGGACAGGTCGGTATAGCCGCCGGCCCAGGGCTCGATGCAGGTGTCCAGATACAGCACGCCGAGATCGCGGCAGAGCTGAACCAGCGCCACGGAGGAGACTTCGACCGAGAGGTTGAGCAGGAAATCGCCCTCGGAGAGGCGGGCGGTCAGGGCCTCGCGGTAATTGTCCGGGGTGAGGGGCAGGATTTCCTCGGGGATGCCAAGCTGGGCCGCTTCCTTGTTGCCGCGCTCATCGGCGGTGAGGATGGAGATGTTCTCCTTCGGCATGTCGATATGGCGCAGCAGCAAGGGCAGTACGCCCTGGCCGATGCTACCAAAGCCGAGGATCAGCAGGCGGCCGGAAAAGCGCACATGCTTGGGCGCGATGTCATGGGGCATCGTTGAGGAAACTCCTGAGAAAACGGGAAAGCGAACCTTTCCCGGGACTTCAGGCTTGTAGCCGAATGTCCCGGGGGCTTGTTTGAAGCTTCGGTGTCAGGCCGCGAGGTCGTCTTGCGGCTCGTAGCCGGCGGTTTCCAGCATTGCCGGGTCGCGGACTTCGACCAGGGCGGCGCGATCGAACCCGTTGAAGGCGGTGCGCAGGCAGGTGCCGTAGGCGCCGAGCTGGCCGATCTCGATCCAGTCGCCCTCGGAAATGTCGTCCGGCAGGATGAAGGGGCCGCGCATCACGTCCAGCGAATCGCAGCTCGGGCCGAAGAAGCCGAAGGCGGCATCCGGCGCGCCGGGGCTGGGGCGGTTGCGCAGCAGGCGGGTGGGGAAGCGGAAGTTCAGCGCGCCGGCATCGGCGAGGGCGCCGTAAACGCCATCGTTGATATAGAGCATGTTGCCCTTGCGTAGCTGCACCTGCACCACCACGGAGCTGCCGCCCGCGACCAAGGCGCGGCCGGGTTCGGCCCAGAGCTTGACGCCGGGGAGGTCCAACTCGTCGAACGCGGCGTCGATCTCGGCCATGAAGGCGCCGAGCGGCGGCGGGTCGAAATCCGGGTAGGCAGCCGGGAAGCCGCCGCCGACATCGATAACCTCGACGCGCACGCCGGAGGCGCGGATGACCTCGCCCGCCAGGGCCAGGGCGGAGCGCCAAGCCAGCGGGTCGGTGCATTGCGAGCCGACATGGAACGCGACGCCCAGCTTGCCCGCATGCGGACGCGCGGCGCGCAGAAGTTCGATGGCGGCTTTGGCATCCGCGCCGAATTTCTTGGAGAGATTGATGGCGGCCCCGGTCTCGGGCAGGGCCAGGCGCACGAACAGGCCCGGACGCGCCTCGATGCGCGCGGCTTCCGGCGTGCTGGTCTCGTTCAGGATCTTGCGCAGCTCATCGGCGGAATCGAGCACGAAATCGCGCACGCCGTTGACGATCCAGGCCTCGCGGATGGCGGCGCGGGATTTCACCGGGTGCATGAAATGGATGTCGGCCCCGGGAAACAGGCGGCGCACCAGCGAGACCTCGGAGATGGAGGCGCAGTCGAAATGGCGGATGCCGCCTTCCCACAGCGCGCGCAGCACGGCGGGTTCCGGGTTGCATTTCACGGCGTAGAGCACATCGCCATTGAAAGAGGCGGTGAAAGCCTGGGCGGCGGCGGTGATGACCGCCGGGCGGATGCAGTGCAGCGGCTCTTCCGGGCGCAGGGTTTGCACTAGGCTGGCGACATCCGGCAGGGCCTGGGCTTCCGGGCGCAGGGAGATGTGACGGTGCAGCGGCCCGACGGGCGGGCGGTTTTGAATCAGGCTCATCGTGAGAAATCCTCGCAAGACGCCACCGGGCGCAATGGTCCCGGCCGATTGTTCAGAATAAACAAAAGCAGTCACGGCACGCGCTACAAGGGCGCGGCGACGTGGATCAGGCGGTGATGCGCGGACTTCGCATCGTTATGTTCCGCTCCAGTAATCTGGGTAGCAACATCAAGCGTCTCCCAATTGATCCCAGCCCTTGCGGACCGGCTCGACCTACCAGGATGCGTCTCGTCGTTGCTGTACCTGGCCAAGACCAGGTTCGCGGCACGTGCGATGCATCTATCGCTCTCCCCCGTAGGGGACGAAGCGAAATGCCAACTACGGCAAACGGACGGTGTTTTGTTATGCTATTTGCGCATGGTCTTTATGATAAAAGCTATTGGCTGAACTGTTACGCGATGGCACGGGCCTCGGGGGCGGCGTAGCTGCGCTGCATGGTATCGATCGTGTTGGCGTCCTGGCGGTGGTCGATGACCATGTAGCCGCGGCCCCAATTGGTTTCGATGAAATCATCCACGCCCAGCGCCTGCAGTTTCTTGCGGATTTTGCAGATGAACACGTCGATGATTTTCGGGTTCGGTTCGTCCAGCCCGCCATAGAGATGGTCGAGGATGGCCTCCTTGCTTAGCACCACGCCTTTGCGCAGGGCCAGGATTTCGGCGATTTGGTATTCCTTTTTTGTCAGCGTAACCGGGCGGCCCTTCGCGTAGATTTTCTTCGCGTTCATGTTGATTTCCACGGAGCCGATGCGCAGGGCGTTCTCCTGGAACCCGCGGGAGCGGCGGATCAGGTTCTGCACCTTCATGAAAATCTCTTCGTGGGAGAGAGCATCGACGATCAGATCGTCCGCTCCGGCCTGGAGTACGCGCAGGCGGGCGGCTTCGTTCATCGTGCGGGCGACGGCGACGATGGGGGCGCGCACGCGGGCCATGCGCAGCTTGCGGATGATTTCGAGATCGCCCAGCCGCTCCTCGGACAGGCGCAGCAGGATGGCGTCGTAATCGTAGAACTTCACCAGATCGAGGGCTTCCTCGCCGTCATTCGTTTCATCGACGATTGCCAGGCGCGAGCGCAGAAAGGCCGTTAAAAGGTCTTTTTTGTTAGACAAGGTTTCAAAAGAGAGGATTTTCATATTCGCCTCCGTAGGATTTAGGCGAAAGTACAACCACAGCAAGAACTGGTCAATAAATTTGTTTAATGATCTAGTATAGCGTGTAAATATTAAGATTATATAAATGGAAAACGACACGCCTGGGTTGTCTGTGGTGAAAGCCGCATTAGGCGGGGGGGATTGACCGGATTTGTGGGGCGGTGGCGTTGTTTTTGGTTTTGCAATAGCCTCGGGGAAACCCCGCCGCGCAAAAACCAGCGGCGAAGGAGTGTCCATGCAGCCCGCAAGCCGCCAGACCGCCTCTGCTTCGTCGATTTCCTTGTTGGATTTGTTCCGGGTTGGCCTGGGGCCGTCCTCGTCGCATACTGTCGGCCCGATGCGCGCCGCCAATGCCTTCATGCGCGCCTTGGCCGGCCGGGAAGGGGAGATCGCCCGGCTGACCGCTACGGCCTATGGTTCGCTGGCCTGGACGGGAAAGGGGCATGCCACCGACAAGGCGATGATCCTGGGCCTTGCTGGTTGCAGGCCAGATGAGGTGCTCCCCGACGAGGCTGAGCGGCTGTTCCAGGGTATTCTCGCCACTCATCTGTTGCGCCTGCCGGGCGGGCGGGAGATCGGCTTCGATCCGGCGCGGGATGTCAGTTTCGATCGAGAGACGCAGTTTGAGCGCCATACCAACGCCATGCGGTTTGCCGCGTTCGATGCCGTGGGGGAGGAGCTGCTTTCCCAGCTTTGGTTTTCCATAGGCGGTGGCTTTGTGGTGCTTGATGGCGATGAAGGAAAAGCGGCAGAGGAGATGCCCGTGCCGTATCCCTACGATACCGCCGCGCAGATGCTGCGCGTGGCGCGGGAGGCGGGGCTGAGCATTGCCGGGCTGGCCTTGGCGAATGAGGGCGCGCGCCATCCGGAAGCGGAAATTCTTGGTTATATCGGCAAGATTGCGGAAGCCATGTTCGCCTGCATCCAACGCGGCCTGAGCCGGGAGGGGGAACTTTCTGGCGGGCTGCATGTGAAGCGGCGGGCAGGGCGTATTTATGCGGGGTTGCGGAGCAGAGCGCAGCGTAACGAGTTTATTCCGCATACGCATCTCGACTATGTCTGCGCCTTCGCCATGGCGGTGAATGAGGAAAACGCCGCCGGCGGGCGTGTGGTGACGGCCCCGACCAATGGCGCCGCCGGGGTGATTCCCGCCGTGCTGCGTTATTACCGGGATTTTTGCGACACGGCCGACGAGGCGGGGATCCGCACATTCTTCCTCACCGCCGCGGCCATTGGCGGGTTGATCAAGCGCAATGCCTCGATCTCGGGCGCGGAGGTGGGGTGTCAGGGGGAGGTTGGCTCGGCCTCGGCCATGGCGGCGGCGGGGTTGTGCGCGGCGCTGGGCGGCAGCAACGCGCAGGTGGAGAATGCGGCCGAGATCGCCATGGAGCACCATCTGGGCATGACGTGCGACCCCATCGGCGGGCTGGTGCAGGTGCCGTGTATCGAGCGCAACGCCTTTGGCGCGATCAAGGCCATTACCGCCGCCTCGCTCGCCTTGCAGGGGGATGGCACGCATATCGTCTCGCTGGATGCGGTGATCGAGACCATGCGCCAGACCGGGGCGGATATGCAGAGCAAATACAAGGAAACCAGCCTGGGTGGGCTGGC
>DAIDJU010000151.1 GCA_027451225.1 Acidocella sp. | reverse complement strand
CCTGCTCTTCGCCAGCGTGTGGGTGTGGACGATCATCATCGAGAAAGTGATGACCCTGCGCCGCGTGAACCGCGAGGCGAGTGTGTTCGAGGACGAATTCTGGTCCGGCGGCAGCCTGGATACGCTCTATGAGCGCGAGGGCGCTGACCCCTCCAACCCGATGGCCGCCGTGTTCGGCGCCGCCATGAGCGAGTGGAAGCGCACCGCGCGTATCGCGGGCTCCGAGATCGGCAAGACCGGCGTGAAGGAGCGCGTGGACCGCGCCATGAACGTGACCATCATGCGCGAGATGGACCGCCTGGAGCGCTTCATGATCTTCCTTGCCTCCGTGGGCTCGACCGCGCCGTTCATCGGCCTGTTCGGCACGGTGTGGGGTATCATGCACTCCTTCTCGGCCATCGCCGCCATGCACAACACCGATCTTTCGGTCGTGGCCCCGGGCATCGCGGAAGCATTGTTCGCCACCGCCATCGGCCTTGTCGCCGCCATCCCCTCGGTGCTGGCCTATAACAAGATCTCCAACGATCTCTCCCGCTTCGCCGGGCGGCTCGAGGGGTTCGGGGCTGAGTTCTCGGCCATTCTCTCGCGCCAGTCCGAGGAGCATAAGTAAATGGCTGGCGGGCTGATGGGGCCGGGCAACGGCAAGAAATATCGCCCGATGGCGGAGATCAACGTCACCCCGCTGGTGGACGTGATGCTGGTGCTGCTGATCATCTTCATGGTCACGGCGCCGATGATCACGTCCTCGGTGAATGTGAACCTGCCCCAGGCCAACGCCAAACCGGCCCAGGCCGACGCCAAGCCCATCACCATCACCGTCAACGCTCAGGACCAGATATTCCTGCAGGACACGCAGGTGGAGCTGAGCAATCTGGTTGCGACGCTGCAGCAGGCCGCGCAGAACAACCCGGAGCAGCGCATCTTCGTGCGCGGTGACAAGGATGTTTCTTACGGCGACATGCTGCAGGTGATGGCGACGATCACCCAGGGCGGCTTCACGAAAGTGGCGCTGCTCGCCCAGCCGACCGGCGCCGGCAAGTAAGCCGGGGAGGGGAGTAAGGACTTTGGACCGGGATCTGCGCCGTGGCGCAATCATATCCTCGTTTGTCCACGTCGCGATCATCGTCGCGGCGATCGTGACGTTGCCGCTGCAACCGCTGGACACCACCGCCAGTGAAGACGTGGATGTGGACCTCGTGGGCCCCACTATGCCCCAAGAGGCGCTGAACGCCGGCAAGGTGCCAGCGCCTTCCAACCTGCCCGTGCCGCACCAGGGGCCGCTGGCGGTAACGCAGCCGAAGCCGCAGCCCATCGAGGCGCCGCCGCCGCCGCCTCCGCCGCCGCCTCCGGCGCCCGAGCAGAAGCCGAGCCCCACGCCGCCGGCCCCCGCCGCGCCGCCTCCGCCGCCAGCTCCCACCACGGAGCCGCTGCCCACGCCGCCGCCGCCACCGCAGCCGCCGCAGAAGCAGACGAGCAATGTGCAGCAGCCGCAGAAGCCCACGCCTGAGAAGCAGCCCCCGGCACCGGCCAAGAGCCCGACGCATCAGCAGCACGTGGTGAAGACCCCGGCGCCGCTGAGCCAGAACGTGCTGAACACGCTGATGAAGCTGCAGGCCCTGCAGAAGCAGACGCAGCCGCCGACGCATGTGTACAACCCGGATGCGGGTGGTGCGCCCAATGGTGGCGGCAGCCCGAACAGCACGGCCAATTCCGGGCTTTCCGGGGCTGACCGCGATGCTATCGGCAACCATGTGCGCCCTTGCTGGAGCGTGGATGCCGGTGCGCCTGGGCTTGCCGGGTTCAGCGTGATGCTGCTCGTGACCACTGACCCCTCGGGTACGGTGCGCCAAGCTGTCGTCGCGCCGCAGGACCAGGGCAAGATGAGCGATCCGTATTTCAATGCTTATGCGAACCGCGCCATCGATGCGGTTATGAACTACCAGTGCGCCCAGTTGCCGCTGCCGTCCTACATGCTGGGTCAGAACCAGACCTTCCTGTTCCACTTCACGCCGTAAGAGGTTTTGTGATGACGCGTTTGATACTGCCGCCCTTCTCCCGCCGCCGGATGCTTGGCGCCGGAGCCGCGACATTGATCGGTCCGTCCGCCTTTGCGCAGAGCATGCTCGGCGGCGATGCCACCCCGGCCCCGGCTGCCGCGCCTGCCGCTCCCAGCGGTGGCGCTGCGCCCTCCGGTGGTGGCGACGCCATCAATGTGAGCGGCGCGCAGAACCAGCCGATCCCCATCGCGATCGCGCCGTTCGATGGCGGCACCACCACCGGTGCGCAGATCACCAACGTGATCGGCTCGGACCTCACCCATTCCGGCCTGTTCCGGGCGCTGGATTCGTCCAGCTTCGTGCCCAATTCCGTGAGCAACGGCACGCCGGTGTGGCAGAACTGGTCTATCCTGGGCGCGCAGGGGCTGGTCACCGGCTCCGTCTCCGATGCCGGGGGCGGGCAGCTGCGCGTGGAGTTCCGCCTGTGGAACGTGCAGCAGCAGCAGCAACTCCAGGGCACGGCCTACACCACCACCGCGGATAATTGGCGGCGCATCGCGCATATCATCGCCGATTCGGTGTACCAGCAGATGATCGGCGAGAAGGGCTATTTCGACTCGCGTGTCGCCTACATCTCGGAGAGCGGCACCACCACGAGCCCGATCCGCCGCCTCGCCATCATGGATTACGACGGCGCGAACAACCAGTTCCTCACCGACGGCTCCTCGATGGCGATCTCGCCGCAATACAACCCGGTGCGTCAGCAGCTCGCTTTCGTGAGCTTCCAGAACAACAACCCGCGCGTTTATCTGTTCGATCTGCAATCGGGCACCACTCGCCTGATTGGCGCTTACGGTGACATGACCATCGGACCGCGCTTCTCGCCGGATGGCAACTCGCTGCTGATGTCCGTTTCGCGCAACGGCGGGGCGGCCATCGTCAAGGTTGGCTTGGGCGGCGGCGGCATGACCGAGCTGACCGATTACAACTCGATCAATGTTACGCCCTGCTACTCGCCGGATGGGTCGCAGATCGCCTTCAACTCCGACCGCGACGGCAATCAGCAGCTCTTTGTGATGAACGCCGATGGTTCAGGCGCCAAGCGCATTTCTTACGGCCCCGGCCGTTATGCCGAGCCGTCCTGGTCGCCGCGCGGGGATCTGATTTCCTACACCTTCTGGGGTTCGGGCGGGTTCTCCATCGGCGTGATGGCGCCGGACGGCACGGGTGAGCGCATTCTCACCCAGGGCTTCCTGGTCGAAAACTCGACCTTCTGCCCCAATGGCCGCGTCATCATGTTCGACCGCCAGAATCCGACCGGCAGCGGGCATGATTCGCGGCTGGTTTCTATCGGAATCGACGGGTTCAACGAACAGCTGGTCAACACCCCGACCTATGCCTCCGACCCATCCTGGGGGCCGCTTCTGGCCTGAGCAGTTCCGCTAAAATGATGAAAAGCCGGGCCTTTGAGCCCGGTTTTTTTATGCGAAAAGGTTCATCGGAAATGATACTTTTGTTGCATAATTGCAACAGGTTTTGAGGGCATATTAAAATTTGTTTCAGATCAAAGAGCGCGGCAGGGGGCGCGCTTATCCGGGGCTTGTTCACCAATTACGGGAGCCTAAAGTTATGAAGTCCACGTTCCGTACGGTTGCCGCCGCTGCCCTGCTGGCCGGCACCGCTTTCACCCCCGCTCTTGCTCAGAGCTATAATGAAACGGCCCCGGGTTATGTCGACCCCGGCCACTATGATTTCCTGAATGGCCCGACCGGCTACCATGCCGGCAACGTGCTGGTTCACCTGAGCGTTATTGGGGTGCTCCCGGAAGATCTTAACAGCCACGTTAACGTTTTTGGCGGCGGCTCGACCGCTTATAAGGTGCACGCCAGCGACGGCGTCTCCCCCGAGCTCGACGCCTCCTACTTCTTCACCAAAAACCTCTCGGTTCAGCTGATTGCGGCCACCAGCCGCCACACCCTGACGATCAATGACGGTGGCGCGTCCCAGACGCTGGGTTCCGCCTGGGTGATTCCGCCTACCCTGACCGCGCAGTGGCACTTCCCGCAGATTGGCATCATCCGTCCGTATGTTGGCGTTGGTATCACCGTAGCCTTCTTCTATGGCGTTAGCCCGAAGGCTGGCGACAGCCTGGGGCTGCGCACCGCCGTCGGCCCGGCCGTCAATGCCGGTTTCGATGTGCCGCTGGCCGGGAACTGGAGCGCCAACGTGGACGTGAAGCAGATGTTCCTGCCGGTCTCCGCCCGCGTGGGCCACGGCGCCATCCGCGCCAACGATGGCCTGAACCCGCTGGTCGTCGGCTTCGGCGTGGGTTACAAGTTCTTCTAAGCCTTTTCGGCTTTATCTCCTGGAAAGGGGCGGCCCGATGGCCGCCTCTTTTCGTTTATACCTTGTCTTTGGGCGCATTTTACGCCATATGCGCCTCCGCCCGCACAGTGTGGGCAAATTCGCACGCGGGGGCCTTTCCTGGGAAAGCCCCAAAAGGTCCGGTGCCGCAAGGTACTTCCCCCGCGGAGGATATAACCGGATCAGATCTAGGAAAGAGAACTGCCAATGGCACTTCCCGACGTTTCCCTGCGCCAGCTGCTCGAAGCCGGCGTGCATTTCGGCCACAATACCCGCCGCTGGAACCCGCGCATGGCGCCGTACCTGTTCGGCGTGCGCAACCAGGTTCACATCATCGACCTGCAGCAGACCGTGCCCCTGATGGAGCGCTCGCTGAAGGCGATCCGCGACGTGACCGCCGCCGGTGGCCGCGTGCTGTTCGTTGGCACCAAGCGCGCCGCCGCCGACTACGTGGCCGAAGCCGCGCAGCGTTGCGGCCAGTACTACGTGAACCACCGCTGGCTCGGTGGCATGCTGACCAACTGGAAGACCATCACCGGCTCCATCAAGCGCCTGCGCCAGATGGACGAGATGCTCTCCGGCGAGGCTCATGGCTACTCCAAGAAGGAAATCCTGAACTTCACGCGTGACCGCGAGAAGCTGGAGCGCGCGCTGGGCGGCATCAAGGACATGGGCGGCCTGCCGGACATCCTGTTCGTGATCGACACCAACAAGGAGAAGCTGGCGATTGAGGAAGCCAACAAGCTGGGCATCCCGGTTGTCGCCATCCTCGACTCCAACTCCGACCCTGCCGGCGTGACCTACCCGATCCCGGGCAATGACGACGCGATCCGCGCCATCACCCTGTATTGCGACCTGGTCGCCGGCGCTGTACTGGACGGCATCTCCGCCGAGCTGGGTTCCGCGGGCATCGACCTGGGCGAGGCGGCCGAGCCGATCCTCGAGGCTGCCCCGGAAACCGAGGCGCAGGCCTAATTCCCTCCGGGCGCCCACACGGGGCCCGGCCAAAAACCGACTACCGCGCGCGAGGGTGGCGAGCCCTCGCGCGTAAACGCATCAAAGGAGCAGACACATGGCTGAGATTACCGCCGCCCTGGTGAAGGAACTGCGCGAGACGACCGGCGCGGGCATGATGGATTGCAAGAAGGCCCTGACCGAAAGCAATGGCGACCGCGAAGCCGCCATCGACTGGCTGCGCAAGAAGGGTCTCGCCGCCGCCGCCAAGAAGTCCGGCCGCGTGGCCGCCGAGGGTCTGGTTGGCGTTGCCGTGGGCAATGGCAAGGTCGCCATGGTCGAGGTGAACTCCGAGACCGACTTCGTGGCTCGTAACGAGGCCTTCCAGGCTTATGTCGAGACCGTCGCCAAGCTGGCGCTCGAGATTGGCAATGACGTGGAGGCCCTGAAGGCCGCCGCTTACCCCGGCACCGGCCGCACCGTTGCCGAAGAGGCCGTGAACCTCGTCGCCACCATCGGCGAGAACATGAACGTGCGCCGCGCCGCCGTGATCTCCGCGCCGGTTGTGGGCGCTTACATCCACGGCGCGCTGAAGCCGGGCCTGGGCAAGATCGGCGTGATCGTCGGCCTGACCAGCGGCGACGAGCAGCTGGCCCGCCAGATTGGCATGCATGTGGCCGCCACCCGCCCGGATGCGCTGTCCATCGCCGAGGTGGACCCCGCCGCCCTGGAGCGCGAGAAGAACGTGCTGATGGATCAGGCCCGCGCCTCCGGCAAGCCGGAAGCCATCATCGAGAAGATGGTCGAAGGCCGCGTGAAGAAGTACTACGAGGACGTGGTGCTGCTCGAGCAGGTCTGGGTGCATGACGGCGAGACCAAGGTGAAGGACGTCGTGAAGAAGGCCGGCGGCGAGATGGTCGGCTTCGTGCGCTTCACCCTCGGCGAGGGCATCGAGAAGGAAGTCACCGACTTCGCGGCTGAAGTGGCGGCGGCGGCCGGGGTTTAACCCGTCCTCCAACTGGACTAAACCTGGGGCGGTTCGGGCCTTTGCCGGAACCGCCCTTTGTGTGCGATCATTCCGCGCCGCCTCCGATTCGGGCGGCCCGGACTGTGAATCGCCCACCAAGAATTGTATGAGCGAGGCCATGAACCCGATTCCCCTTCTTTATAAGCGCGTATTGCTGAAGGTTTCCGGCGAGGCCCTGATGGGCAAGCGTGATTACGGGTTGGATACCGATACCGTGAACGGCATCGCCGCCGATGTGCGGGATGTGGTGTCCATGGGCGTCGAGGTCTGCCTGGTTATCGGCGGTGGCAATATCTTCCGCGGCGTGGCTGGTGCGGCCAGCGGCATGGACCGCGCCCAGGCCGACTACATGGGCATGCTGGCCACGGTGATGAACGCCCTGGCGATGCAGAGCGCGCTGGAAAAGCAGAACGTGCCGACTCGGGTGCAGACGGCTATCCCGATGGAATCGGTGTGCGAGCCCTATATCCGCCGCCGCGCCATGCGCCACATGGAAAAGGGCAGGGTGGTGATCTTCGCCGCCGGCACCGGCAACCCGTTCTTCACCACCGACACCGCCGCCGCTCTGCGCGCCGCCGAGATGAACTGCGACGCCATGCTCAAGGGCACCCAGGTGGATGGTGTGTACTCCGCCGACCCGCGCAAGGTGAGCGACGCCGTGCGCTACGAGGAGCTGACCTATCTGGACGTGCTGGCCCGCGACCTGAACGTGATGGACGCCTCCGCCATCTCGCTCTCGCGCGAGAACAAGCTGCCGATTATCGTCTTCAATATCCACGCGCCGGGTGCGTTCGCCGCCGTTATGCGCGGCGAAGGCAAGTTCACCCGCATCACGGAAACGCAATAAGGACCACTGATCATGGCTGATTTCGCCACCATCAAGACCGACCTCACCCGCCGCATGGACGGCGCGCTGGATGCGCTGAAACGCGAATTTGGCGGCCTGCGCACCGGCCGCGCCTCTCCGGCCCTGCTGGAGCCGGTGAAGGTGGAATGCTACGGCTCGCTGATGCCGCTCAACCAGGTCGGCACCGTCGCCGTGCCGGAGGCGCGCATGCTCACCGTGCAGGTGTGGGACCGCTCGATGATCAATTCCGTGGTCGCCGCCATCCGCGATTGCGGGCTGGGGCTGAACCCGCAGCCCGATGGCCAGCTCATCCGCGTGCCGCTGCCGGTGCTGACCGAGGAACGCCGCATCGAGCTGGTGAAGGCCGCCAACAAATACGCCGAGGGCGCGCGTATCGCCGTGCGCGGCGTGCGCCGCGACGGCATGGAGCAGCTCAAGGCGCTGCTGAAGAAGTCCGAGATCTCGGAAGACGAGGAGCGCAACCTGGCCGACGATGTGCAGAAGCTCACCGACGGTTACATCAAGCGCATCGACGATTCTTTCGCCGAGAAGGAAAAGGACATCCGCCAGGTCTGATGTCCTCCTCCGTATCTCATCCCACCCCGCGCCATGTTGCCGTCATCATGGATGGCAATGGCCGCTGGGCCACCGCGCGCAGCTTGCCGCGCATCGCCGGGCACCGGGAAGGTGCAAAGGCGGTGCGCCGTATCATCGAGGCGGCGATCGACCAGGGGGTGGGTTATCTCACGCTCTTCGCCTTTTCCTCGGAGAACTGGCAGCGCCCGGCCGAAGAGGTGACCGATCTCACCTTCCTGCTGAAGCATTATCTGCGCAGCGAACTGAACGAGCTGCATGAGCGCGGTGTACGGTTGCGCGTGATCGGCGAGCGTGAGCGCTTTGGCCCGAATTTGGCCGAGGAGCTGGAGACCGCCGAGGCGAAAACCGCCGGAAATACCAAGCTGACGCTGGTGATGGCGCTCTCCTATGGCGGGCGGGCGGATATTGTGGGGGCTGCGCGCCGGGCGATGCAGGCCGGGGTGAAGCCGGAGGAGCTGACCGAGCAGGTCTTCGCCGGGTTCCTCTCCACGGCGGGCATCCCGGACCCGGATCTGCTGATCCGTACCTCGGGCGAGGAGCGCATCTCCAACTTCCTGCTCTGGCAGATCGCCTATGCGGAGATCGTTTTTACCCCGGTCCTGTGGCCGGATTTTGGCGCCAAGGATTTTGGCGAGGCGCTGAATGAATATGCCAAGAGGGAGCGTCGCTTTGGTGCACGCCCTGTATGACGTGCCGCATAAGGCGGTAAATAATCGTTGGTCAGATCTTTCGGTCCGTGCGGCCTCGGCGCTGGTGCTGGGGCCGGTGGCGTTGTTCTGCGTCTGGCATGGCGGGCTGGCTTGGGCGGGGCTGATCCTCGTCGCCATGCTTGGGCTGGGCTGGGAATGGGGGCGGCTGGCGGGTACGCCAAAACCGGTGGCGCTCACGGCGCTGATGGCCGTGCTTTGGGCCTATGGCATGATGTTCGGGCTCGTTGGGGCGCTGGTGAATATCGTCTGGGTTACCGGGCTGATCTGGTATCTCTACAAGAGCCGCTTCGCTGGCCTGGGCGTGCCTTATGCGGCGATTGGCGGGTTGTGCCTGCTCTGGCTGCGGCTGCACCCGGAGGCGGGGCTCGAAGATACGGCGTTTCTCGTGCTGGTGGTCTGGGGCACCGATATTGGCGCTTACGCCGTCGGGCGGCTGCTTGGCGGGCCGAAGCTGGCGCCGAAGATTTCTCCTGGCAAAACCTGGAGCGGCTCCATTGGCGGGCTGCTGATCGGCGCTGGCGCCGGGGCGGGGCTGGCTTTGTGGCTGGGCCAGGCACCTGTGTGGGCCTTTGCCGTCGGGCTGCTGCTGAGCCTGTGCGCCCAGGCGGGCGATTTGCTGGAAAGCGCGATCAAGCGCAAACTGGGGGTCAAGGATTCCGGCCGGACGATCCCTGGTCATGGTGGTCTGTTCGACCGGCTGGATGGATTTCTTGCAGCGGGGCCGGTGGCGGCTCTGCTGGCATTCTGCGTGCATGGAGGCGTGCCATTATGGGGGTAAAGCGGCTAACAATCCTCGGGTCCACTGGCAGCGTCGGGACGCAGACGCTTGATCTTGTGGCAGAAAATCCAGAGGCTTATGCCGTCTGCGCCCTGATCGGCGGGCGCAACGTCTCGCTGCTGGCGGAGCAGGCGAAGCAGTTCCGCCCCGAGATCACGGTTATCTCCGACGAATCACTGCTCGGTGAGCTGCGTGACGCCCTGGCCGGGACAGGCCTGGACTGCGCCGCCGGGCGCGAGGCGGTGCTGGAAGCCTCCGGCCGCCCCGTGGACTGGACCATGGCCGCCATTACCGGCGTGGCCGGGCTGGAGCCGACGCTGGAAGCCGTGAAGCATGGCGGCACCATCGCCTTTGCCAATAAGGAGGCTTTGGTCTCGGCGGGCGACGTGTTCCTGCGCGCCGTGGAGGAAGCCAAGGCCACGCTGCTGCCCGTCGATTCCGAGCATAACGCCATCATGCAGGCCATGGCCGACGGCAATACCAAGGCCATCGACAAGATCGTGCTCACCGCCTCGGGCGGGCCGTTCCGCAACCACACGCTGGAGGAGATGCGCGGCATCACCCGTGAGGCGGCGTTGCGGCACCCGGTGTGGTCGATGGGCGCGAAGATCTCCATCGACAGCGCGACGATGTTCAATAAGGGCCTCGAAGTGATTGAGGCCGCAAGACTTTTCAATCTGCCCTCGGAGCAGATCGAGGTGCTGGTGCATCCGCAGTCGATCGTCCACGGCATGGTGTATTACGCCGATGGCTCGGTGCTCGCGCAACTCGGCTCGCCGGATATGCGCGTGCCCATCGCCCATGCTCTGGCTTGGCCCGCGCGCATCGCCACCCAGTCCCCGCGGCTCGACCTCGTGGCGGCGGCGAAGCTGGAGTTCCAGGCCCCGGATGAGGTGCGTTTCCCGGCACTTCGCCTGGCGCGTGAGGCGCTGACGGCGGGCCACGGCGCGCCCACGGTGCTGAACGCGGCCAATGAGATTGCTGTGGCGGCCTTCCTGGAAAACCGGATCGGGTTCCTGGATATCGCCCATATCGTGGAGACGGTGATGACCAAATTCGGCGCACCCCCGGTGGACGACCTCGCCGCCGTGCTGGCGCTGGACGAAACGGCCCGCGCCGCCGCCACGGCGCTTGCCGGCGCCAGGGCCGCCTAATCCATGTGGGACACGCTGCGCACAGGGCTCGCCTTCGCCGTCGATCTCGGCGTGCTGATCTTCGTGCATGAGCTGGGGCATTACCTTGCCGCGCGCAGCCAGGGGGTGACGGTGGAGGTGTTCTCCATCGGCTTCGGCCCCGCCTTGCTTAAATGGACAGCCCGCTCCGGCACGGTGTGGCAGATCTGCGCCCTGCCACTTGGCGGTTATGTGAAGATGCAGGGCTGGGGCGAATCGGAGGATACCGCGCCCCGCACAGCCGGCTCCTTCGCCGGGGCGTCGCTTGCCTCGCGCGCGCTTATCGTCGCGGCCGGGCCGCTGGCCAATCTGCTGCTGGCCTTCGTGCTGTTCTCCGGGCTGTATATGACGGTCGGCCGGGTCGTCACGCAGCCGGTACTCTCCGAGATCCAGCCCAACTCCCCCGCCGCCGCAGCGCAGCTCCAGCCGGGTGACCGTGTGGTGGATATCGGCGGCACGGCCATTTCCGACTTCAGCCAGCTCCAGCAGATCGTCTCGGAAAACCCGAATACGGTGCTGGATTTCACCATCGCGCGCGGTAGCACGCAGTTTACCGAGCCGGTGCAGCTTGGCTCCGTCTCGGCCGATGGGGAGACCGCGGGGCGGTTGGGTGTTGTCGGCAAGCAGTCGCAGTTGCGGCGCTATAGCCCGCCTGCGGCTGTTCTGGCTGGCGGGCAGGAGACGATCTCGCAAATTCAAGGCTGGTTCAGCATGCTTGGGCAGCTTGCGATGCATCACCAGGGGCTAAAAGACCTGGCCGGGCCGTTGGGCATTATCCAGATCACCGGCGAGGCGGCGGCGCTTGGCTTTGTCACTTTCGTCAATTTGGTTGCCATCATTTCCATCAATCTGGGGCTGGTCAACCTGATCCCGATTCCCATTCTCGATGGTGGACATTTGCTCTCCTACGCCGTGGAGGCAGTGTTGCGCCGCCCGCTCTCGGCGGCGGTGCGCGAGGGCGCGATGCGCCTGGGCGCGGCGGTTTTGCTTATGTTGATCCTGTTTGTGACGTTCAACGATTTGACGCGGCTGGGAACGATCGCCTGGATCTCGCATTTACTGTAGGGAAAGGGTGAGGGCGGGCTTGGTCCCACCTTGCCGGGAGGCGTTTCGCGTGCCAAACGCCCGAGACAGAAGATTTTCCCGGCGCGCCGGGCTTTGATTGGTTTGGGAGATATCGATTGCTTAAGCCGCGCTCCGTCCTTCTGGCGTCCGTCTGCCTATTGCCGGCTTTGCTGGCGCCAAGCCTGAATTGTGTCGCGAGGGCGCAACAAGCCCCCGCCACGGTGCCGGCGGGTGGGGTGATCCAGGCCATCAACGTCTCGGGCAATCACCGTATCGATAGCTCGACCATTACCGCCTACATGGTGGTGCAGGTGGGCGGCCCGTTCGATCCGCAGCAGATCAACGAATCGTTGAAGACGCTGTACGCCACAGGGCTGTTCAAGTCGGTAAATATCACCCGCGACGGCAGCGACCTGAATGTGAACGTGGTTGAGAACCCGACAGTCAACCAGGTGCTGTTCGCCGGTAACAAGAGCGTGGAGGACAAGGACGCCCTGGCTGCAATCAGCCTGAAGCCGCGTTCGGTGTTCACGCTCCAGGCGGTGGAAGCGGACCGGCAGAAGATTCTGGGCTTGTATGCCGCGAAGGGGCGCTACAGCGCCACTGTCACGCCGAAGATCATCGAACTGCCGGATAACCGCGTGAACGTGGTGTTCAACTGCACCGATGGCGGCGAGACCACGGTCAGCCGCATAACCTTCATTGGCAACGATCATTTCGGCCAGGCCGCGCTGCGCGATGTCGTCTCCACGCGCGAATCCGCTTGGTGGCGCTTCTTTTCGAGCTCCGACCAGTACAGTGCCGAGCGTATCGAGTACGATGAGTACCTGCTGCACAAATTCTACCTGCATAAGGGCTACGCGGATTTCCAGATCCTCAGCGCCAATGCGAATCTGAGCCCGGACCGCAAGTCGTTCTATCTCACCTACATCCTCTCCGAGGGGCCGCGTTACCGGGTTAACTCCGTGACCGTGACCTCCAACATCCGCACGCTTACCAACAAGGAGCTGCGCGGGTTGGTGCCGCTCTCCAAGGGCGACTGGTTCGATGGCGACGCGTTGCAGGAGGGCGTGGACGCGCTGAACAAGCGTGCGCTCGACCTTGGCTACGCCTTTGCCCAGGTGAACCCGCAGGTGCATACCGATCCCACGACCAAGAAGATCGATATCACCCTCAATGTGGTTAACGGGCCGCATGTGTATATCCAGCGCATCGACATCACCGGTAACACCCGTACCGAGGACAAGGTCATCCGCCGCGAGCTGACCGTGGCCGAGGGGGATGCCTACAACCAGAGCAAGATCGACGAATCCACCCGCCATCTGAAGGATCTCGGCTTCTTCAAGGACGAGAAGTTCACCACCAGCCCCGGCACCACGCAGCAGCAGGTGGTGCTGAACAGCCAGGTGACCGAGCAAGCCACAGGCCAGTTCTCGCTGGGCGGTGGTTATTCTTCCACCCTTGGCGCGCTGCTGAATACCGGCCTTAGCCAGAACAATTTCGTCGGCTCGGGCGATAACGCCTCGATCAACGCGATGATTGCCCAGCGCGGCACGCAGATTAACCTCGGCTTGACGGACCCGTACTTCCTTGACCGTAACCTGATCGCGGGTGTCGATCTGTTCCGTACGGTTACGGACTCCTATACCGGCACCGGCCAGTCCTATTCCTATGCCGAAAGCAGCATGGGTGCGGATGTCCGCCTGGGTTACCGCTTCAACGATCATGTGAGCCAGAACTTCACATACGCGTTCAGCCAACGTGACCTTTATGATATTGCGACCTCCAGCAGCGCCAATATCTATCTGCAGAACGAGGCGGGCAAGAACACCCTGTCCCAGTTCAGCCAGACGCTGAGCTTCGACTATGTGGATGACGACCAGCACCCGACCTCTGGCCTGCTGCTGAACTTCACGACCGACTTCGCCGGTGCTGGCGGTACGGCTAAATATATCCGTATTAGCCCCAATATCGCCTACTACATCCCGCTGGAGCACATCTTTGGCAACAAGGCCTGGGTGCTCAAATTCTCCGGCACGGGCGGGTATCTGCAGGAAATCATGGGCTATAAGACCAAGATCGAGGATAATTTCTTCCTTGGTGGCGATAATCTGCGCGGCTTTGCCGATGGCGGCGTCGGCCCCTATGCCAAGCCAGTTTACAACGGCAGCACCCAGACGAGCTATGGCGGCCAGATTGGCGGCCGGTATATGTGGACGGCCTCGGCGGAAGTGCATTTCCCTCTGCCCGTCTCGCCTGATCTCGGCGTTTCCGGTTTCGCCTTCGTTGATGCCGGCTCGCTCTGGGGCGCGCGCGAGGTTCAGGGCTATCCGCTGATCGACTATGCGGGACCGCGTGTGTCCGCGGGTGTTGGCGTGTCCTGGAACACCCCGTTTGGTCTGATCAACCTCTCCCTGGCGGACCCGTTCATCAAGCACCAGGGCGACCAGACCCAGCAATTCCGCGTCTCCTTCGGAACCCAGTTCTAATTCTTTTTGCTACGAGGTTTCTCCGTGTCACGCTTTTCCCGCTACTCGCTCGTTCTTCCGGTCCTGACCTTCGGTATCGCCCCGGCGGCGCATGCACAGTCCTCCTCCGGCTACTTCATCCCGCCCAGCGCCCAACAGCAGAGCGCCCCGGCCCCGGCGCCCAAGCCCGCTCCGGCGCCGCAGCCTCAGGCCGTCGCGCAGCCGCAACCCCAGCAGCCGCAGGTGCCCAACCTGCCGGCCCTGCCGCCCGAGCCTGCGCCGCCGACGGCTGTGATCGGCGTGCTCTCCGTGCCGGATGTGATGCAGAAATCTACCGCCGCCCAGGGCGTGCAGGCCGAGATCCAGAAGCGCCAGGCCGAGCTGGGCAAGGAAGCCCAGGCCGCCCGCACCAAGATCGAGGCCGAGCAGCAGGCCATTCTGGCGCAGCGCGGCAAGGTGTCCGACGCTCAGTTGGAAGCCAAGGAGCAGGCGCTGCGTGACGAGATCGCCGCGACCCAGACCAAGTTCCAGGAGAAGAACCAAGCCATCCAGAACTCCGGCCAGCAGGCCCTGGGGCAGGTTGAAGCCGAGCTGATCGCCATCATCCGCCAGGAAGCGCAGGCCCATGGCATGAACCTGATCCTGCACCGCGAGCAGGTGGCGCTGAACGTTGCCGCGTTCGACATCACCGACGAAGCCGCCGCCGAGCTGAACAAGCTGCTGCCCAGCGTGAAGGTGCCGCCCTCCGTCGTGACCCCTGGCATGGCCATCAACCCGCCCGACCAGGGGCCGGACGGGCAGGGCTACGGCCAGTAAGGCGGGCTGATGCAGGAGAGCGCCAAACCCGGTGACGTACGCTTCTTCCGGCGTACCGGGCCGCACGGCCTTGGCCGGATCGCTGAACTGCTCGGCGTGCAAACCGCCGAGCCGGAGCGGCTGATCCACGGCGTGGCCCCGCTGCAAAGCGCGGGGCCCGAGGATGTCAGCTTCCTCGACAACCGCCGCTATGCCGGGCTGCTTGCCGCCACCAAGGCGGGGGCGGTGATCCTGCATCCCGATTTTGCCGACAAAGTGCCCGAGGGCTGCATCGCCCTCGCCACGACCGAGCCTTATGTCGGCTGGGCCAAGGTTTCGGCACTGTTCTTCCCGTTCCCCGAGGCCGTGCCCGGGCGGCATCCTTCCGCCATTGTCGATCCGTCAGCGATCATCGACCCCACCGCCGAGATCGGCCCTGGGGCGGTGATTTCGGCTGGGGCGGAGATTGGCGCCGGGAGCAGCATCGGTGCGCTGGCTTATGTCGGGCCCGGCGTTGTGGTCGGCAGGAATTGCCGCATCCATTCGCAGGTCACCGTCTCGCACGCCATTTTGGGCGACCGTGTGGTGCTGTATCCGGGTGCGCGAATTGGGCAGGACGGATTTGGCTTCGCCATCTCCAAGACCGGCTTCACCCCGGTGCCGCAGCTGGGGCGCGTGATCATCGGCGATGGGGCCGAGATCGGGGCCAACAGCACCATCGACCGTGGCTCCGCTCAGGATACGGTGATCGGCCCGGGCGTCCATGTCGATAACCTCGTGCAGCTTGGCCATAACGTGAATGTCGGCGCGAACTCCGTAATCGTGGCGCAGGCTGGCGTGTCCGGCTCTACGCAGATCGGCCCGGGCGTGATGATTGCGGCGCAGGCGGGGCTGACGGGGCATCTGACCATTGGCGCAGGGGCGCGCATCGGCGCGCAATCGGGCGTGATGCAGGACGTGCCGGCGGGCGAGGAGGTGCTCGGCGCACCGGCCCAGAACGCCAAGGCATTTTTCCGCGAGGTGCTGACCTTGCGTAAACTGGCGCAGAACGCGCGCAAAGGACCCAAGACAGGAACTGAATGATGACTGACGTGACCCAGGACCAGCTTCCGGCGGTGGATGTGCCGCTGATCGAGACCAAGCAGATCCTGACGATGATCCCGCACCGCTACCCCTTCCTGCTGGTGGACCGGGTGATCGATGTGCGTAAGGACCATTCCGCCACGGGCGTGAAGAATGTCTCGATGAACGAGCCGTTCTTCCAGGGCCATTTCCCCGGCCACCCGGTGATGCCGGGCGTACTGATCGTGGAGAGCATGGCGCAGACCGCCGCCGTGCTGGTGATCTCCACCCTCGGGCCCGAGGCCGGGATCCCGGTGGTGTATTTCATGTCCATCGAGAACGCGAAGTTCCGCAAGCCCGTCACCCCGGGTGACGTGCTGCACCTCACCCTCACCAAGGAGCGCCGCCGCGGTCAGGTGTGGCGCTTCAGCGGTGTGGCCCGCGTCGATGGTCAGGTGGTGGCGGAAGCTTCCATCACGGCCATGATCATGGACCAGGTGAAGCCGGTTTAAATTTTACAATCAAAGGTTTCCGGAGAAATATCCGGTAACAATGATTGACTTGGCCGCGCCGTCCCCGCCGCGTAGAGCGGGGGCGGAAAAATAATCCAGGCCGGCGGAGGCGATTCACGACATGGCGCAGACTGAAATCCACCCCACAGCCGTCATCGCGCCCGGGGCGGAGCTGGGGCAGGGGATAAAGATCGGTCCGTTCTGCACCGTTGGCCCCCAGGTGGTGCTGGAGGACGGCGTCACGCTGGTCTCGCATGTCGCTATCGACGGCCGCACGCGGCTGGGGGCGGGGGTTAAGCTATTCCCCTTCTGCACCGTGGGGCTGGAGCCGCAGGATCTCAAATATAAGGGCGAGGACACCGAGACGGTGATCGGCCCGCGCACGCAGATTCGCGAGCATGCCTCCATCCATCGCGGCACCGTTACCGGCACCGGCGTTACCAAAATCGGAGCGGATTGCCTGCTGATGGCGACCGTGCATGTGGCGCATGATTGCGTGCTGGGCGATGGCGTCATCATCTCCAACAACGTGGCGCTGGGCGGGCATGTCGAGATTGGCGACCGCGCGGTGATTGGCGGCAATGCGGCGGCGCTGCAATTCGTGCGAATCGGCGCGGGGGCGATGATCGGCGGGCTGACCGGCGTGACCCGCGATGTTATCCCCTATGCGCGCGTGTTTGGCACGCGCGCCGAACTGTTAGGGCTGAACCTGATCGGCCTGCGCCGTCGGGGGCTGGAGAAGGCCCAGGTGCAAGCTATCAACGCCGCTTATAAATTCCTGTTCACCGGCCCTGGCGTATTCGCCGAGCGCGTGGCCGCGGCCCGGGAGACCTACGCGGACCAGCCTTATGTGCAGGAGATGCTCGCCTTCATCGCCGCCCCCTCGAAGCACGGCATTCTCACCAATGTCGCCGGGGCGGGGGATGATGAGGCGTAAGTGAGCACGCCGCTCGGGATCATCGCGGGCGGTGGGCCTCTGCCGGGGCAGGTGGCCGAGGCAGCGCAGGCGGCCGGGCGCTCTGTGTTCATCGCTGGTATCGAAGGCTATGCCGAGCCGGATGTGCTGCGGCCCTTCGCGCATAAATTCTTCCGCCTGGGGGCGATCGGCGCCATGGTCCGGGCCTTCCGCGATTGGGGCTGCGCCGATCTGGTGATGATCGGGCCGGTGAAGCGCCCGTCATTCTTCTCTCTGCGCCCGGATGCCGAGGGGGCGCGGCTGCTGGCGCGCGTGGGCAAGTCGGCGTTTCTGGGCGATGACGGGTTGTTGGCGGCCATTATGCGCGTGCTCTCCGAGGAAGGCTTCCGCGTGCTTGGCGCGCATGAGATCATGACTGACGTGCTGGCCCCCGCGGGGCTGCTGACCAAAGCGGGGCCGGATGAAGCCGCCAGAGCCGATATCGCCCGTGGCGTGGAGGTGCTGAAGCTGATTGGCGCGGCCGATATCGGCCAGGCCTGCGTGGTGCAGCAGGGCATCGTGCTCGCGGTGGAGACCGTGGAGGGCACGGATGCCATGCTTTCGCGCATACCAGCCGTGACAAGGCCGGGACCGGCTGGGGTGTTGGTGAAGCTCGCCAAACCAGGGCAGGAACGCCGGGCGGACTTGCCAACCATAGGCCCCGCAACGATTCGGCATGCGTTGCAAGCAGGGCTGTGTGGTATCGCTTTTGAAGCGGGCGGTACGATTTTGGCGGATAAAGTGTTAACCATCGAGATGGCGGACCAGGAAGGGATTTTTCTTCTCGGCGTTCATCCTTAAATGAGAGATAGGACAAGGAGGCTGATATATGAGCGATTTTTCCTATCTACATACTATGCTTCGCGTGGGGAATCTGGAGCGTAGCGTTCGTTTTTATACGCAGCTGCTTGGGATGAAGGAGCTGCGCCGCGCTGATTTTCCGGATGGCAAGTTCACGCTGGTCTTTCTTGGGTATGGCGGCGAGGACAGCCACACCGTGCTGGAGCTTACCTATAATTATGGCGTCGATCATTATGAGCTGGGCACGGCCTTTGGCCATCTGGCGCTTGGTGTGCCCGACATCTACGCCACATGTGAGAAGCTGCGCGCGGCTGGCGCCAACATCATCCGCGAGCCTGGCCCGATGAAATTCGGTACGACCGTTATCGCCTTCATTGAAGATCCAGATGGCTACAAGATTGAGCTGATTGAACGCAGGCCTGTATAAAATGACCTCCATTGCCCAGCTCCTGGCCCAGACGATTCATTTTGCCGACAAGGTCGTGCCCAGTGCTTGCCTGCCTTCGACCGAGCCCAAGGCGCTGATCGCCGCGGCGCGCGCCAATCCCTCCGCATCTTCGCGGGAGGGGCTGATGCAGCTGATGGACTCGATCAAGGAAGAATCGGATCTTTGCCTGTTCGGCAAGCTCTCGCTCCGCTGGGACATGATTCGCCTGCTTAAAAACGCGCAGATGATCGAGGATGCTCACCGTGCGAATCCGGCGCTGGGGGCGGCGCCGGTCAAAGCGCCGCTGTTTATTTTGGGGCTGCCACGCTCTGGCACCACCTTCCTGCACAGCCTGATGGCCGAGGACGAGCAGATTCTGGTGCCGCGCAACTGGCAGACCATGTTCCCGGCGCCGCGCCCCGCGGGGTTTGATCCTTCCAAGGACAAGCGCGTGCGCGCGGTGAATCGGCAGTTGCAGCTTTTTGCCGGGCTGGCGCCGGGGTTCAAGGAAATGCACCCGATCAGCGCCGACAGCCCGCAGGAATGCAGCGAGATCACCTCGCATGTGTTCCAGAGCCTGCGCTTCGATTCGACGCACCGTGTGCCGTCTTATTTCCATTGGCTGGAGGCGCATGGGCATGATGACGCCTTCCGCTTCCACAAGCAGTTCCTGCAATTTTTGCAGGCGGGAACGCCCGGACGCTGGGTGCTGAAATGCCCGGATCACACCTTCACCCTGGATTCGATCCTGAAGATCTATCCTGACGCCCGATTCGTGATCGTCCACCGTGACCCGATTGCCGTGCTTGGCTCCGTGGCGCATCTCACAGAGGTGCTGCGCCGGCCTTTCCTGAATAATATCGACGCTGGTGAGATCGGCGCACAGGTGGCTGCCCGCTGGACCCAGGGCGCGAATCTGCTGCTGGCCTTCGACCAGCGTGCCGATGTGCCGCCCGAGCGTAAATTCCACCTGCACTACGAGGAATTAGTGGCGGCCCCGCTGGCGGCCATCGCACGAATCTATGCGCATTTCGACATGCCGCTGAGCAGCGAGGCGCTGGATGCCATGTCCAGGCAATGCGAGGCTCGCCCCCGCGGTGGCTATGGCAAGCATGCGCCATACAGGCTGGAGAATTTCAAGCTGAGCAGGCCAGCGCTACAGGCTGCTTTTGCGCCCTATGTGCAGCAATATTGCCAAGCGCCACGGTAAGTGAAACGCCGCCCTTCGGGCGGTGTTTTTTTGTATAGAAAGCTCCGTCGGCGTAGATAAAAGCACCAACAACGCCGGGAGCTTTCGCTCTGGGCGTTTTTGTTTAGTATTCTGATTTTTAAGGAAAAATGGCTCCCGAAGTAGGACTCGAACCTACGACCGAGCGATTAACAGTCGCTTGCTCTACCAACTGAGCTATTCGGGAACGGTTGGTGCAGGGGCTATACATAATGACGACGGAGTACGTCAACCCCACCCCCGGTTGATTTCGACGCGCACCTATCTTACACACTGAAACCGTCAGCGGGCGTGGTGGAACTGGTAGACGCGCCGGACTCAAAATCCGGTTCTGGCAACAGAGTGTCGGTTCGATTCCGACCGCCCGCACCAAGATACTCCTGACAATTTTCCGTGAGCAGCCTTTCGGCGCCGGTACAATTATCGTAGAGCGTTAAATTTAGAGTTGTCCGTATGCCCAAGGGCAACCGTCAGGAGGTTGTTGATGGTCGTGTCCAATCTTGGCCAAGCTTTTGCCTGGGGATCCTGGAGCCTGGTAAAATTTCGCCGGGACCAGCGTGCTGTTACCTCGACAGAATATGCACTGATCGCCGTCATCATGGTGATTGCCATGATGGGAGGATTGTCCATCATAGGCGGAGACCTCGCCACCAGCTTTAATCAGGTCTCATCGGAACTCTAAGGCCTGGAAGCCGCGACGCTGAAGATTGGCTTTGTTGGCTGGTTGTAATTGTTTCTAAAGAGTTTGCTTGTGCCTCAGGCTTTGCGGCGGCCGTTGGGTTGCCGGATAAGGCGTTGGTTTGGTGTGTTTTTTTATCAAAATTTGAGCATTGGGCGGGGCGGCGCCACAAAAACGTGGAAACCCGAGTGCTAATTTAATTTCATCAATTTGGAATGGTTATTTTGCAGCGTAATGCTGTTGGCGGGCTTTGTTAGGGTTTTCCAGGCTTGTTAACCTTGCCCGGTTAAAAAAAGCCGTCAGTAAAACCATGCGGTGACCGAGCTTGAACACGCCCTTGTCGCGTGTTGCTAGGGTAGTCCGCTTGCTTTGGTCGAGGCTGATGTCTCCAATGCCTTCAATGATGTAGCATCTGGATTGGCATGAGTGCCGCTGTGCGCCGATAATCCTGGCGGGAGGGGCTTTGGCTGCTTCCTGTTAGCGGAGGAGGTGTGATGCCAAGCCGTGGCGGCCGGGTTTTGTGGTCGATTATCGATTTTTTGTTAAAAAGAACGTTTTAGCGCTGCTTAGGACAAAAGATTGCGAGACTTTAAAGCGTAGCTGGGCTATTGTGTTGACATTGCAATACTTCTGTCACTTGGGTTGATGGCGGCTGGGAGGCTTGAAATAACTATGCGTCGGCATTTTTGGCAGGGGACGGCGTGAGTATAGGGTTAGCCATTCCAGCACTGTGTTTGCTGGTTTATGCGGCCTTGCATGACTTGGCCGTGAGGACGGTGCCGAATTGGCTTCCCCTTACCTTGCTTGCGCTAGGTATTTGCGCGCGCCTGCTCGACCATTCCCTGCTGGCGGCTATTTGCGTTGCCGCCATTGCCTTTGTGTTTCTGTTCGTCATCTGGATCGCCGGTGTGATGGGGGGCGGCGACGTTAAGCTGTGGGCAGCCACGGTGTTGCTTATCCCGCCGGCCATCGCGCCCGAGCTGTCCTTTTTTCTCGACGTCCTCCTGTTTGGCGGTGCTTTGGCACTGATTTACCTTGCTTTGTCATTTGTGGTGCCGAAGCCGAAGCTCTCACGCACTCGCGGCAGGCTGCGGCGCTTCCTCCACGCTGAAATGTGGCGGATCGGTCGCCGCGCGCCTTTGCCATACGCCTGCGCCATCGCTGGTGGCGCTATTGTTGCAATTCTGCCCCACCAGTTACAGCCCTAGGTAGAGAATGGTTTTCCGTCTTGGCATTTTTGGTGTTCTCATTGCCGCGTTGATTGCGGTGATGGTTTTTGCTTATTCACTTCTCAACCAGTCCAAGCGCCAGGCTGAACAAGCCGTGCCAGTGCCGCAGACGGAGCAGGTTCTTATTGCTGCTCAACCTTTGCCGGCCGGCAGCCTGCTGCAGCCCGCTCAGATCGCATCAACTGCGATAGCCATTACAGGCGCGCCGTCTGATGTGTTGGTGGACACGCCGCAGAACCGTGGGGGGCTCACTGGTTCGATGGTCCGCACCGCGCTGGCGCAAGGGGCGCCGATTTTGGCTAGCCAGGTTATTCACCCTGGCGATCACGGCTTCCTGGCGGCGGTGTTGGCTCCAGGAATGCGGGCTGTCACCGTAGCTGTGGACAACGTCACCGGGGCGAACGGGCTGATATGGCCGGGCGATAATGTCGATGTGTTGCTTACTCAAACCGTTTCTGGCGTGTCCGATGCCAAGAGCATCGCCGCCGAGGTGGTGTTGAGTAACGTCCGCGTCATCGCCTCGGGGGCGCAGGTGGTGAAGGATGCCAGCACGGCTCAAACGAATAATTCCGTGCAGACCGTAACGCTGGAGGTTACCCCGGAGCAGGCTTCGCGCTGCCTCGTTGCGATCAATCTGGGGAAATTGTCCCTGATCGTGCATTCCGCTGAAACGGTGCCAGGGGGGGCGACGCAGGCGCAATCCGCACCACAGCAGCCGATATGGGCGGGTGACGTATCTCCGGCTCTGACCGCCACGCAGCCGCAAATGCCTGCGGTGTCGACCGTCAATGTTATTTCCTCCGGTTCGACAGGGGAGTTTAAGTTCTGATGCGCAACTTGAAGCATTTTGCGGGTGCGTGGCTCGCTGTTACGGCTGGAGTTGGTTGCTCTGTTTCCCCTGCGTTCGCGCAGAGTGCGCCCACCGCGGATACGAGCGGCGCCGCTGCTGCGTCAGCTAATACCCAGGCGCCGCCTGCCCCTGCCTATTACGGTTCGCTCTCTTTGGATAAGGGCAAGGGCAGGTTGGTGAAACTGCCCCGTACGGTTGCCAATCTGTTTGTGGCGGACGACAGCATCGCTTCTGTGCGGCCGGCAAGTCCCGGCGTGATGTTTGTGTTTGGCAAGGCGCCCGGAACCACCGATGTGGTGGCGACCGATCAAGATGGCAACCGCATTGCCCAATATTCGGTGACAGTGAATCCCTCTGCTTATCTGGGGCAGCGGGTGCAATCTCAATCCCAAGCCGTTGCGCCGGGGAACGGCGTGACTGCCGAGAGTGAGCCCGGTGGAATGGTTGTGCATGGCAACGTGGAAACCCCGGAAGAGGCGGATAACGTTATTAATCAGGCCAAGGCGATTTCCGGCGGCAATGTCGTCAATGATCTGACGGTAAACGAGCCGATCCAGGTTGAACTAAAGGTCCGCATAGCCTCGATGTCGCGCACTGTTACGCGCGAGTTGGGTATCGACTGGGGAACAACGTCCTCAGACGGTATTAAGATTGGCAAATTCGTGCTGACGGGCGGGACGGCATCCGCGGCGCAGTCCTTGTCGTCGTTGGCCCAGGGCGGCTTGGCCGTTACCAACCCAAATGGCACGTTTCAGGGCGTTATCGACGCGCTGGCAACGGATAACTTGGCCAGAGTGCTGGCGGAGCCGACATTGACGACATTGTCCGGCACACAAGCCAATTTCCAGGTTGGCGGCCAGTTCCCGATTCCAACATCCTCTGGAAACAACGGCTCCGTTTCGGTGACTTATAAGGATTACGGTGTACTGCTGAGCTTTATTCCGACTGTGTTGTCGAACGGGCGCATTGCGCTGCAGGTGGCGCCGCAGTTGAGTGAGATTAGCTCCGCCAACTCCTCCTCGGTTAGCACTGGGGCATCGAACGAAACCTTCAACGTGCCGTCTCTAACCATGACTGCGGCATCCAGCACTGTGATTCTGGGCAGCGGCCAGGGCATGGCCATTGCTGGTTTGTTGGAGGATACGACCAACCAAGTCGATAATGGTGTGCCGGGGCTGAGCGAAATTCCGCTGCTCGGTGCGCTGTTCCGTGGCGATGCATTCCAGCGTCAACAACAGGAGTTGGTGATCACGGTGACGCCTTATCTGGTGGACCCGGTGAATACGCCTGCGACGATTGCATCGCCTGATGACGGCTGGACACCGCCGAATGATTTGCAGCGCATTTTGCAGCTGCGTGATAACGGCACCAATACGGTCGCCACAAAGATACCCGGCGATGCTGGGTTTATGGTCCAATAATGGAGGCGATAGGTATGCGCTCCGCCCTATTCTTTTCTTTTTGTGTCATGGTGCTGACGTTGAGCGGCTGTACCGGGGCGTTCGATCCTTTTCAGCGGCCTGGAAACTGGTCGGCGACAGGTGCTGCGAACGAAACGATTGCACAGCAGGCGGCTGACAAGTCTGATCTGCTTTATGGCAAGTCCGAGCCGGGTAGTAATGGTGTCGCCGCTGTTGCCGGGGTCGAGAAGGCTATGACCGATGGTAAGGCGACCGGCCTGCAAACAACCCTTAGCCCGACAGCTTCGGCGACCAGCCTTAATGTCGGCCAATGAGCGGCAACGCGGCTTCTCGGTGTAGAGGATAGGAGGAATTATGAGCCAGCAAGGTGCTCGTAACGTGCAGGCGGATGGTGGTCTGGTTAGCCGGCCGGACCGTTTGACCGTTCTTGCCTTCCTAGGAGATCCTGCCACCGAGCAGGTGCTGCGCGACGGTTTGGGCGATCTTGTCGCCAATGGTATCGATATCCGGCGCGGCACCGTCCGCACGGCTGTCGCCGCCATGGCCAAGATGCAGACCCCCGAAGTGCTGATCGTAGACATCGCCGGTGAGGAGCAGCCTCTGCACGCGCTTGGCGAACTCTCAGACGTGGTGGAGCCAGGTGTGCGCGTGCTCGTCATTGGCGACAATGACGATGTCGATTTCTACCGCCACATCACGCGCGGCATGGGCGTGATGGAGTATCTGTTCAAGCCCATCACGCGCGAGGCCGTGGCACGGCATTTCGCGCCGCTGATCACGCGCAAGACCATCGGGCAGGACGCTACACGCGGCGGCCGTGTCGTTGCCGTCATGGGCGCACGCGGCGGGGTGGGGGGCACCACCATCGCGGGCAATCTGGCCTGGCTGCTCGGGGTTATGGCCAAGCGCCATACCGTGTTCGTGGAATCGGACATTCACATGGGCTCCGGTGCGCTGTTGCTGGGCGCCAAGACTGGTCCCGGCCTGCGTATGGCGCTGGAAACACCGGACCGAATCGACCCGCTTTTCGTTGAGCGCGCGGCTCAACCGGTGGCGGAGCGCCTGCAGGTGCTGGCCTCGGAAGAAAAACTCACCGACCCGCTGCATTATGCTCCGGGCGCGGCGCGGCGCCTGATCGAGGCGCTGCGGGTACGCTACAACTTCGTCGTCATGGACGTGCCGTTCCTGCCGATGCCGTGCAACCGCGAGATGATCGAGTTCGCGCATCACCGCGTTATTGTCATGGATCCGTCCTTGGCCTCGGTACGCGATACGTTGCGCCTGCTCAGCCCGCCGAATGGTCCGTGGCAGCCGCAAAGCCCCACCATCGTGCTTAACCGTCAGGGGCGTCCCGGCGGGCTTACGCGCAAGCAGATCGAGGAAGCGCTGAAGGTCAAGATCGACATCGTGATCCCGGATATTCCGAAGCAGCTGAACGAATCCGCCAGCTTCGGAGAACCGGCGATCGCGGCGCGCGGCCCGTTCCGTCAGGCGATCATCGATCTTTCGCGTGAGATCGGCTTTGTCGCCGCGCGTGAGGACGCGGTTATCGAGGGCTCCGCCCAGCTCGCATCTGTTGGCGGCATCTTCAAGATGCTTGGCTTTAGCAAGGGGTAACACAGCATGTCCGATGGCAGCCTGCCCGTATTTGGCCGCCGGCGTGTTGAAACACCGGAGCCCACCGCTGTCGGGAGTGTTACCGCGGCGCCGGCCCCCGGTGCTGCGCCGAGTCCTGCCGCCCCGGCACCAGCGAACAGCGTTCCGGTAAACGGCCCCGTCACGGTCCGCACCGAGATTACCGAACTGCGTAATCTCTGCCTGGCGCGCATGGATGCAACGGCGGTCGCCTCGCTGCACCCCGACCGCCTGCTGGTCGAGGTCGAAAGGCTGATCGGCGATCTGGCCACGGAAAAGCGCGTGCAGCTGAACGGGCGCGAGCAGCGCAGCCTTGCCACCGAGCTGGTCGACGACATGCTCGGCCTTGGCCCGCTGGAGCCGTTGCTGCTCGATGAGAGCATCAACGACATCATGGTCAACGGCCCGGACCATACTTTCGTCGAACGTGGCGGTAAGCTGACCCAGGTGCCGGTGCGGTTCCGTGACTGGACGCATTTGACCAATATCTGCCAGCGCATCGCTGCCTCCGTCGGCCGCCGTGTGGACGAAGCCAGCCCCATGTGCGACGCGCGCCTTAAAGATGGTTCGCGCGTCAACATCATTCTGCCGCCGCTCTCCATCGACGGCCCGGCTATCTCGATCCGTAAATTCTCCAAGAAGCCGATCGATTTCGAGAAGCTGATCCAGTTCGGCGCGATGACGCCGCCTATCGCCCGCGTGCTGGAAATCGCGGCGCGTACGCGCCTTAACATTATTGTCTCGGGCGGTACCGGCTCGGGCAAGACGACCATGATGAACGCGCTGTCGCGTTTCATCGACCAGGCTGAGCGTGTCGTTACCATCGAAGATGCGGCAGAGCTGCAATTGCAGCAGCCCCATGTTGTGCGTCTGGAAACCCGCCCGGCCAGCCTTGAGGGCAAGGGCGAGGTGACGGCGCGTGATCTGGTGCGTAACGCGCTGCGTATGCGCCCTGACCGCGTGATCATCGGCGAAACCCGTGGCGCCGAGGCGTTCGATATGTTGCAGGCGATGAACACGGGCCATGACGGCTCGATGTCCACAATCCACGCCAACAACACGCGCGATGCGCTCGCCCGTATCGAGAACATGGTGCAGATGTCTTCGATGGGCCTGACCTCCCGCGCCATCAAGATGCAGATCGCCTCCGCCGTGAACCTCATCGTTCAGGTTGAGCGCCAGCGCGATGGCGGCCGCCGCCTTACGCAGGTGACCGAGATCGCCGGCATGGAAGGTGAGACCACGCTGATGAACGACATCTTCAAGCTCGAAATCACGGGTGAAACCACCACAGGCCGCCTGACCGGGCGCTACGAGGTCAGCAAGATCCGCTCAACCTTCCAGGAACGGCTGCAATATTTCGGTCTTGACCGCGCCTGGATGAATGCGTTGGACGAAGCATGACATCGTCGGGCGCTCTTATACTTCTCCTTAGCATCGGCGTCGTGCTTCTGGCGGCCGTCGCCGCCGTCGCGATGATGATCGTGAAGGAGAACGAACGAGCCGAGAAATTCAAGGCGCGTTTGCAGGAAACGGTGGCCCCCACGGCCAAGCCGACCAGCCAGGCAGAGGACGACGTCTCCCTGGTCCGCACTGTCTCACGAAGCGAGCGGATAAAGCTGAAGGCCGCGGGTTTGATCGGCGTCGACCTGAAGCAGGCCGAGACCTATCCAATCAAGTGGTGGCTGGTGCCATTCATTACGGCGGGGCTGACATGGTTTATCATGTTCATTGCTTCGCACCCTCTGGGGCACCACCAGGCCGTATGGATTATCGTAAAATTTGCCGGCACGCCGATTACCTGGTGGATGCTCACGGGCTTTGTTTTTAATTGGTTCACCAACCGGCGTAACGCCAAGCTGGTGGAGCAGTTCCCGGATGCGCTGAATACCATCGTGCGCTGTGTGCGCGTTGGTATTCCCATGGCCGAGGCCCTGCGTACCGTGGCGAAGGACTCCATGGAGCCTACCAAGGTCGAGTTCTCCATTCTGGCTGACAAGGTCTCCATCGGTATTCCGCTCGATGTCGCTCTGCGTGAGCTGGCGGAGCGTGTGAAGCTGACGGAGTATCAATTCTTCGCAACGGCGCTCACCCTGCAAGCACGTTCGGGCGGTGGCATTACGCAGACTTTGGAAACGCTCTCCGAGGTGATCCGCAAGCGCGTGGGCCTGAAGGCGCGCGGCTATGCCCTGACCGCCGAGGCCCGGACCAGCGCGATGATCCTCTCGGTTCTCCCCTTCGTGGCGGGCGGGGCGATCTTCGTGATGCAGCGTCAGTACATCATGTTGCTGTTTACCACCTCTGGCGGGCAGGCGGTGCTTGGCGCGGCCATCCTGCTAATGGCTATTGGCATGGGCATCATTCAGTTCATGATCAGCAATGTACTCAAATAACACCATCTTTGCCCTGCTGCTGCTTGTTGTGCTGTTCTTCGCGCTGCTGGCGGGGGTCGGCTTCATGCTGGCGCATGAGCTTGGCCGCAACGCCAAGTTAGAGAGGCGCCTGAATATCGTCACCAACGGCACGGAACAGGAACTGCCGGACGAGGTGAAACCGCCGGGAGCACTGTTGCTGCGGATTATCTCCGCCTTCGGCATGGGCGTGGCGCGCAGCGGCTTGCTTTCACGCAAGACGCTGGCGGAGATGACCGCCACGCTGGAGGGCGTGGGATTCAAAGGGGGCAGGGGGCTTGGCCTGTTCATCGGCTCCAAAATCCTCCTGGCCCTGCTCAGCCCGATCATCACCTTCCTCGTGGCGCAACACGCCATGCATCTTTCCGGCTTGTGGCTGATCATTGCCACGGCTGCCGGCGCTGTGGGCGGCATGTTGATGCCCGAGACCTTCGCCACAAACATTCGCACGAAGCATCTGGCGAAGGTGGCCACCGGCGTGCCGGACGCGCTGGACATGCTGGTCATCTGCGCCGATGCCGGTTTGGCGTTGGAAGCGGGCATTGCCCGCGTCGCGCAGGAGATTTCCGTGCTCAATCCGGCGCTGGCGCAGGAGTTGCAGCAAACGTCGCACGAGTTGCAGATCGGCGCCGATATGCGCCTCGCCATGAATAATCTGGGCGATCGCACCGGGCTGGAGACACTCAAGCGCCTCGCCACCACGCTGGCGCAATCGCTGCAATACGGTACGCCGCTGACCCAGGCATTGCGCACGCTCTCCGCCGAGCTGCGCGCCGAGGCGCTGGTCCAATTCGAGGAACGCGCAGGCCGCCTGCCCACGCTAATGACCATGCCGATGATCCTGTTTATCCTGCCCTGCGTGTTTCTCATCGTCGCAGGGCCGGCCATCATCAACGTCATGGCAACACTGCACGGACATTAAGAAGGTTACATGAGCAAAATGCACTTGGCCGAAGCTGCTGTTTTCCGCCCGCGCAACAAGACTAGCCTGGCCATGGTGTCACTGGCGGCGATTTTGTCGCTCTCTGCCTGCGCCCATAACCGGGGCCAGCAGGCCGATACGTCTGCCCCGGATGGTAAGATCGGCCCTGACACACTGAACGTCGCCGATGCGGCGATCGCTGGCGGCAATCCAAACATGGCGCTTTCGGTGTCGCAATCCATTTTGGCCAACGATCCCAATAATGTGAATGCCCTGGTGCATGAGGGCGATGCCTATTACGCGCTGGAGCGCTGCCCTGCGGCTATGGCCTCCTTCCAACGGGCGCTGAAGGCGGATGCGCACTCTGCCATTGCCGAAGTCGGGCTGGGACGCTGCCTGCTGAAGACCGATCCGCGTGCCGCCGAGCAGGCCTTTATGGCAGCGGTGCAGGATGATCCGGGCAATGCCAATGCCTATAACGATCTGGGCATCGCGCGAGACCTGCAGGGCAATTTTGCCGGCGCGGTCGATCCGTACCAGCAGGCTTTGCAGAATAATCCTGGGCTTACCGCGGCGGAAGTTAATCTTGGCCTGTCGCTGGCGCTGTCGGGGCATGGCGCGGAGGCGTTGCAGTATCTCGGGCCGTTGGCCACCGGACAGGGGGCCACGCCCAAGATTCGCCAGGATTACGCAGCGGCTCTTGTTGCCGTCGGGCGTAACGACGAGGCGCGGCAAGTGCTTTCCGTGGATCTGACACCGGATCAGATAAACCAGGCGCTGGAAGGGTTTTCATCGCTGATCGCCGATTCCATCCAGAATCCGCCGCCCCCGCCGCCGCCCGCCCCGACCGTCTCTCAGGTGCAGACAGCACCGGTCGCCGTGGCGCCGATCACCCAGGCAGCGCCGGTTAGCACGGCGCCGACGCCTCTTACCCCGGCCGCGAGCGCCGACCCGGCGCCTGTACCCGCCGTAGCGCCGGCTAAAACAACGCAGGCGAATGCAAATGCCGCCTATGTTGGTCCGTCGCCAATTCCGGGTGCGGTGTCCTCTTCCACTGGTGGGGCTCAAACCGCTTCTGCTGCTCCGGTCAGCGTGCCCACACCGGCCCCGGCTTCCGTGCCCGCCACTGGCGGCGGCAATGCAGCCGTGCAGATCGCCTCGCTTAACTCGCAAGGTGCCGCGCAGCGTGAATGGCACAAGATGGCCAACGCCGAACCGGCATTATTCAACGGCAAATCACCGGAAATCAGCCAGGCGGTCGTGCATGGCAAAACCTATTACCGCCTGCGCGTTACCGGCTTTGATACCAAGGTGGACGCCGCGAAATTCTGCGCCGAACTCTCCGCCGTGGGCAACGCCTGTACCGTCGCTAACTTCTAAAACCAGCGCATAAAAAAACCGCCCGTGAAAACGGGCGGTTTTTTGTTGGGCCAAGAGCGGTTCAGGCGGTAACGGCGCCGATCCGCTTCAGGCTCTCATCCTTGCCGAGCGCGATCAGCGTGGCGTCGATCCCCGGGCTCATCGTGCTGCCGGTCAGCGCCGCGCGCAGCGGCTGGGCCACCTGCCCGAGCTTGCGGCCTTCGGCCTCGGCAAAGGCGCGCAGAGCGGTGTCGATGGCAGCGGGCTCGAACGCCGTGTCGCGCAGCACCGGGGCGAGGCGCGAGAGCAACTCGCGGGCTTCCAGCGTCAGCAGCGCTTCGGCCTTGGGCTCGAAGGGCAGGGGCACTTCGCGGGCCAGGAAGGCGGCGGAGGCGGTCAGATCCTCCAGCGTCTTGGCCCGCTCCTTCAGCCCCGGCATCAGGGCGAGCAGACGCTCCATGGCGGCGGCATCCACGGTCAGGCCGGATTTCACCAGGCGCTCCACCACTTCTGCACGCAGGCGGGCATCGTCGGCTTGGCGCAGCCACATGCCGTTCAGGTGGGTCAGCTTGGCGTAGTCCATGCGGCTGGCGGCGCGGCCCACGCCTTCCAGCGTGAAGAGCTGGATCTGCTCCTCGCGGCTGAGGAACTCGGCATCGCCATGGCCCCAGCCCAGGCGCAGCAGGTAGTTGCACAGCGCCTCGGGCAGGAAGCCCTGTTCGCGGAATTCCAGAATGCTCACCGCGCCATGGCGCTTGGAGAGTTTGGCGCCATCCGCCCCGTGGATCAGCGGAATATGCGCGAAGGCGGGCTTGTCCCAGCCCATGGCGTCGTAGATCTGGATCTGGCGGAAGGTGTTGGTCAGGTGGTCGTCGCCACGGATGACATGGGTGATGGCCATGTCGTGGTCGTCCACCACCACGGCGTGGAGATAGGTGGGCGTGCCGTCCGAGCGCAGGATGATCATGTCATCCATCTCGGCGTTCTTCACGCGCACCTCGCCCTGCACGAGGTCTTGCAGCACCACTTCGCCTTCGCGCGGGGCCTTCAGGCGGATGGCCGGGCGCACGCCCTCGAGGGCCTCGGCGGGATCGCGGTCGCGCCAGCGGCCGTCGTAGCGCGGGGCGCGCTTCTCGGCGAGCGCCTGCTCGCGCATCGCGGTCAGCTCCTCGGGCGTGCAGTAGCATTTATAGGCCTTGCCCTGCTCCAGCAGTTGCATCGCCACTTCCACATGCCGGGCCTCGCGGGTGGTTTGGTAGACGGGCGGGGCATCCGATTCCAGGCCGAGCCAGTCCAGACCGTCCAGGATCACCTGTACGGCTTCCTGGGTGGAGCGGGCGCGGTCCGTGTCCTCGATACGGAGCACGAACTCGCCGCCATGGTGCCGGGCGAAGAGATAGTTGAAGAGCGCGGTGCGGGCGCCGCCGATATGCAGCAGCCCGGTGGGGGAAGGGGCAAAACGGGTACGGATCGTCATGGCTCCGCTCTACCCGTTTGCGCCGCATTGTGCCAGCGCGGGCAAAATGGTTAACAACGGCGCGCAACCGGAGATTGTCGTTGTTCGACGCTTTTGCACGCTGGGTGGAGGCCGAGCATGGCCGCTTCATGCTGCTGCTGCCGGTGGCGATGGGCGCTGCGATCCTGGCCTATTTCGCCCTGCCGGTGGAGCCGCCCTTATGGCTGGGGCTGGTGGCGTTGGGGCTGAGTGCCGCGGCGCTAGGGCTGGGCTGGGGGCATCTCTATTGGCGTTTTGTGGCGGCGCTGGCGCTCGCGGCCTCGCTTGGCTTTGCCCGCGCCGAATGGCGTACCGCGCATGAGCCGCCGCTAGCCTTCATCCCCACGGGCGTCGTCAAACTCTCGGGGCAGATCGCGCGCCTCGAGCTGCTGCCCAATGGCAAGCGCGTCACGCTCGCCGCCCCTAGCCTGGATGGCGCAACGCCGCTCCCGCGCCTGGTGCGGATCAAGCTGCGCGCGGACGACCCAGCCCCCTTGCGGGCGGGCGATATTGTGCAGTGCTACGCCATGCTGTTCGGGCCGGATCGCCCGGCCTATCCGGGCGGGTGGGACCAGGGGCGCGACGATTTTTTCTCCGGCCTCAACGCCTATGGTTTCGCGCTCAACCATCTGGCCGTGCTCAACACCGCGCCGCCCGATCATCTGGCCGACGCGCTGCAAAATCTGCGCGCTGATATTGCCTCCACCATCATGGCGGTGCTGCCGGTGGAGACGGGTTCGGTCGCGGTGACGCTGCTCACGGGCGATGAGCAAGTGATCCCGCCGCAGGAGCGGCAGAATTTCATCGAGGCCGGGCTGGCTCATATCCTCGCCGTGGCGGGGCTGCATGTCGGCATCATCATGGGGCTGGCTTTTGCCGCGTCGCGCTATCTGCTTACGCGTAGCGAGCGCATGGCCCTGCGCTGGCCAACTAAACCCCTGGCCGCCGCTTTCGCCCTGCTGGCGGGGGCGGGGTACGCGGCGCTCACGGGGGCGCATCTGCCGATTATCCGCAGCCTGGCCATGGCCAGCCTTGCCACGCTGGGCGTGTTCGTGGGGCGGCGGGCGGTTTCTCTGCGCGGGCTGGCGCTGGCGGCCACGGTGCTGATGCTCGCATCACCCGAGACGGTGCTGGGCACCAGTTTCCAGATGAGCTTTTCCGCCGTGCTGGCGCTCATCTCGGGCTATGCCGCCGTGCAGCATTTCTTCACGCGCTTTCATGCCAGCTCCTCGCGGCTGGGCAATGTGGGCATGCACGTCATCGGCCTTGCCTATACCAGCCTGCTGGCGGGTGGCGCGTCCATGCCGTTCGCGGCGTATCAGTTTCAGCAGATCCAACCTTACTGGATTCCAGCCAATATCCTGGCCGTGCCGCTCACCGCGTTCTGGATCATGCCGCTCGGTCTGCTCGCCCTGGCCCTGATGCCACTGCACGCGGCGGCGCTGGCACTGGCGCCGATGGGCTGGGGCATCGGGGTAATTGTCTGGATCACGGCGCATATCGCACAATGGCCCGATGCCCTGATGCGTATCCATCCCATGCCGTCGGCCTCGATTCTGCTGATCGCGGCGGGGCTGGTCTGGCTGTGCATCTGGCGCTCGGCGGCGCGGCTGGCCGGGCTGCCGGTGATGGCCCTGGGCATGGTGGTGGCGCTCATGGCCCGCCCGCCCGATGTGCTGGTCTCGCCCGATGCACGGCTCATCGCTCTGCGCTCCGGCCCCAGCGTGTTTCTGGCGACCCAGCGCAAGCCGGATCGCTTCGTGCTGGAGCAATGGGCATCCGTTTGGGGCGAAACGCCGCTGGCCCCGGCGCAGTGCATTGCCACGGCCTGCCGGGCGGGGGAGGTGCTGTTCGCCACCGCGCCGCCTTCCGCCTGTGCCGGCGCGGCGATGATCGTTTCGCCCGTGCCGCTAACGGGCTGTGCCGGCGTGCCGATGATCGACAGGATGTTCGTGTATCACAATGGCGCTACGGCGGCTTGGGTTAACGGGGGGAAAGTGGTGCTGCGCACGGATCGTGAAGTTCAGGGGGAACGCCCCTGGGTTGAGCTTTATCCACAACCATAAATTGTCTTGCTGTTAACAATTCGCTAACCTCACGGGCATGAGCCTGACCCTGCCCAGCGTTATGTCTGCCCCGCCACATGTCACGCCAGGTCTTGCCGAACAGCTGCTCAGCCTGCGGCGGCGGTGGCGGATCGTTCTGGCCAGCACCGTGCTGGTGCCGGGGCTGGCGCTGATCGGGGTGCTGCGCACGCCCTCCACCTACACTGCCACGGGAATTGTGCTGTACGCCCCTGAAAACGGCGCGCTACCAGGGCAGGCGGGGGAGCCGGCGCCTGGGTTGATGGATGAGGGCGCGGTGGTGGCGAGCCAGACCGAAGTGATCGCCAGCCTGCCCGCGGCGGGGCAGATCGCCACGCGGCTCAATCTTGCAACTTCGCCCGTGTTCAACCCGGCCATCGCGCCACGGCATTTTCCGCTCTCGCTGTTGCCAGCCCCCAAGCTCCCCACGGCGGACGAACTGGCCGAGACGGTCCGTCGCGCCATGGATGTGCAGGTGCTGCCCGGCTCGCGCGTGCTCAGCGTCTCCTTCACCAGCACCTCGCCTGAGTTGGCGGCCGATGCCGCCAATCTCGCCATGCAGATCTATCTCGACCATGAGCGGGATGTCTCTTTCGCCGCGTTGAGCGATGTGCAGGACTGGCTGGAGAAACATGCCGCCGACGTGGAGGCGCAGCTCGACACGACCGAGACGCAGCTTGCCCAGGCGCGGGCTTCCGCCGGGGTGGTGCAGGGGGCGCAATCCACGCTCACCACCGAGACGGCAAGCCGCCTCGCGGCCTCGCTGGTTGAGGCGCAGGCGGATCTCGCCATGTCCCAGGCCCGGCTGAACGCCGCCAGCGGGGGCGATGCGGCGGCTGCCAGCGCCGCCATCGCGCCCAATTTGCTGCCGTTGCGTAAGGAGCAGGCGGATCTCACCGCGCAGGTGAGATCGCTTTCGGCGCAATATGGGCCGGATTACCCGGACCTCATCGCCGCCCGGCAGCAGCTTGCCGCCATCACCGCCGAGATCGGCGCGGAGACCGGGCGCGAGTTGGACGCCGCCCGTGCCCAAATGGCGGCCGACAAGGCGCAGATCGCCACGCTGCAATCGGCCCTGGCGGCGGCACGTGCGCAAAGCCAGGCGGAGGACGCGGAATCCGGGCCGATCCGCGCCCTGGAGCAGCGCGCCGCCGCCGGGCAGGACATGCTGCGCGCCATGACGCAGCAGGCCGGGCAGTTGGCGCAGGATGCGTCGCTCACCAAGCCGGATGCGCGCATCCTCTCCACCGCCGCCATACCCACCAGCCCCAGCGCGCCGCATCGGGGGCTGATCATGGGCGCGGCGCTGGGCTTGGGCTTTTGCCTTGGCGTGCTGCTGGCAAGCTTGCGCGATGCGCTGGATACCTCACTGCGCTCGGGCGTGGATATCCGCGCGCAATTCGGCCTCTCCTGCTTCGCCCTTCTGCCCGAGAGCGCGGCTCCCCAGGTGGCGGCCTTACAGGCGCCGTTCTCGCTTTATGCCGAGCAGCTGCGCTCGCTGCGCACAGGGCTTGGGCTGCATGAGGGCGAGGGGCGGATTGTCGCCATCACCGCCGCCCGGCCCGGCGAGGGTAAGACCACCCTGACCATCGCCTTGGCGCGTTCGCTGGCGGCGTCCGGGCTGCGCGTGCTGGCCGTGGATGGCGATATCCGCCAGCCGAGTTTTGACCCGGTATTCAACTGCGCGGGCGCGCCGGGGCTGACCGACCATCTGGCCGGGCTGGCGGGGCTGGATGAGGTGATCTGCCAGGATAACCTGACGCCGCTGAAGATCCTGCCCGCGGGAACCCAGGCCAAGGCCGCGCTCTCGCTGTTTCTTTCCCCGGCGCTGCGGCAATCCCTGTTCATGCTGCGTGAGCAGTTCGACGCCATTCTCATCGACGCCCCTCCGGCCTTCGCCCTGGCCGAGGGCCGCGTGCTGGCGCGGTTTGCAGATTCGGCGCTGTTATGCGTCCGCTGGGGGCATACGCCGCGCCGCGTGGTGCGCGCGGCCATCTCGCTGTTGCAGGAGGCAGGTGTGGTGCTGGCGGGCGCGGCGCTGACGCGCGTGAA
>DAIDJU010000150.1 GCA_027451225.1 Acidocella sp. | reverse complement strand
GTATAGCGCGGCTGATCGTCTCAGTCAGGGGGGCAATTTCTCACTTCGCCCGACAGGGAGCACCAGCGTATATTGACGAAAATGGGCTCCATATTTAGGTGGGGCATTAGAGATGGCTGTTACTTGTCGTCATTTTCTTGGATCATCAAGTTTTTGAGCTAGAGCATTCTTTCGACTGCTAGTGGTACTAAGGAGGGGAGGATGACGACGTTGAGAAAACCTCATAGAAACAAGTCATTAGATAAATACACATGGGACAAGCGCAGCCTAAATTGCTTTGTGTGTATTGGTCAGGCTGAAGTCAGCCGTCCTCGGCCGGGAAGAACATGGGTTGCTATGGTCCCGCGCAGCACTGACGACGCAGGCGGAAAGTCTTGGAGTCTCATGCCGGATAGCGAAGGTATCAAGAGTTTTAGGTCTGCAAAAGAAGCCATGGAAGCGGTGGAGGCATATCTCGATGTGTTCAATCAGTATCATCAGCCTTATTCTGGTGGTTCGATTGACATGAGCGAAGGAAACATCGGTGTTGCCGGTGCTCAGGCTTAGAAAAAACTAAAGATGAATCCTGGAGAATTCAATGTTGCGCCCATAGGGCAGCCGCGTCAGCTGGAACGGAGAAAAGCGTCTCGCTCCCGCGTTCTTATGGGTGGCAAGCTGCTATACGGTTACGGCCATTCGAGTGTGATTGATTGCTTGATTATTGATCGGTCACATACTGGCGTGCGTATCGAAACAGCAGAGATGACTCATGTGCCAGAGAGGCTTTTTCTTCGGCTAGGCACGCAAGAACCGCAGCCTGTTCGCCGTGTATGGGCGATAGGAAATATGGTTGGCTTTGAAATCGGCCTGTTCCGCTCAGCGGTCGTGCCCCCGTCCGTGGTGTAGGAGGCCGGTAATCGGCCTGCCGTAGCGACCGCCCCGAGTCTGGCGGAGGCGGGCCGATTGGCGGCCACCGGGGCGGTTTTTGGGTAGCATTGGTTTGCCCCACGCAACGCAAACCCAAGGAACCATCCCGATGACCGACGACAAGAGCCGTTTGGCGCCTGCTTCACCGAATATTGATAGACCTTTGTCTGTTCACTTGCCGCGTGGATAGTTATATCCAAATAAATGATGGATTAACTTTTATGTGGCGGAGCTTTATACAACGATTGTCGGTTGTGGCGGGGTTATGGTTAACCGCCTGCGTAGCGGCCCAAGCAAATAATCTGGTTGATCTTGGCTATGCCAATGGCCTGGTGCTGCGCGGGCCGGGGGCGTCCGAGTCTGTCTATTTTCCTCTGCCGGCCAATACCCAGGGCGCCACACTCAACCTCTCCTTCACCGCCTCGGCCGCGCTGAACCCGAATGCCAGCCTGACGGTGCTGGCCGATGGCGTGCCCCTGGCCACGGTGCCGGACAATACCGCCAACGGCACGGTGCAGATCAGCGTGCCGGCGCGGTTTACCCAGGGTGCGTTCCTGCAGCTTTCCTTCGCGGCGGACCAGACGATCGGCGATGCCGCGCACTGCTATGACAGCGATACGGTGGCGGACTGGGTGGCTGTGCAGCCCAATACGGCCCTGGTGCCGAACGCGCCCGGGCCGCAAGGTGTGGGGGACCTCTGGCGCAATTCGTCGACCCCGCTGACCATCGCCCTGCCCGCCAAGCCGGGCCTGCCGGATGTGCAGACGGCGCTGATCCTCTCCACCGCGCTGGTGGAACGCGGCATCGCCCCCTTCTTCACCAACGATCCGGCGAAGGCGAGCATCCTGATCGACCCCGCCGCGCAGGCGCTGGCGGCGGCCACGCAGCCGGATGGCAAGGCGCCGCAGATCGTGGTGCCCAACGCCAATGCCGCGCGGGCCCTCGTGGCCGCGTCTCCGGCGCTGCGCACCCGGGCGCAAAGCCTGGCCAGCGCCGTGCTGCAACCGGCGGCTGCCGGCACGCCGGGCGCGTTGAGCTTCGGCGCGCTGGGGCTGGGGCCGATGACGGTTTCCGTGCTGCGCGACACGCGGCTGGACCTGCCCATACCGCTCTCCGCCGTGCCCGCAAACCGGCATGCGGCTTCCATCGTGCTCTATGGGCGCGGCATGGCGCTGCCGCCGGGGCAGAGCGAGATCGTTTCCCTGGAGCTGGGCGGCAATGTTGTGTGGAGCCGCGCCTTCACCGGTGCGGTGGCGCTGAACGGCGCCACCATTCCGCTGCCGCAGCCCCTGCTGGCCAGCGGCGCCAAGGTGCAGCTGCATTTTGTCCGGCTGGGGCAAACATCGAGCTGCGAGCATTTCGTGCCGCTGGCTTTCACGCTGGATGACGGCTCCAAGCTGGTGCTGGCGGACGGCCCCGCCGCGCCGATCCGTTTCGCCGGCTTCACCGCAGCGGGAAGCGGCCAGGTGCCGGTGCTAACCGAC
>DAIDJU010000149.1 GCA_027451225.1 Acidocella sp. | reverse complement strand
GAGCATCATGTCGGCATCCGACTCGATAACCAGGAAGGAAACGAAACGGTACAGCACAAAGACGAGCTGATAATCATCGGCATAGTCGGGATGCCGCACGAGTCGGTTGATCTCGGTCAGCTTCGGCGGACGCCCATGCTGCACGCTGGCCGCAAGTGCGGCCACATCCTCGGGAAAAATGCGTGAGGCGGGAATATCGTCCCAGCCGCTAACGGCGGGATCGTAGTCCAACGTGCAGAGCCGCACCGAGGCCACGGGAAGATCGTGCTTGTACACGACAACGGAACGGCTGTTCGGCTTCAGGTCGTCGGCATCAGAGAAGATGCCACCTGGCATCGGGTCGATATAGCCGCCAGCCAGATAGCTTGCATGGCGGATCGCATATGCATCGGCACGGGTGTCGTCATCCAATGCGATTCGCGCCGTCAAACCTGCTTCCTGAGGTTGCGTCCGGACAGTACCGCGCACGATGTTAGAGGTCACAACTTGTAAAGAACTCATTAATTTTCTCCTTGTTTCAACCAAAACAAGAAGAATTAGTAACCACTTCACCCTCAGGGTGCAGTCACATTTTTTGTTTCGATATTTTATCGAATGCACCTTTTGGCAAGGGATATGGTAGGCAAATTGATGAGAGCTAGTTGAGAAGTTTGTTCAACAATGATTTTTAAGGTTTTGGATTCAGACAAATGCACCGCAATAATGAGATCCCGCACCACGCTGGAACGAGCTGTAGAACCAGCCCATGCAAATGCTTCATGGCTCGATGAAATTTTTTAAACTTTTACGAGTCGCGATGCGACTGGCAATTAATGATAGCGTCGCCCCCTAAAAGCCATTACGTAAAGTTGCAGGTCCATGCCGGCACTTGGAAGCGGCTCAGGCATGGAACACGGATATGGAGAGTCTTCGATTTTTGCGGCAGATGTGAACGATAGCCCTCCCCCGCGCCACGGCACGCAATTCCAGCGTGCCAAAGAGCTTGCCGTGAGCGCACTGCGCAATCTACGGCGCGTTGTGGACACCGGCGCCGTGCCGCCGGAATTCACCGAACGGCTCCTGCTCGATCAGGCGACCGATTTCAGCTACATCATGGCGGCGATCTCGCTGCTCGGCCTGAACACGATCGGGCTGCTGTATTTTGACTTCATGCACACTTCCGGCACTGAGCTCCGCGCCCCCGCGATGCTGGCGGTCGTGCTGTGCTATGCGGGGCTGATCTACAAAGCCCGAAACTGGCTGAAATTCATAACCCCCAGCGCGCAGGATGCGAAAGCCTATATCGCGGCCATGGCCCAGCTGCTGGTACTGCTCGGCGTCTTCTGGTCTCTGCTGCTGTTCCTGCTGGTGCGCCAGGCGGATCTCACCCGGCTCTGCCTGCTTTACGGCATCATGGTCGGCTGTCTTGCAACGCCGGTCATGGTCTCGCCCGCCATCTGCGCCATCGCGTATTGGCTGCCCGTCTCTTTTGGGATCTGCGTCTCCGTGGTCTCCGCCGGGCGGGTGGACAGCTTCGCCATGGTCGATCTGCTCGCCTTTATCTTACTGACCGGTTTCTGCATCCTCTACATCAACCGCCGCCTGAACGAGCGCGCGGTGGGCGCCATCCGGCTGGAGGAGAATGCGGAAGTCATAAAGTTGCTGCTGCGGGATTTCGAGGAAAGCGCCTCGGACTGGCTGTGGGAAACCAATGCGATGCTGGAGTTGCAGCGCCCCAGCCAGCGCCTGGCGCAGGTGGCCCGCCGCCCGGCGGAGCAACTGCTCGGCATCTTCCCCGCCGTGTTGCTGGGCGAGTCGGTCAACAAGGAGCAACGCCCTGGCTCGGCGCTGGAGCGGCTGAACCGCGCCATTGCCGAGCGTTCGCCCTTCCGCGACCTCGTGGTGCCGGTCACCATCAATGGCGAGGAGCGCTACTGGTCTCTCAGCGGCAAACCGTTCCTCGACAAGCGCGGGCGCTTCGCCGGGTATCATGGCGTGGGGTCGGACATCACCAGCCAGCGCCGCCAGCAGGAGCAGATCTCCTTCCTGGCCCGGCATGACAGCCTGACCAAGCTGCCCAACCGCGTGCTGTTCTCCGAAGCCCTGCACGAGGCCTGCGAACATTGCAAGAACACAAGCATCGCCCTGCTCTGCCTCGACCTCGATAATTTCAAGATCGTCAACGACACGCTGGGCCATGCCACGGGCGACGCCCTGCTGGTGGCCGTGGCCGAACGCCTGCGCGGCTGTATCCGCGAGTTCGACATGGCCACACGCCTGGGCGGCGACGAATTCGCCGCCATATTGGTGACCGACAAACCGGAAGAAGCGCTGGCCGTGGCAAAACGCATCATCGAGCGCATGGCGCGGCCCTTCCAGTTCGACGGACAGATCGTCAAAGTCGGCATCAGCATCGGCGTGGCCATGGCTCCGCGCGACGGCACAACGCCCACCAAGCTGATGAAGAACGCCGACCTCGCGCTCTACCGCGCCAAGGAAGAGGGGCGCGGCACCGTCCGCTTCTACGACCCCGCGATGGATGAACGGGTGCGCGAGCGGCGGGCGCTGCAATCGGCGCTGCACCGGGCGCTGGCGCAGAGGGAATTCTACCTGGAATACCAGCCGGTGATCGACCTTGCCACGCGGCGCATCGCCGGGGCGGAGGCGCTGATCCGCTGGCGACACCCCGAGCGCGGGCTGCTGCCCCCCTCCGCCTTTATTCCGCTGGCCGAGGATAGCGGTTTCATCCGCGAGATCGGCAAATGGGTGCTGCACGAAGCCTGCGCCACCGCCGCCGCCTGGCCGGAACCAGCATCCATCGCGGTAAATCTCTCGCCGTTGCAGTTCCGCGACCCGAAGCTCGCCTGTCAGGTGAGCGAGGCGCTCGCCAGCTCCGGGTTGCAGCCCGGACGGCTGGAGGTGGAGATCGTCGAATCCGTGATGCTGGATGCCGATGCGGGGGTTAAACAGACGTTGCGGGATTTGCGCGCCCAGGGCGTGCGCATCGCGCTCGACGATTTCGGCACAGGCTATTCCTCGCTCTCCTATCTGCGGCGCTTTCCCTTCGACAAGATCAAGATCGACCAGTCCTTCATCCGCGACCTTGGTGAGAGCCAGGATGGCAGCGCCATCATTCTCGCCATTATCGGGCTGGCGCAGAGCATGAACATGGTGGTGACCGCCGAAGGCGTGGAAACCGCCGAACAGGCGGCGTTGCTCGGCAGTTTTGGCTGCGCCCAGGCCCAGGGCTATCTGTTCCACCACCCCATGCCGCCCGAGGCGTTCAGCCGCCTGCTGGCGCAGAACCCGCCGCATCCGGCCCGCCCCCCGGCTGGCTGAGGCACAACGACGCCTCCGCCCCTTGGCCTTACGCGGCGGCGGGGGCTAAATGCCCCGCTTATGAGTGATGTTGCTACAGGTGCTTCCCCCGCGATGGCCCAGTGGTTCGCCATCAAGGCGAAGCACGAAGACGCGCTGCTGTTCTTCCGCATGGGCGATTTCTACGAGCTGTTCTTTGCCGACGCGCAGGCGGCGAGTGCGGCGCTGGATATCGCGCTGACCGCGCGCGGCCAGCACCAGGGCCAGCCCATACCCATGTGCGGCGTGCCGGTGAGTCAGGCCGAGATGTACCTCGCCCGGCTGATCCGGCGCGGCTTCCGCGTGGCCATCGTGGAACAGCTGGAAGATCCGGCCGCCGCCAAGGCGCGCGGGGCCAAGGGGCCGCTGAAGCGCGACGTGGTGCGCCTCGTCACCCCCGGCACGCTGACCGAGGAGGCGCTGCTGGAAGCCGGGCGGGCGAATTTCCTCGCCGCCATCGTGCTGAGCGGCGGGCAGTTCGGCATCGCCTGGACGGATATCTCCACCGGGCTGTTCGAGACCGAGGCCACCAACGAGGCCGGGCTCGCGGCGATTCTCGGGCGGCTGGACCCGGCTGAGATCATCACGGATGCGGGGGTGGAGCTGGGCGCGTTCGAGGCCCGGCGCGTGGGCACGCAGCGTCTCGCCATGTCCGTGCCCGCCACGGCGGAGGCGGCGAAGCGGGAGCTGGCCGAGAAATTCGGCGCCGCCAGCCTGGATGCGTTCGGCGATTTCTTACCCGCCGAGGCGATGGCCGCCGCCTTGGTGCTGGCCTACATCAGCGCCACCCAGATGGGCGCGATGCCCCGGCTCTCCCCCCCGTGCAGCGCCGGCGTGGCCGGGCAGCTGGCCATGGATGCCGCCACCCGCGCCAGCCTGGAACTGCTCGCCGCCCGTGGCGGCGGCGAGGCGGGCAGCCTGCTCGGCGCGGTGAAGCGCACGGTGAGCCCTGCTGGCGCGCGGCTGCTGGCAGGCTGGATCAGCGCGCCGCTGAACCGGCTGGAGCCGCTGCTGGCGCGCCAGGAGGCATGGCTGGCGCTGCATGAAACCGGCACGACCGAGCCCCTGCGCGCGGCCTTGCGCGGCGCGCCGGACATGGCCCGCGCCCTGGGGCGTATCGCGCTCGGCCGCGCCTCCCCGCGCGATCTCGCGGCCATCCGCGCCGGGCTGGAGGTGGCCGCCCGCCTCTCCCCGCTGCTGCCGGCGGGGTGGAAATTGCTGGACGAGGCCGCCCTGGCCCTGAACCCGGCCCCCGACCTGCTGGAGACGCTCCAGCACGCTCTGGCCGAACCGGCGCCGCTGAAGCTGGAGGATGGCGGGGTCATCGCCGCGGGCTATGACGGCGAGCTGGACGCCGAACGCGCCCTGCGCGACGACACGCGCCGGATCATCGCCGAGTTCCAGAGCGAGCTGGCGCAGCGCTACGGCGTGGCCTCTTTGAAGATCCGCCACCATGCGCAGCTTGGCTATGTGCTGGAGGCCCCCGCCGCCGCCGTGGAAACCCTGCGCGGCCACCCCGAGCTGCTGCTGCGCCAGGGCATGGCCAATGGCGCGCGCTTTACGCATCCTGAGCTTTCGGCGCTGGATCAGCGCATTACCGAGGCCGCTTTCCGCGCCACGGCGCGCGAGAAGCTGGTGTTCAACTGGTTGCTCAAGCAGGCGCTGGCCGTGGCGCAGCCTTTGGCCGCCTGCGCCGAGGCCCTGGCCCTGGCGGATGTGCTGCAATCGGCGGCGCATCTGGCCGGCTCCGGGCGCTATTGCCGCCCGGAGCTTTCCGGCGATGCGGAATTCCATATCGAGGCCGGGCGTCACCCGGTGGTGGAGGCAGCACTGCCGCCGGGAGTAAGCTTCATCCCCAACGGGTGCGAGCTTTCCACCGGCCAGCGGCTGATGCTACTCACCGGCCCGAACATGGCGGGTAAATCCACCTTCCTGCGCCAGAACGCGCTGCTGGTGGTGCTGGCCCAGGCCGGGCTGCCCGTGCCCGCCGAGGCGATGCGCCTTGGCCTCGTGGACCGGCTATTCTCCCGCGTGGGGGCTGCGGACGATCTCGCCTCCGGGCGCTCGACCTTCATGGTGGAGATGATCGAGACCGCCGCGATCCTGCATCAGGCGGGGCCGCGGAGCTTTGTCATCGTCGATGAGATCGGGCGGGGCACGGGCACGCGGGACGGCTTGGCCATCGCCCAGGCGGTGCTGGAAAGTTTGCACAATAATAACCGGTGCCGCGCCATATTTGCCACACATTTCCATGAATTATACTTGTTGGCCGAGGCTTTACCCCGGCTGAAACCGCACACAATGCGGGTCAAGGAGTTCCGGGGCGAGGTGGTATTCATGCACGAGGTCATCGAGGGCGCGGCGCAGAAGAGCTGGGGCGTGCATGTCGCGCGGCTGGCCGGGGTGCCCGAGACGGTGGCCAAGCGCGCGGAAATTCTGCTGAAATCCGCCGAAAAAACGGCGCTGGCGAACGCGCCGCTGCCGCTCTTCGCCACCATGCCCGAGGCCGAGCCCATGCCGGACGATACCCTGGCGGCGGCGCTGGAGGCGCTGGACCCGGACGCCATGACCCCGCGTGAGGCGTTGGAGGCCTTGTACAAATTGCGGGCAGAGGCGCTGAAAACGCGCCCCGGCCACGCAGAAAATTGAGCGGCCGGCGGCGCGATATGAATTCCCACGCCTGATGGATTGATCTACCGTGTTCGACATGCCCGTATCCAGGAAGCGCCCAGACATCACCGCCGCCCTTACAGAACTGCTCGACCCCGCCACCACGCCCACGCGTGATGAGGCGCTGGCGCTGTTCCGCCGCCAGCTTGGCCGCTTGCAGGGCTTTGTGCAGCAGCGCTTCGAGCAGGACGGGGTGAACGGCCTCGCCGCCGCGCGGCTGCATGCCGGGCTGATGGACGAGCTGGTCGACTCGCTCTGCGCCTATGCGCTGAAAGCCCAGGAGCTGGGGCCGAATGACCGCTTGGCCGTGGCGGCCACCGGCGGCTATGGGCGCTCCACCCTGGCGCCGTTCTCGGATATCGACCTGCTGTTCCTCTCGCACGGCCATGCCTCCACCGCCGTGGAGAAGGCGGTGGAGTTCGTACTGTATTTCCTGTGGGATCTGGGCCTGAAGGTCGGGCACGCGACACGCTCCATCGAGGAATGCCTGATCGAGGCCAAGGGCGATGTGACCATCCGCACCTCGCTGCTCGATGCCCGGCTGCTCTGCGGCGACAAGCAGCTGTTCAACGACTTCCAGCAGGCCTTCCGCACGGATTGCACCGCCGACGGGCCGGGCGAGTTCATCTCCGCCAAGCAGGCCGAGCGCGCCGCCCGGCACCGCCGCTTCGGCGAAACGCCCTTCATGGTCGAGCCGAACGTGAAGGAAGGGCGCGGCGGACTGCGGGATTTGCAGACGCTGTACTGGCTCTCGCGCTACGTGTTCAACACCTTCGCCATGACCGAGCTGGTGGGCAAGGAGGCGCCGGGTGGCGGCATACTTACCGCCGCCGAGGCACGGGCCTGCCGCCGCGCATGGGAATATCTGTGGACCGTGCGCTTCCATTTGCATTACGTGGCCGGGCGCGCCGAGGAGCGACTGACCTTCGATCTGCAGCCGGTGATCGGCGGGCGCATGGGCTATACCCGCCATGGCCGCCAGAACGGCGTGGAACGCTTCATGCGCCACTACTTCCTCATCGTGCGCGAAGTGGCGCGTGTGACCGCCGTGCTGGAACCGGCGCTGATCCGCGCCGCCCTCGGGCCGCCGGCCATCGCCGCCGAGACGGACGCGGCGCTGATCGAACAGGGCTTCGTGCTGGCCGACGGCAAGATTCTCTTCGCCCCCGGGCACGATCCGGCGATCGATCCCTCCAGCGTGTTCCGCATCCTCATCTGCGCGCGCGACCGTGGGTTGGAACTGCACCCGCTGGCGCGGCGCACGCTCATCCGCTGCGCGCCGCTGGGCGCTGAACTGCGCGGCGACAAGAACGCCGCCGCCCTGTTCCTCAATCTGCTCTGCGGCTCGCACGAGGCCGGGCACGACCCGGACTGCGATTCCGCCACCTGGATGGGGATTCTCAACGAATCCGGCATTCTCGGGCGGTATCTGCCGGATTGGCGGCGCATCGTCGGGCAGATGCAGTTCGACACCTATCACGTCTACACCGTGGATGTTCACACGGTGCAGTGTATCCGCAACCTCAACACCATCGAGGCCGGAACGCTGAAGGAGGTGGCGCCCGTCGCCTCCGATCTGGTCGCGCAGATCCAGTCCCGCCGGGCGCTGTATGTGGCGATGATGCTGCATGACATCGCCAAGGGCCGGGGCGGCGACCATTCGGTGCTGGGGGCGGAAATCGCGCTGAATGTCGGCCCCGCGCTGGGGCTGAGCGCCGAGGAGACGGAAATGGTCTCCTGGCTGGTGCTGCATCACCTGATGCTGAGCCAGACCGCGTTCTCGCGCGATATCGACGACCCCAAGACGATTCTCGATCTCGCGGACACCATCCAATCGCCCGAGCGGCTGCGCCTGCTGCTGATCCTCACCGTCGCCGATATCCGCGCCGTGAGCCCGAAGGTTTGGAATGGCTGGAAGGCGACACTGCTGCGCGAGCTGTATTCACGCGTGGCCGAGGTGCTGGAGGGCGGACTTTCCACCACCGAGCGCGATACGCGTATCGCAAGGGTGAAGGATGTCGTGTCCTCGCTGCTGGCGGACTGGCCGGTGACGGAGCGCGAGGAGTTCCTCTCGTTGGGCTACCCGAGCTACTGGCTGGGCTTCGACCCCGAGAGCATCGAGCGCCACGGGCGCATGATCCGCGACGCCAAGGCCCGCAACGCGCCGCTCACCGTGTTCACCGAGCCCCTGCCCGCCCGCGCCGTGACCGAGGTGGTGGTCTATACCGCCGACCATGCCGGGCTGTTCAGCCGCATCGCGGGCGCGCTGGCCATCGCCGGAGCCTCGATCGTGGATGCGCGCATCCATACGCTGACCGACGGCATGGCGCTGGACACGTTCTGGATTCAGGACGCCAATGGCGGGCCGTTCGAAACGCCGCACCGCCTCGCGCGCCTCGCCACGCTGGTGGAACAGGCGCTCTCAGGCCGGTTGAAGCTGGCCGCCGAGATCCGCAAGGCGACGCGCAGCGTGGTGGCGCAGCGTATGCGGGCCATTCATGTGCCGCCGCGCGTGGTGGTGGATAACCGCGCCTCCAACCGGCATACCGTGATCGAGGTGAACGGGCGCGACCGCCCCGGCCTGCTGCACGACGTGACCGCCGCCATCTCCTCGGAAGGGTTGCAGATCGCCTCTGCCCACGTAACCACCTACGGCGTGCGCGCCGTGGACGTGTTCTATGTGAAGGACGTGTTCGGCATGAAGGTGGAGAATGAGCGCAAGCTCTACCAGCTGCGCAAGGCGCTGCTGGAGGCGCTGAACCCGGCGCTGGACGAGCCGCCCACGGAGAACAAGAGCAAGGCTTCGGCGGCGTAACACGAAGTTCAAGAAGTTTTTGGCAGCTTTTTAAAAAGCTGCACAGGATGCCGCCTTTTTTGTAAACAAGCGGCATCCAAAAAACTTTTATTCAAATGGTTTGAGCCATGCCCCGCATCTCCGCCTCACGCCTTGGCTTCATGCTCTGCGCCTTTTTGCTGCCAGGGCTGATCGGCGCCTTCGCCAGCTTCTCCATCCCTGCCCCGGTGATCGACGAACTGCACCAGCAGGAGGCGCTGGACGCCGTGCTCGCCGCCCCGGACGATGCCACGCAACAAGCGGCCATCGCGGCGCTGGCGAGCAAGGTGGACCCGGACACCGCCGCGCTGGTGAGCAATGGCGCCGGGCCACTGCCCGCACGCGTGGCGGCGGCGGAACAAAACATGCGCCTAGAGGTGGTGGCGCAGGCAAAAGCCGAAGCTTATAAGATAAGGTTAATGGTTATCACCATGACCGTGCTGGGCGCGGTTTTTGGTGTTTTTTTAATGGGACCCGACAAAGAATGACTGACCACGTAAAATCCTACTACGCGGCGACCGCCAACAAGCAGGATGCGCGCCCGCCTTTGCAGGGCAGCCACACGGCGGATGTCTGTGTCATTGGCGGCGGGTTCACAGGCATTTCCGCGGCACTGGAACTCGCCGAGCGCGGCTTCTCCGTGATCGTGCTGGAGGCGGTGCGCGTGGGCTATGGCGCCTCGGGCCGCAATGGCGGGCAGATCGTGAACGGCTATTCGCGCGACCTGGACGTGGTCTCC
>DAIDJU010000148.1 GCA_027451225.1 Acidocella sp. | reverse complement strand
CGCCATCGTCGTGTTCACGCTCGGCTCGGTCGCGTGCGGGCGGGCCGAGAGCCTGTGGTTCCTGGTGGCAGCCAGAGTGCTGCAAGGCGCGGGGGGCGCGATGATGGTGCCGGTGGGGCGGCTGCTGCTGCTGCGCTCGGTCTCGCGCGCGCAGATGGTGGCGGCGATGTCCTGGCTGACCATGCCGGCGCTGATCGGCCCGATTCTCGGCCCGCCGCTCGGGGGCTTCATCGTTTCTTACGCCTCCTGGCGCTGGGTGTTCGACATCAACGTGCCGATCGGCATCATCGGCGCGGTGGCGGTGAGCCTGTTCATCCCGGATGTGCGCGAGCCGGACCGGGGCGGGCGGCTGGACCTTGCCGGGCTGGTGCTCTCCGGGCTGGCTATGGCCTTCCTCATGGCCGGGTTCGAGACCGTGGGGCGGCAGCTGGTAGCCGTGGAATGGACTGTTGCGGCCTTTCTGGCCGGGGCGGTGTGCTGCCTGGCCTATGCGCTGCATGCGCGGCGCACGGAGCATCCGGTGCTGGATTTCTCGCTGCTCGCCATTCCTACTTTCGGCAATTCCCTGCTCGCGGGCAGCCTGTTCCGCGTCGCCGTCGGGGCGCTGCCGTTCCTGCTGCCGCTGATGCTGCAACTCGCCTTTGGGTACACGCCGTTGCAGAGCGGTCTCGTCACCTTCGCCGCCGCCGCCGGGGCGTTGCTGATGAAGCCCGCCGCCCAGCCGCTGCTCTCGCGCTTCGGGTTCCGCAATGTGCTGATCTGGAACGGGGCCGTGGCGGCGGGGATGATGGGGCTGTGCGCGTTGTTCCAGCCCGGATGGCCCTCCCTGGTGCTGGATGCCATCCTGTTTACCGGCGGTTTCTTCCGCTCGCTGCAATTCACCGCCTACAACACCATCGCCTATGGCGACGTGCCGCGCTCCAGAATGTCCGCCGCCACGACGCTTTACGCCACCGTGCAGCAGCTCACGCTTACGCTAGGCATTGTGGCGGGGGCGTTCATTCTGGAAATCTCCACGCGGCTGCAAGGGCATAAGGCGGCGGTGCAGTCGGATTACGCGATCGCGTTTCTCATCGTCAGCGGCGTGGCGCTGCTGGCGGCGCCGCTCTGCGCGCTGCTGCCCCGCAATGCGGGCGAGGCGCTGAGCGGCCACCATGCGGCAACGGAGGCAAGGACATGAACGGTATGGAGCAGGACAGCGGCGCGCGGCGCAACGCCATCATCTTCATCGTGCTCATCGGCTGCGTCAGCTTGTTCGCGGACATGACCTATGAAGGCGCGCGCAGCATCGCCGGGCCGTTTCTGGGCTCGCTCGGGGCATCGGCTGTTGTTGTCAGCACTGTGGCCGGGTTTGGCGAGTTTCTCGGCTATGGCGTGCGGTATTTCTCCGGCCGGGCGGCGGACCGCAGCGGGCGCTACTGGCCGCTGCTGCTGAGCGGCTATGTCATCAATCTGCTCTCCGTGCCGCTGTTGGCTTTTGCGGCAAGCTGGCCGGTGGCGGCGTTGCTGCTGGTGATGGAGCGCTTCGGCCGGGCGATCCGCGCGCCGATCCGCGGAGCCATGCTCTCCCACGCCGCCAGCCGCACCGGGGCGGGCTGGGGCTTTGGCCTGCACACGGCGCTGGACCAGACGGGCGGGCTCTCCGGCCCGTTGCTGGTGGCGCTGCTGCTGGCGCTGGGGGCGGGGTTTCATCGCAGCTTCGCCGTGTTGCTGCTCCCAGCCCTGGCGGCGCTGGCGTTGTTGGCCGTGGCCCAGCGGCTCTACCCGGACCCGCGCAAGCTGGAGCTGCGTTTCAGCACGGTCGATCCCGCAGCCTGGACCGGGTTTGGCCGCAAATTCCAACTGCTGACGGTGGCGGCGGCGCTGATGGCGGCGGGCTTCGCCGATTTCGCGCTGATCGGCTTCCACTTCGCCCGCGCGCATACCGTGCCGGTGCATTGGATTCCGGCCATCTACGCCGCAGGCATGGCGGCCGAGGGCGTGGCCGCGCTGCTGTTCGGCTGGCTGCTCGACCGTTTAGGCCCGCGCGCCGTCGCCGCCGGGATTGTTTTGGCCACGCTGGCCGTGCCGCTGGTGTTTTTCGGCGGGGCCGGATGGGCCGTGGCGGGCGTGGTGCTGTGGGGCGTTGGCATGGCCACGCAGGACACGCTGTTTCAGGCCATGCTGGGCGATTTGATCACCCCCGCGCGCCGGGCCACGGCCTATGGCTTGTTCGACGCGATACGCGGCGCCGCCTGGCTGCTGGGCAGTGTGGCGCTGGGGCTGCTTTACGGTGTGGGGCTGACCTGGCTGGTGGCGGCCTCGGTCTTGCTCCAGGCCGCCGCCATTCCGGTGTTTCTGCGCGCGGCTCTCAAACCTCGAAGCTGAGTTCTTCCGGCCAGTTCGGCTTGGTCATGGCCCGCGGCATGTGGATGCCGCATTCGGTCTTGGCCTTGCCCGCCCAGCGGCCGGAGCGCTTGTCCTGCCCCGGCAGCGGCTTATGGGTGCACGTGGCGCAGCCGATGGAGGTATAGCCCTCGGCCTGCAACGGATGGCGCGGCAGGTCGTGCTCCTCGAAATAGGCTTCCAGATCCTCGTCGGTCCAGAAGGCGAGGGGGTTCACCGTAATCCGTCCATCCGCGCCGGTTTCCAGCAGTTGCAGATTGGCGCGGGTAGCGGACTGACCGCGCTTGCGCCCGGTGATCCAGGCCTCGAAGCCGGTCAGCGCGTCGTCCAGCGGGTTGGTTTTGCGGATGGCGCAGCACAGGTCGGGGTCCTTCTCCCACAACCGCCCGTCCGGGTCGTAGGCGGCCAGCTGCGCGCCGCTGGGGCGGATGGAGCGGACATCGGTGAGGCCAAGCTTGGCGAGCATTTCGTCGCGATAGGCCAGCGTCTCGGGGAAGAGCTTGCCGGTATCGAGAAAGACAATCGGCAGGGATTTGTCGATCTGCGCCACCATGTGCAGCAGGATCGCCGATTCCGTGCCGAAGGAGGAGACCAGCGCGATCTTGCCGGGGAAGCGATGGGTGATCGCGTCGCGCAGCACGGCCAGAGCGTCGGTGGAGGAAATAGTGTCGAGCATCCCGGATAATCCTTGGCCGGTTTTTGCCGGCGCGATGTCATTTACAAAAGACATATAATCAATTCTCTTTCGAGCAGGAGAGCCAACAGCCTTCATCGGCCAGCGCCTCGATACGCCGGGCTGCTTCAGCCATTGGCACGTGTTCGGCCCGCCAGGACTGGCGCAGTGCCGCGACCTCCTTCACACGCTCCGCCCAAACAGATGGGAAGCATGCCTCCAGCTTGCGGCGAATGGCCCCGGCAAGCCCAGGTGCGGCCCCGCCCGTGGAGACGGTGAGCAGCAAATCACCCCGGCGGATCTCCGCCACGGCGTGGAAATCGCAATAATCCGGCTCGTCCTCGACATTCACCAGCACGCGCAGGCGGCGGGCGATCTCGGCCAGTGGAACGAATTGCTCGCGCGGCATGCCGGCGATCCAGAGCAACTGGAGGCGGGACAATTCCGCTTCATCCGGCAGAGCGGGTTGCAGGGCGGCACCGGCCTCTGCCGCCAGGGCGGCATCCTCGCCCCCGGCATAGACGCGCAATTCCTCAGCCCCCGCCGCACGCAAGGCGCGCAGGCGGCGCAGCGCCGCCGGGCCGGTGCCAGCCAAGCCAAGGCGCAGACGGTGAGGGGCCAATGCCACGGGGATCATGACACTTTAGAAGATGATTTTTCTCAACGTTGCAATGGCGTTAAAAAAATAAAGATTTTCTCCTGTCTTTGGGGAAAAGCGTAAAATGGTTTTTTTAGATTTGCCGGGGTGGCGGCAAACCTAAACCATGAAACTCCTATTGAAGTGGTACGGTTTGCGCGGGACGGCAGATTTAGATCTGCGTCTCGCTGATGGCCAGATCCATGGCGAACACAGTGCCGCGCGGCCCGGTCTCCTCCAGCACCAGGTCCCCGCCATGGGCGCGGATCAGGTCGCGGGCGATGGCCAGGCCCAACCCTGTGCCGCCATAGCGGCCGGAGCTGGTAAAGGGCTGGAACAGCCGGTCCTGCACGCGCAGGGGCAGGCCGGGGCCGTCATCGGCCACGCGCATGCGGGTAACGCCGCCGCGGCTCTCGGTGGTCACGGAGATGGTTTTGCACCCGGCCTCGGCGGCGTTGCGCATCAGGTTGACCAGCACGCGGTAGATCTGCCCTCGGTCCAGGGACAGGATGAGGGTCTCCGGCACCTCGTTGCGGATGACGACGCCGCTATTCACCGGCGCCACCACCAGGGCTGCCTCCTCCACCAGGTCGTGCAGTTCCACAGCCGAGCGCACCACGGGCGGCGGGCCCTCGCGGGCGAAATCCACCGTGCGGGTGACGAGCTGGGCCGCGCGCTCCACGGCGCTGACCAGGGTGCGCGAGGCGCGCTGCACCGTGGGATCGTTGATGGTTTCCAGCCGGTCCACGACCAGCAGGGCGGAGCTGAGAATATTGCGCAAATCGTGGCTGATCTTGGCGACCGAGGTGCCCACCGCGGCGAGGCGCGCATTGCGCCACAGCGCGCCGCGCATCTCGTCCTGCATCGATTTCAGCTCCCGCGCGGCGCCCGAGATCTCATCCTCCGGCCGGTTGGCCAGCCAGGAGAGGTCGCTGGCGCTTTCCTGCTCCGGGTCCTCGCGGAAATGGATGATGCTGGTGGTGATGATGCGCATGGGGCGCACCAGCATGCGGTCCAGCACCGCGAAGATCAGCAACCCCGTGACCAGCGCCATGATGACGGTGACGGTGAAGGTATGCTCGGCATAGGCGTACAGATCGGCGTCGAGCGGGGCCTCGTTCACCGTGACTTCCAGCACGGCGCCGGGCTGGAGCGGGGAGGGGGCGATGATTTGCATTTCGCGCCCGCCCAGCCCGAGGAGATGAACAACAGCCCGCCACGTGCTGTACCACAAGGTTTCGTCGGCCAGGATGACATAGCGGTCGTTGGGCGGGATGGGGTGGCCGGCGTGCAATGTAAGGGGCGGCTGGTCGGGTTCTTTAAGGGTGATCTGGTCGGCCAGAGCGAAGTAGAGAACCTCGTCCTGCGCCTGTTGAGAGAGCGTGGTGCCGGATTGCGCCAGCGGATAGGTGGCCAGATGCGCGTGGGCGATACGGTCCCACAGCCAAGCCTGGCGCTCATGCCCCAGGCTGGGGAGCATCACGACCAGTTCCATGGCCAGGATGATGGCGACTGTCAGCCATAGCACCCGGCCAGAGAGCGTGTCTCCGAACAGTTCGAATTTTGGCTGACTGGAACGAGGAACCGGATTCATGCCTTGTGCAGGGCGATCTCCGCGGCCTCGCGCCCGGCCGCGAAGAGATTGTCGAGAAAATTTTTCTCGGTGTTCATTTTGGAGGTCAATGGCAGCTTGGCCAGGGCGTCGGCGGATATGTCCATCAGGCGCGTATGCCGGGGCAGCAGGGAGAGCTCGGCATCCAGCGGGGCCTGGAAGGCAATTTCGTGCAGCCTGTGCACGATATCTCCGGTGGAGTTGGGCACGCCTTTGCGCTGACGGGGCTGGGCCCGGACCAGCACGAGCTGGTCCGGGCGGAAGGTGAGCACCGGCGCCAGGGGCGGATTGCAGGAATAGCCGCCATCCCAGTAATGCCGCCCGCCGATCTCCACGGCTGGGAACATCATCGGCAGGCAGGCGGAGGCCAGCAAATGCTGCACGTCGATCTCCGCATTGCTGAAGACCTTCGATTCGCCGGATTCCACGTCGGTCGCGCCGACATACAGCCGGGGGGCGTCGGGAGAGGCGATCGCCTTCCTGTTCAGCAGGTCCTTGATCAGCGGAGCCAGCGGATTCTGCCCCAGCGGGTTGAGCTGGCCGGGGTCGAACATGCGCAGCACATTGGTCAGGCCGGTCCAGGCCAGCTCATTGCCCAACTCCACGCCCTTGTCCCAGCCCCAGAGCCAGTCCAGCGGCGAGGCGATGGAGCTGAAAACATTGCCTTCGCCCACGCGCGTCCAGAGCTGGCGCATCGCGGCGCGCGCCCCTTCCGGCCCGCCCTGGACGAAGCCCTGCACCGCCATGACGGCGTTCATGGCCCCGGAGGACACCCCGGAAATGGCGGAAAATTCCAACCCTTCCTCGAACAAACGGTCGAGAACGCCCCAGGTGAAGGCGCCATGAGCGCCACCGCCTTGCAGGGCTAGGGCGATGCGGGGGCGAGGCTGAGAGGAAAATGTCATGGCTACTTACGATCTTGTCGCGCGTTCCCGCACCATGCGCAACACTGCAAACGTGCCGCAACATTGACGGCAACGGTCACACCCGCCTATACGGCGGCATCGCGCCTTGCCGGGGACGGCTCGGCGCTCGTCCTATTTTTGTCTTTCGCCGGAGTAGAATACCGTGAAACGGACCTATCAACCTTCCAAACTCGTCCGCAAGCGCCGGCATGGGTTCCGCGCCCGTATGGCGACCGTTGGCGGCCGCAAGGTTCTCGCCAACCGCCGTGCCAAGGGCCGCGCTAAGCTTTCCGCCTAATCCCCGGCGCCGCGCCAGGGGTTGGGCATGGCTCGGCTGACACCGCCAAAACGCTTCAAGAAGCGGGCCGATTTCCTGCGCCTCGCGGCGCGGGGTAAAAAAATCGCCAAAAGCGGATTCGTCATGCAAGCGCTCGGCAATGGCGCCGAGTCCGAGCTGCGCCTTGGCTTTACCGCGACAAAAAAAATCGGCAACGCCGTCACCCGCAACCGCGCCAAGCGAAGGTTGCGGGAGGCGGCGCGTCTTGCTTTGTCCGGGCGGGATATGCCGGGAGTCGAGCTGGTGCTGATCGCGCGGCAAGAAACGGCGACCGTGCCGTTCGCCAAGCTGCAACGTAACCTGGCCAAGGCGCTGGACGAGGCGCTGACATGAGCCCGGCTGCCTATATGCTCTCGGGCGCGATAAGGGTGTACGAACTCACCCTGCGCCCGGTGATCGGCGCGAATTGCCGGTTCTTCCCCTCCTGCAGCGCCTATGCGCGCGAGGCCATCTGCGTCCATGGCGCTGTGCATGGCAGCGCGCTCGCGGCAAAGCGGATTCTGAGCTGCCATCCCTGGCATCCGGGTGGATACGACCCGGTTCCCCCCTCCACGAAACACTCCTGAAAGCCCCCATGGATCAGAAGCGTCTCCTGCTTGCCGTCTCCGTGTCGCTCGTTATCGCGCTGGCGTTCACGTTCATCCAGAACAAGTTCCTGCCGCATCCGGCCCACACGGCCCAGCTCCAGGCCCCTGCCGCGGCCACGCAGACCGCCGGCGCGCCCGCCGCGGCGCAGGCCGCTCCCGTGGCCGGCCCGCGCCTGGACGTGGACGCGCCGCTGCTCAAGGGCAGCATCGCCCTTACCGGTGCGGTGTTCGACGATGTGGTGCTGAAGCAGTATCACGAGACGCTGGCCGCCGATTCGCCGCTGGTGCAGGTCATGGGCCGCCGTGGCGGCGACAAGCCGAGCTATGTGCAGTTCGGCTGGACCGCCCCTGCCGGCGTGAAGGTGCCGGATGACAGCACTGTGTGGTCGCCCAGCGCCAATGCGCTGACGCCGCAGACCCCGGTGACGCTCTCCTGGGATAACGGCCAGGGCCTGACCTTCCAGCTCCAGCTCGCCGTGGACGATAAATACATGTTCACGGTCACGCAGAACGTGGTCAATCACGGGGCTTCCGCCGTGCAGCTCTACCCGTGGTCCCGCGTGGTGCGCGACTATAAGCCCAAGGAGCAGAGCAGCTGGGTGCTGTTCGACGGCCCGCTCGGCGTGTTCAACGGCACGCTGAAGCAGGAAGGCTACAAGGCGCTGAAGGATGACGGCGAGAAGGCCCCCGGCGGCGTCGCCTATACCGAGACCGCCCCCGGCGGCTGGGTTGGCATTACCGACAAATACTGGCTCTCCGCCGTGGCGCCGGACCAGTCCGCCAGCATGACCGGCTCGATGAGCTACGGCACCGTGAATGACGGCGACGGCTCGGCCTACGAGACCTCCTTCATCACCGCCCAGCCGGTGACCGCCGCCCCTGGTGGCAATGCGGCCTTCACCAGCCATGTTTTCACCGGCGCGAAGGTGGTGAAGATCCTGGATGCGTATCAGAGCGAGTACCATATCCCGAACTTCTACAAGGCCGTGGATTTCGGGCATCTCTACATCCTGACCAAGCCGATCTTCTTCGCGCTCGACTGGCTGAACTCGCTGCTGGGCAATTTCGGCCTCGCGATCATCGTGTTCACGGTGGGCGTGAAGCTCGTGTTCTTCCCGCTGGCCAGCTATTCCTATCGTTCGATGGGCAAGATGCGCCTGGTGCAGCCGAAGATGCAGGCCCTGCGCGAGCAGTACAAGGACGATGCGGTGAAGCTCCAGCAGGCCACCATGGAGCTGTACAAGGCCGAGAAGATCAACCCGGCCTCGGGCTGTTTGCCGATGCTGCTGCAGATCCCGGTGTTCTTCTCGCTCTATAAGGTGATCTTCATCACCATCGAGATGCGTCAGGCGCCGTTCTATGGCTGGATCAAGGACCTCTCGGTGCCTGACCCGACGAACCTGTTCAACTTGTTCGGCTTGATCCCCTTCGACCCGACGACGATCTATGCGCCGCTGCATATCGGCGCGCTGCCGCTGATCATGGGCCTGACCATGTTCCTGCAGCAGAAGCTGAACCCCGCGCCCGCCGACCCGGCCCAGGCGCGTATGTTCCAGCTTATGCCGATCGTCTTCACCTTCATGCTGGCAGGCTCGCCGTCCGGGCTGGTTCTGTACTGGGCATGGAACAACCTTCTTTCCGTGGGGCAGCAATGGCTGATCATGCGCCAGACGGCGGCACAGGCGAAGGCCTGAACTTCGAGGCGGGGGATTACACCCCCGCGCAGATCGAGGCAGGGCGCAAGCTCTTCGCCTCGGGCTGCGAGTTCTTCTACGCCGCACAAACACTGCAAACTCTGCCCCAAGCGGAGGGGACGGAGATCGCCTTCGCCGGGCGCTCCAATGTCGGCAAATCCTCGCTGCTGAACGCCCTGACCGGGCGCAAGGCGCTGGCGCGCGTGTCGCACCAGCCCGGGCGCACGCGCCAGCTCAACTTCTTCCGCTGCGCCGCCGGGCCCATCGTGCTCGTGGACATGCCAGGCTACGGCTATGCCGAGGCGCCGAAGGAGATCAAGCGCGACTGGCAGGGGCTGATGCTGGACTATCTGCGCGGCCGCCCCAATTTGCGCCGCGTGCTGCTGCTGCTGGATTCGCGGGTGGAGATCAAAGTCTCGGACCTGACCGTGATGGAACTGCTCGACCAGTCCGCCGTGGCGTTCCAGATCGTGCTGACCAAGGCCGATGCGGTGAAGCCGAACGCGCTCAAGCGCAAGCAGGATGAGGTGATGGCGCTGGCCAAAAAACATCCGGCGGCGTTGAACAGCCTGTTCACCACGTCTAGTGAGACGGGCGCGGGGATCGAGGCGTTGCGCGCCTCCATCGCCGAGTTTCTGTAACGCCAGGGGAGCGGCACGATGACTGATGATGCCATGATCACCGCGGCGCAGGAGGCGGATGTCGTCGCCCGCGCGCTGCCTTATCTGCGCCGTTATGCCGGAGCCACCATCGTGGTGAAGTACGGCGGGCACGCGATGGAAGGCAGCCTAGCCAACGAGTTCGGGCGTGACATCGCGCTGCTCAAGCAGGTCGGCATCAACCCCGTGGTGGTGCATGGCGGCGGGCCGCAGATCAACGCCATGCTCGACCGGCTGGGCATCAAATCCCAATTCATCAACGGCCTGCGCGTCACCGACGCGGCGATGGTCGATGTTGTGGAGATGGTGCTCTCCGGCTCCGTGAACAAGCAGGTGGCGGGGCTGATCAACCGCGCCGGCGCGCTGGCGGTGGGTATTTCGGGCAAGGATGGCGGTCTGATCCGCGCGCGCAAGGCGCAGCGCACGATCAAGGACCCGGATTCCAATATCGAACGCGTGCTGGATCTCGGCTATGTCGGCGAGCCCGCCTTTATCGACACCCGCGTGATCCACGCGCTGACCGGCGCCGGGCTGATCCCCGTTATCGCCCCCGTGGGCAGCGGCGAGGATGGTGAGACCTACAACATCAACGCCGACACCGCCGCCGGGGCCATCGCGGGTGCGCTGAACGCCCAGCGCCTGCTGATGCTGACCGACGTGCCGGGCGTGCTGGACAAGGAAAAGCAGCTCCTTTCCGACCTGACCATGACGCAGGTGAAGGATCTTATTGCCGACGGCACCATTTCCGGCGGCATGATCCCCAAGGTGGAGACCTGCATGGAGGCGGTGACCCAGGGCGTGAAGGGGGCCACCATCCTGGATGGCCGCGTGCCGCACGCCTTGCTGCTGGAGCTGTTCACCGAGGGCGGCATCGGCACCATGATCCACAAGTAAGAGGCTTTCCCCGGACTGTGACAGTTCGGGGAAGTTCAGCCCCGTCTGCTTTTGCGGGGCTCTCTGCTGCTCTATCCCTGCGCCGGAAACCAGCCAGTGCAGGAGAGCAGAATGAGTGCGCGTGTTTATAACCTCCTGTTTCTGTGCCGTGCCAACAGCATCCGTTCCATCATGGCGGAGGCGATTCTGCGTAAGATGGGGGCAGCGCATTTTAGGGCTTATTCGGCCGGCAGCCAGCCGAGCGACACGGTGCACCCGTTGGCGCTGAAGGTGCTGGAGGATTACAAATTCCCCACCGAAGGCCTGCGCTCCAAAAGCTGGGATGAGTTCGCCACGGCGGGGGCGCCGGATATGGATTTCGTCTTTACCGTCTGCGACGACACCGCCGCCGCGCCATGCCCCGAATGGCCCGGCTACCCGATGACCGCGCATTGGAGCATCGACGATCCGCTGGCCGTGGATGGCAGTGCGGTGGAGCAGGAGCGAGCCTTCGTGCTGGCGTTCAAATATCTGCGCACGAGGATCGGCATTTTCCTCAGCCTGCCGCTCGCCAGAATCGACGCGCTGGCGCTGAGCACGAAATTGCGCGAGATTGGCCATACTGAAGGCCAATCTGCGCAAGGTGCTCAAGGACGTGACGCAACACTCTGATTATAAAATTTATTATAACCCTTCCTGTGGCACGGCCCGGAACACGCTGGCGCTGCTGCGGGAGGCGGGGATTGAACCGCAAGTCATTGAATATCTGAAAAACCCGCCCTCCCGCACGGAGCTGGCGGCTCTGGCTAAGCAGATGGGCGGGGCGCGCCCGCTGCTGCGTGAGAAGGAGAAGCTGGCGGACGAGCTGGAGCTGAAACAGGCCGGTGACGAAGCGATTCTCGACGCCATCGCCGCGCACCCGATCCTGCTCAACCGCCCGGTCGTGGTTACGCCCAAGGGCGTGAAGGCCTGCCGCCCGGCCGAGTTGGTGAAGGAGTTGCTCTAACCAAATGCCCGAAACAGAGGAGCAGGGGGCGGCGGAAACACCATCCTGGCCGCGGCTGCGGCAGATTCTTGGGCCGGGGCTGATCACCGGCGCGTCGGACGATGACCCCAGTGGCATCGCCACCTATTCCCAGGCCGGTGCGCAATATGGCTACGCGCTGGGTTGGACGATGCTGCTGACCTACCCGTTGATGTGCGCCATCCAGGAGATCAGCGCCCGGATCGGCCGCGTAACCGGGTTGGGCTTGGCGGGTAATCTGCGCCAGTTCATGCCGCGCCGGTGGCTGAATATTATCGTGCTGCTGTTGTTGGTGGCCAATACCATAAATATCGGCGCGGATTTGGGCGCCATGGCCGCCGCCATGCGGCTGCTGGTGCCGGTGCCCATGCCGGTGGGCATTGCGGCTTTTGCTATAGTTTCCGTGCTGCTGGAAGTGTTTGTGCGCTATGAGCGTTATGTCGCTGTGCTGAAATGGCTGACGCTCTCGCTCTTTGCGTATGTCGCTACCGTGTTCATTGCCGATCTGCCCTGGAAACAGGTGGCCATGGAGATGGTGCTGCCGCATATCCAGTTTACCAGCGACTATTTCACCGTCGTCGTCGCGGTGTTCGGCACCACGATCAGCCCGTATCTGTTTTTCTGGCAGGCGGGCGAGGAGATGGAGGACGAGCGCGAGGACCCGGTGGCCAAGCCGTTGATCGAGGCGCCGGAACAGGCCGGGCGGGAGCTGCGGCGCATCCAGCTGGATACCTATATCGGCATGGCGTTTTCCAATGTGATTTCGCTGGCCATCATCTTCACCACCGCAGCCACGCTGCATGTGCATGGAATCACCAATATCCAGACATCATCGGAGGCGGCCGAGGCGCTGCGGCCCATTGCCGGTCCTCTGGCCTTCACTGTGTTCGCGCTGGGTATTGTCGGCACCGGGTTACTGGCCTTGCCGGTGCTGGCGGGCTCCGCCGCCTATGCGCTGGGCGAGTCCTTTGGCTGGCCGGTGGGGCTGGCCTATCAGGCCCCGCGGGCAAAGGCGTTCTACGGCACGATTGCTGCCGCTGTGCTTGTTGGCGCGCTGCTGAACTTTTCCAGCCTCGATCCGGTGAAAGCCCTGTTCTGGAGTGCGGTGATCAACGGCCTCGTGGCTGTGCCGCTGATGGCCGTGACGGTGCTGCTCGCCGCGAGTCCGCGGATCATGGGGCAATTCAGTATCGGCCCGAGGCTGAAGACGTTCGGCTGGTTGGGCACGCTGGTGATGCTGGTGGCGGGTATCGGGATGTTTGCCACCATGTAACCCGGTTGGGTGGTGCGGAGTTCGTCCAGCATCGCCACCAGCTGGGCGGCGCAGAAGAACAGCATGCAGAGACAGCCAAACAGCGAAGCCAGGCCGATCACGATATGTCCATCAAACGGCATCGTTGGGTCCTCCTGATTTAGAACAGACTGAGCTGCCCCGCCGCCGGATTGGCGCGGGGAACGGAAAACTGGGAGCAGTCGAGCATTGTATCGCCGTCTTCCAGTCCAAACTGCTTCACCGCGCGGGCGAAGCGCTGGTGTAACATCTCCACATACGGGCCGGAGCCGGTGAAGCGGGAATGAAAGTCCGGGTCGTTCAGCTTGCCGGCCCGGCTCTGGCGGATCAGGCTCAGCACATGGCTGGCGCGGCCGGGCAGGTGTTGCTCCAGCCAGTCGGTAAAGAGCGGGGCCAGCTCATGCGGCAGGCGCACTAGTGTGGTGTGGGCGCTGCGTGCCCCGGCTTTGGCGGCTTCTTCCAGTATGGTCTCCAGCTCGGTATCGTTCACGCCCGGGATCATCGGGGCCGCCATCACCCCCACCGGAATGCCCAGTGCCGAGAGTTCGCCTATGGCGGCCAAGCGGCGGGCGGGGGAGGCGGCGCGTGGTTCCAGCGCGCGGGCGAGTGCCGGGTCCAGCGTGGTGATGGAGATGTACACCCGCGCCAGCCGCCGCTGGGCCATGCGGGCCAGTATATCCGCATCGCGCAGCACCCCGGCGGATTTGGTGACGATGCCGACCGGGTTACCGAACCGCTCGAGCACGTCCAGAATCGCCCGCGTCAGCCCCAGCGTGCGCTCCACGGGTTGGTATGGGTCGGTGTTGGAACCCAGCACGATGACGCTTGGCTTGTATCCGGCGCGGGAGAGTTCTTTCTCCAGCAGGCGCGTGGCTTCGGGTTTGAAGACGATTTTGGTCTCGAAATCGAGCCCCGCGGAAAAGCCCAGATACGCATGGCTCGGCCTGGCAAAGCAGTAGATGCAGCCATGCTCGCACCCCCGGTACGGGTTCACGCTTTGTGCGAAGGCGATGTCCGGGCTGTCGTTGCGGGTGATGATGCTGCGGGTGGCGTCGCGGATCAGCGTGGTTTGCGGCTTGGCGTCTTCTTCTTCGGGCAGATCCCAGCCATCGTCGAAGGCTTCGCTGTGCGCGTGCTCAAAGCGGTTGGGCGGATTCACGGCGGTGCCACGACCCTTGATCGCGCCGTGGCTGATCTCGCTGTTGACCTGTACCCGGGACGCCGCCATGATGTTCATGCTCCGTTCTTTTGTTAGAAAATCATTTCGCATCGCGATAGTCAAGAACAAAACAAGAACATTTTGAGTAAAAAAACACCCGTGGCCGAGGCTCACGGGGGTTTCTGGTTAGTTCGCGTCAGCCGTATAGACGTTCAGGTTAAGCTGCGGGAAGTTGCCTTCCGCCAGATCGTTGAGGCTCTCGGGTTTGATCCCGATCTCCTCCGCATAGAGCCAGCTATCGGCCAGCACTTGGCGGACGTAGCGCCTGGTCTCGTTGTTCGGGATGGTTTCGATGAACAGCAGCGGGTCGCTCGTGTCTTGCGCCTGGGTGGACCAGGAGGCGACGGCGTTCGGCCCCGCATTGTAGCTGGCGAGAACGGCCAGCAGGTTGTTGTTCACCCCGGGCTGGTCGCCAAGATACCGCAAGTAAGCCTGCCCCATGGCCAGATTGGCCGAGGGGTCGCTCAACGAACCATCCACCCCCTGGGCGCGGTGCAATTCGGCCGCGGTCTGGGGCATCAGCTGCATCAGCCCGCGCGCGCCGCAGCGGGAGACCGCATGGGAGTCGAAGCCGGACTCGGTGCGGGTGAGGGCATAGACCAGCGACGGATCGACCGTGAACCCGCCGGAGGGGTGCAGCGGGGGCAAAGGCAGGCGTGCCCCGGCAATCTCGTCCACCGGGCTCGGCATACTGCCGGCGATGGCCACTGTGACATCCACCAGCCCGGCGCGGGCCGCCACGGCCATCACCGAGCGGGAGAGCGCGGGGTTTGCCTGCATCTGCGGCCACAGGGCGCGCAGCGCCAGGGCGGCCTGCTCTAGTTCGCCGATCTGGATCAGCGCGAAGGCGCGGTGCCCTTCGGGGATCGCATCCACGGCCAGCACGTCCGCTTCCGTCAGCGTGGCGGCGAGGCCGGTGGGGCCGAAGCCCTGGCCGAGCAGCTTGCCGGCCAGCATGCCGTAGAACGTGGTGTTGGCCCAGGCGGCTTGGTGCAGCCAGTCCAGATATTGCTGGGGCTGTTGCAGGCGCAGCGCCGCGCGCGCGGCCCAGAACTGGCTGGCGGCGCGGTCATCGTCCGAGATGCCGGAGAGCTGCGCCGTGGAGGCGAAGGTCTGTGCGGCGGTGCGGATATCCCCGCGCTGCCAGGCGTCCAGCCCGGTCGTGAAACGCTGGTGCCAAATATAGCTGTCCGGCGCGAAAACCGGCATCGCGGCCGCACCGGGGGTGATGGTGGTCTCCGGCATCAGCGCCGGCTGCGGTGCGGGCGGCAGCTCCGCCCGGTGCAGTTTGAGCTGCATGAGCTTGTAGATATCGGCGGCTTCCGGCTCGCTCGAATATTGGGCCCACCAGGCGGTGAGTTCCGAGGGTTTGGTGACGTAATTCGCGCTCAGATAGCGTGCGGCCAGCACGCTGCCAAGCAGGGAAGTATCGCCAAGCCGGCCAATCATGTGGTCGGCTTCGGCGTAAGCGCCATCGTCCTGCAATTGCAGGATGCGCTGGTACAATGCCACATCGCTGGGGGCCAGCGGCTGCGGCAGGGTGATTTCCACATCCCCCGAGGGGGCATTGCGCGGTACGGCATAGGCCACGCTCTCGCCATTCATGGCGCTGAGCGGCGCTGTGGGGGGCTGTGACGTTCCCGGGCCTTGTCCCAAATCAGGGGACTTCGCCGACGCCTTCGTGGGGTGCACGAGGCTGAGGGCAAAAACGGAAGCCGTGGCAACAGCCAGCCGGAGACCGTTCAGGCGGGGAAGCGGTTTTGAGGCTCCTCGCATAAGAAACGCCCCTACACGTCATATCCCAGTGACGCAACCCTATTCGTCGATACAAATCTCTGTTTTTGAGACGAAAACTAGGGTTTCAACGGCTTGCAAGGGGGTTTTGAGATCAAATTCTCGTGAGAATCAGGATTTCTGGAGAGTTTCTAACCAAGCTTTAAGTGTCAGCAGGTCCCGCCATGCCTCCGCCTTGGCCAGCGGCGTGCGCAGCAGATAGGCAGGATGATATGTCGCCAGGCAGGGCAGGGGAGCGGGCAGGCCCTCGACCTCCGCCTCCCGCCAAGCACCGCGCAAGCGGCGGATGCCCATCGCCCCGTCGGCGGGCAGCAGCGCCTTGGCCGCCACGGCCCCCAGCGCCATCAGCCCGTGCGGGGCGATGAGCGCGATCTGCCGGTGCAGGAAGGGCAAGCAGAGCGCGATCTCGCTCTCGGTGGGCGTGCGGTTGCCCGGTGGGCGCCACGGCACGGTGTTGATGATGCGCACCTGGGTGCGGTCCAGCCCGATGCTGCCCAGCATTTTGTCCAGCAACTGCCCCGCCGGGCCGACGAACGGCTTGCCCGCGCGGTCTTCCTCGCCGCCCGGGGCCTCGCCTACAATAATAAGCCGGGCATCCGCCGCGCCATCGGCAAAGACGAGCTGGGTGGCGGTGTCGCGCAGAGCGCAGCCGGTGAAATTGCGCATCGCCGCTTCCAGCTCCTCCAGGCTGTGGCAGGCGGCGGCCGCCGCACGGGCCTCGGCCGGGCTGGCGGGCATGGCGGCGGCTCGCGGCGCCGGAGCAGGGCGGCGAGCGGGGGGCTGGGGAGTGTCTTCGAGCGCTGGCGGGGGCGGCGCGGCGTGGCGGCGGTCCTGCGGTGCATCCAGCAGGGCCTCGTCGGCTCCCCATTCCCATTGCAGGCGCAGCGCTTCCAGCAGTTCCATATGTTCTCATTAACTAACTTGCGTGCTGCCGCCCAGCCAGTCCTATATGGTGGTGGTGCCTCTTTGCGTTTGGCACGATTCGTCTTTAGACCGAACGTTCGGTATAGTGTGCCGCAGATCAATCGAGGCATTTGTTAGGGAGCAAAAATGTCTGAACTGAACCAGCCGCGCGAAGCGATGGAATTCGATGTCCTGGTTGTGGGCGCTGGCCCCGCCGGCCTTACCGCCGCGATCAAGCTGAAGCAGCTCAATCCTGAGCTTGCCGTTTGCGTTGTGGAGAAGGGCTCGGAAGTGGGCGCGCACACGCTCTCGGGCGCGGTGCTGGAGCCGCGGGCGCTCAAGGAGCTGTTCCCCGATGTCGATCCCGGACTGATCCCGCTCGCCACCCCGGTGGCCGAGGACAAGTTCATCTTCCTGCTCGATGACGCCAAGTCCATCGCCATGCCCACCCCGCCGCAGATGCATAATGAAGGCAATTACATTGTCTCGCTGGGCAATGTGGTGCGCTGGCTGGGCCAGCAGGCCGAAGAGCTGGGCGTGGAAATCTACCCCGGCTTCGCCGCCGCCGAGCTGCTGGTCGAGGACGGGCGCGTGGTTGGCGTCGCCACTGGCGACATGGGCATCGGTAAGGATGGCGAGCCCACCGACAATTACCAGCGCGGCATGGAACTGCGCGCCACTTATACGGTGTTCGCCGAGGGCTGCCGCGGCTCGCTCTCCAAGCAGCTGATGACCCAGTTCAAGCTGCGCGAGAATTGCGACCCGCAGACCTACGGCATCGGCATCAAGGAACTGTGGGAGGTCAAGCCCGAGAAGTTCCGCAAGGGCCTGACCGTGCACAGCATCGGCTGGCCGCTGAAATCCGACACCTATGGCGGCTCCTTCCTCTACCATTTCGGCGAGAACATGGTGGCGGTCGGCTTCGTGGTCGGGCTGGATTATTCCAACCCGTATCTCTCGCCCTTCCAGGAGATGCAGCGCTACAAGACGCACCCGGCCATCGCGCCGATGTTCGAGGGGGCCAAGCGCATCTCCTACGGCGCGCGCGCGCTCAATGAGGGCGGCTTCCAGTCCCTGCCCAAGCTCACCTTCCCGGGCGGCGTGCTGATCGGCTGTGCGGCGGGCACGTTGAATGTGCCGAAGATCAAGGGCACCCATACCGCTATGAAATCCGCCATGGTCGCG
>DAIDJU010000147.1 GCA_027451225.1 Acidocella sp. | reverse complement strand
AATCAGGCTCACATAAGCGCATCATGCCGTCAGTCGCGGGAGACGGAATACAATGGCGGACCAACATAATATTTGGAATCCAAGAGTTATGAACAAGAAAGTCTTATGGAAAACCATTCCGCCGCTCTCTGCGGCAATTGCTTTCTTGATTATGTCCGCTCTGTATTGTCTCAATTTAATCACTCCCTATCGCCTTATCCTTAAGGCCTGGGGAATTGATTGGGGGGCCGAGCCCTTTAGCCCACCTTTCCTCGACACCGATACGATTCTTTCCGCCGTACGCTGCATGAGCAAAGGCGTGGATGTTTACGTCTCCAACCCCTGCGATCCACGCGGCCGCGTGTACGACTACTCGCCCTTATGGCTGCTGCTTGGCGCTTTCCCGGCAACCGGCTGGTGGCGCATGCCCATCGGCCTGGGCATCGACCTTGCCTATATCAGTTCGCTGTTTTTGCTTCCCGCCGCCCATACCAAACGCGGGGCCATTCTGATCGCCGCAGGCGTTCTTTCCAGCGCCTCTGTGTTCGCCGTAGAGCGGGGCAATAACGACCTGGTGCTGTTCGTGCTCGTAGCAGGCTGCGCTGCTCTGCTCTGCCGCTCAGGCCTTCTGCGCGCCATCGGCTACAGCCTTGCCCTGCTGGCGGGACTACTGAAATATTACCCGCTGGCCCTGATGCTGATGGCCACGCGGGAGCGTATAAAGGCGATGTTGAGCATCTGGGTTTTAGCCGCCTGCGCCGTCATCCTGTTCATTGAGATAACCCGGCATGACTTGGCGCGTGCGCTGACACTCATTCCCCAGGGCTCCTATTTCGAAGACATGTTCGGGGCCATCAATGTTGGTGGCGGCCTCACCAAACTAATAGGATTGCCTCCCTTTTCAGCCAAGATCATCGAATATGCGATGACCATTGGCGCGCTTTCTTTTGGTTTCGCGCTGGGACGCCAACAATCAAGCCGTACCGCAATGGCGCTGCTCGGGGAGAATGAGAAATCCTTTCTTCTCGCCGGCGCCATCATGATGGCTGGATGCTTTTTTACGGCACAGAATATCGGCTATCGCGCAGTTCACATCGTGCTTGTTTTGCCAGCGCTTATTGTGCTGTCCAGCGAAAGTCGGCTTCCCCGTTTCCGTTATGCCCTGCCGGTCGCCCTGGCTCTGCTTTGGTCTCAGGGATGGCGCGACATCGTGCATCAGGTAGCGGTTTACGGCATCGGCAAGCAGGCAGACTACATCGGCAAGATCGTCACATGGGGCATCCGCGAAGCCATGTGGTGGTTTCTGATAACAATCTTTGTTTCATGCATCGTGACGCTGGTTCTCGAAGCCGCCTCCACCAAGACTTTGCTGGCGCACTGCAAGGCCAAAACCTGCAAGCCAGCTTAAACGCATGGCTTATGGCGCCGGTGGGATCCTAAGAAACCAATCGGCAAACCGGACAAGTTCGGGCTGAGGAATATGCAACAACTGCGAAAGGCGGGCTGTGACCCGATCGATGCGCGCGCGCGTCAGCGCTAGGTTGCCGATCACGTCAGTACGTGGCTGAGCAAGATCGGCCGCAAGCTGCGCCTGGGTCGGAGGCATCGCCCCCGCAGGCGGCAGAAATAACGTGGCATCCTGATCCTGGCGCGCAACCTGCCACCCGGCGGACTTAAGCAACGCGCTAAAGGCAGCGCTCTGGCGAGCCATCGGAAAACCTTCGCCCAGGAGCATGCGCGCAGTCTCGCCTGCCTGGTCCACCGATGGGGCCGTGACAACAACGGCCTGGACACCGAAATGCAGCAGAAAATCGTTGAACTGGTTCGGCTGTATCAGAGGAATGAACTTCTGATCGGAGGGCCGCGAAATCGTGCGGTAAAACGGCCAAGCCTCGAATTCCGGGGCGGCGCCCGAACTCAGATACCCCTGCGCAACCAACGGATATTTCATGCCCGAGGCATATTGATACCCCATTTCATAACGCGCCTCGGGTAGAATCAGCAGCCGCGTACCGGCGGGAAGCGAGCCATCGAGCAGCATGTGAGGCGTGGCCAGATTCGTCCAGTTCCGGTCAAAAGCGCGGGCTGGAAACAGAAACAGGATGGCGACGCCAAACCATGCCCATCGCCGTGCCCGGCTTGGCCCAGGCTCGGCCAGCCACAGCGCCAGCAACAACGATAGGGCCAGCCAAAAAAACAGCATGAAGCGCATGGGCATCATCGACTTGATGAACGGCAGCCAGCCAACCAGCAGCCATGGCGCAGGCGCCACGGGCAAGCCCAGCACATGCACAAAAGGACCAAGCGACGCCACCGCCGTAATCACCAAAAAGACCAGCAGTGCTCTGAACACCGGTTGGTAACGCCGTGTACGCCATAGAGAGACCAGCAGCACCAGAAGAGGTAAGCCAAGATAGGCACTCTGCTCGCCGAAATTACCCACGAACCGGTTGCTGAGCGGCGTAAGAAAACCGCCCCCCAACCAGTAAAGCGGGGTTGGCAACAGAAAATTCAACAGGTCGGTGGAGTAGTCCTTGGCGGGCGCCACATTGCGCTGCGCATCGCCGAAATGGGAGATCATGGCCCAGATCAGCGGAGAAATCGCCACAACACTGAGCATCAGCCCCGCCAGGATGGCAGGCATGACCCGGACGAGCCCAGGCTTGGCCTGGGGGACAGTACGGAATACCACGGCAATCGCCGCCATGCCGAACACCACCAGGCCGGCATAAGCCTCCTGAGCAATCGCAAATTGCCAAGCCAGCACCGCCCCGAGCCCAAGCGCCAGACTCCATCCCGGCCAATCGCGGCGGATCGTCGCCAGAACCAGCCATAGCGAGAGCGGCACAGGCGCCGTGAAGGCAAGGTTGAGGTGGTCCAGCAATTGCCCCAGCTCATAGCCCGAGAAGCCAAACACCACGCCAGCGGCAAGACTGGCCAAACGCGCCTTGCTTAATTCGAAAGCCGCCAGATAGGCCGCAAAACAGGCCAGCCCCGGAGAGACCAGCATCAATGCGTTATATACAGCAAAGGCCCCGAATTTTTGGGTCAGCGGCGCCAACGGCAGCGACAATCCAAACAAGTTGGTTTTCCAGGCCAACGACAAACCATGAGGCGCAAAAGCCAGAGACGTCGATAATAGCTCGGCCTGGTGGGCCAGCGCATAGATCGGCCAGCCGAGAAACCATATATAGATAACGGGGTCCTGGGTGCTGCCGAAATATGTCTCAGCCCCCAAATCCGCTGGGGGCGCGTAGAACGCCGCCCCTAGACCAAGGCATAGAGCCAGAGCGCCCAAATGAAACAAAAAGTTAGAGAATAGGCGCATCGATATGCCACCTGCTTACACGTTTCACGAGTTTCGACAAGCTTATGACCACGGCGGACTTCACTCCAACCGGAGCAGCACCTCCCCACTCCATAAATGCTGGTGAAGCTGCGGCAGGAGGCTGGCCGGCATCAGCCGCCTAATCGGTTAGCTTACAGGCCGCCACCGCACATTCTGCATGTCCAAGGCGCAGATGTCTTTAAGCTGGTGAGACTGAATATATTGTTGAACCCTGTTCGGGTAGCCATCATCGTATAAGCCCGGCCAATCAGGCGGCATGAACGTCGCGATGCCATTGACCGTGGGTAGGCCGATTTTATCTGCAATCAGCATCGCTTGCACATTGTGCGAATAGGCCATCATGACCAAACTTGTCTGCGTCGGCGCATTGGACACATAAAACGACCGGCAAGACGGCGGCGGCTCTGGAATTTGTTTCAGGTTAGACATTGCCGCGCCCACATCAAGATGCACCGATGGAAACGCATCCACCTGACTTACACAAAAAAACAAAAGCATGGCGGCCGAAAGCAACTGCGGCAAGCGCTTCAGGAACATCGACACCAAAACAACGATCGGGAAAGCCAGGAAGAGGTAGAAACGCGCAATCACCCGCATGCCTTTTCCGCCCGGAACGATGTGGTCGACAAAGAACCACAGCGAATGGCCTTGAACCGCGACAGGCAGGAGCAGCGCAATGAAGATCGCCGCCGCAAGAGAAATCAAAAGACGATCACGTTGCTTAAACGCATAAACCGCCGCCACGCCCACTATAAGCGCAACGTCCGGTGTGAGCCCTACTGTGGCTTCACCATCATGCCGCAAATACGGCATGGCACCGTACAGCCGTGCAAAGAGCGGATGCCATATCGAGCTGTACCAGCCCACATTCAAAAAATCCCAAGGGAACAACGCATAGGCGAGCTGCTCTTGATAACCATGCCCCCCCGTCATCATCAGAACCGGAATGTAGACGACGAGGAAAGGCGTTAGAGACACCACCGAAACGGCCACCACCAAGGGCCAAAATTTCCGTGCCGCAACAATCCTGCCCCAAAACTCCGCCATTTCAGCCGGAAAGACGATTGCATAGGCAACAATGAACAAAATAGCGAACAGGCCAAAGAACCAAGCCATATAAAAACAGCTAAGCAGCATCCCGCCGTAAAGGACGATGAACGCAGACAACCAGCTGACGGCAGCGCCTTGCCGCCCATCTTCAAGGCCCCGCTTTGCCCGCAGCAGAAGATAGGCCATGAGCGGCGCAAAGCCCACCGCCAGAAGCTGGCCATGATTGCTTTGGATCGACACGGCCAGCCACATTGTAAACAGCGCCGCGCCTAATACGCTCTCCACCGTGCGGCATCCAGCAAAGCGCAGGAAGCCAAGCATCGAAAAAAACCCAATAGCCCGCACCGTCATCAGGCATAGTTCGCTGGCGATCAGAATACCGGCGCCGAACGCACGATACACGCTGGCGATGAGTCCGTAGACAAAATACGTATCGTTATAGCCCAGCACATCGCCGTAAGGATAAAAATACAAAGGCGTGGACCAGTGCTGATGGCCGATCAGCGTTTCGTACCAATGCGAAATCAGTATCGCCTGGATGACGCCATCGAAATGATCTCCACTAATTACCTTGAGACCGCTGTTGATCTGGCTGTAACACGAGCCATACAGGGCAAGGATAGCGACCAATACGCCAAAAACACATTGCCCCAGCCTCGTTTTCGTCACGCCTCTCTCTCCGCCAGATGATGAAGCCTCTTTACGGGAAAAACGGCTACCAGCAATCGATTCTTGAAGCCAATGATAAAACGGGCAAGCCCCTCTCCTGATGAGGCCAAAGTTCCGGCACTGGCCAAAAACCCCCATCCCCGTTAAAATCGCCCGAATGATCCCGTCAGCATAATCCAGATGCAGACCAGCGCCCCGAAAAAGCTGATGGGTAAAATGCAGGTTGAAGAACCTTAGCCGTGTAAGTTGTTGTAATGTATATTTTTACGATGGACCCAAGGTCCACCCTTTCATGACCGATCCCACCAGAGACGCCGCCTTCTCCCTGCTGCAAGCGGTGCTCACGCGCCATTCGCTGCTGGATGCCGCACTCGACGCCCTGCCCACCATCGAGCCGCGCGACCGCGCCGCCGCCCACCGCTTGGCGGCTTGCGTACTGCGCCACGCCGGCACGCTGGATGCGGTGCTGGAGCCCTTCCTGCGCCGCGAGCCGCCGCCCGCCGTGCGCAACATATTGCGCCTGGGTGCCGCCGCCTTCCTGTTCCTGGAAACCCCGCCCCACGCCGCCGTGGGCACGGCGGTGGATCTGGCGCGCAGCAAGAAGCTGGAGCCCTTCGCCGGGCTGATCAACGCCGTGCTGCGCAAGGTCGTGACGCAAGGGCCTGGCGTGCTGGACGAGTTGGACATGCCGCGCCTGGACACCCCCGCCTGGGCCTGGAGCGCCTGGGGGCGAGAGGCCCGCGCCATCGCCGAGGCCCATGCGCACGAAGCGCCGCTGGATGTCTCCGCCATGCCCGGCTTCACGCCCGAGGGCGGCGAGCTCCTGCCCACCGGCTCCTTCCGCTTCCCCGCAGGCACGCCCGTGGTCGAGCTTCCCGGCTTTGCCGAAGGCAAGGTCTGGGTGCAGGACGCCGCCGCCGCCCTGCCCGCCAAGCTGCTTGCCCCTAAACCCGGCGAGCGCGTGCTGGACCTCTGCGCCGCCCCCGGCGGCAAAACCGCCCAGCTCGCCGCCATGGGCGCGCAGGTCACGGCCGTGGAGCGCGACAAATCCCGCATGGCCACGCTCAAGGGCAACCTCAAGCGCCTGAACCTGGCCGCGGAGGCAATCCTGGCCGACGCCAGCAAATGGCGCCCGGCCCAGCCCTTCCCCGCCATATTGCTGGACGCCCCCTGCAGCGCCACCGGCACGGCGCGCCGCCATCCGGAGCTTCTGCACCTGCGCAAGCCCAAGGATTTCGCCGCCGTGACCGCGTTGCAGGACAAGCTGCTGGACGCCGCCGCCGAGATGCTCGCCCCCGGCGGAAGGCTGATCTACGCCGTGTGCTCGCTGCAACCCGAGGAAGGTGCCGCGCGAATCGACGCCGCCTGCACCCGGCTCGGCCTCAAGCGCGATCCGCTCTCCCTGCCCGCGCTGCCCGAGGCAGTAACGCCGCAGGGCGATATCCGCACGCATCCAGGCATGGGGATGGACGGCTTCTTCATCGCCCGGCTGATGAAACACTCGGCGCACAGCGCGGAGGAAGAGGTGGAATGCGCCTCCCCCCCCTGTTCGGCGCGGGAGCTGGATCCAGCTTACCGCAACGCATAGCGCGCGAACCCGCTTGTGGTTTGCCCCGGGGCTTGGTTACAAACGCGCATCATGATCACCGCCCCGAATCGCACGCTCATCGCCCCCTCCCTCCTCGCCGCCGATTTTGCGCGGCTGGGCGAGGAAACCCGCGCCGTGGAACAGGCGGGGGCGGATTGGCTGCATCTGGATGTGATGGACGGCCATTTCGTCCCCAACATCACGTTCGGCCCGCTGGTGGTGAAGGCGCTGCGCAAGCACACCAAAATGCCCATGGACGTGCATCTGATGATCGCGCCCGCCGACCCGTATATCGTCGCCTTCGCCGAGGCCGGGGCGGATAACATCTCCGTCCACCCCGAATCGGGTCCGCACCTGCACCGCACGCTCCAGCTCATCCGCTCGCTCGGCAAAAAGGCGGGCGTGGTGCTCAACCCCGCCACCCCGGTGCAGGCGGTGGAGAACGTGCTGGACCTCACCGACATCATCATGGTGATGACCGTGAACCCCGGCTTTGGCGGACAAGCCTTCCTGGCCTCGCAGCTCACCAAAATCGCCAAGCTGCGCGAGATGATCGACGATAGCGGCCGGGACATCGTTTTGCAGATCGACGGCGGCATCACCCCCAAGACCGCCCCGCTGGTGCTGGAAGCCGGGGCTGACTGCCTGATCGCCGGCACCGCCGTGTATGGCGCGCCGGATTATGCCGAAGCCATCACGGCCCTGCGCGCCGCCGGGCCGCGCCCGGCGCAAGCCCCCCTGGCCAGCGGCGGATGAGCGAGAGCGGCAAGCGTCCCTCGAACTTCGGACGGCAGGCGCGTGGCCTGCTGAGCCGGTTGCAGAATCTGCGCACCACCCAGGCGCCGGACGCCCCGGCGCTGAGCCTGCGCGACCCCTGGCCCGGCGATCCGCGCCGCGGCGCCCGGCTGGTCAAGGCCGAGCTGGAATTCGGCGGCGCGGTGCTGGCCATGCCGGAGAACATCTTCGCCGCCGTCAACGCCACGCCGCTGCTGCGCGCACATCTGCACGGCTTCAGCTGGCTGCGCGATTTGCGCGCTTTGGGGACCGACGCCGCCCGCTCCCGCGCCCGCACCCTGGTCTCGGATTTCATGGACACCCACCCGCTGGACCAGCGGGCCAATACGCCGGACATCACCGGCGCGCGCCTTGCCTCCTGGCTCGGGCATTACGATTTCTTCGCCGCCTCCGCCGATGACGATTTCCGCCAGCGGCTGATGCACCGGCTGGTGCAGGATGCGCGCAACCTCGCCGCCTCCCTGCCGCCCGAACTACTGGACCAGCGGGCGCTGACCGCGCTGAAGGGCCTCGCCGCCGCCTCCATCGCCATGCCCGAGCATGTGCCCTTTCTGCCGCGCGTGCTTAAATTCCTGCCGCCTGAGCTGGCCCGCCAGTTCTTCGGCGATGGCTGCCATGTCGAGCGCAGCCCGGCGGCGCATCTGGCCGCATTGCAGGATCTCACCGAAATCCGCGCCTTGCTGCAGGTGGCCAATGTGCCCCCCCCGCCGGAGTTGCTCACCACCATAGACCGCGCCGCCGCCGCCATGCGCAGCCTGCGCCACGGCGATGGCGGGCTGGCGCTGTTCAACGGCGCCAAGGAGGAGCTGCCCGGCCTCATCGACCTCGTGCTCGCCCAGGCCGGGCGCGCGCGCGGAGCACTCGCCTCTCTGGCCGCTTGCGGGCTGTACCGCATCGCAGCCGCCAAATCGCTGCTGTTCATCGATGCCGGGCCGCCCGCCGCCCCGGGGCTGGACCGCTTCGCCCATGCCGGCACGCTGGGGTTCGAGTTCTCCTACGGCAAGGAACGGCTGATCGTGAATTGCGGCGCGGCCCCGGCGCTGCTGGGCGAGTGGGCCACCGCCCTGCGCGGCACTGCGGCGCATTCCACCCTCACCATCTCCGATGTCTCCTCCGCCGAAGTGCGCGAGACCGGCCTTGGCCGCCGCCCAGCCCATGTGCACGCAGCGCGCCAGGATTACGGCGGGGTGCACTGGATCGAAGCCAATCACGACGGCTGGGGCAAGCTGTTCGGGGCCACCCACCATCGCCGGCTGGTGCTCACCGAAACCGGGGACGAGTTGCAGGGCGAAGACCTGATCGAGGCCAAGACGCCGCAGCCCTTCACCATCCGTTTCCATTTGCACCCCAACGTCACCGCCAGCCTGCAGCAGGACAACGAGGCCGTGCTGCTGCGCACGCCGGGCGGCCTGGGCTTCCGCCTGCGGGCCGAGGGCATTCCCATCCGCATCGAGGAAAGCGTGTATTTCGGCCAGTCCGAGCCACGCCGCGCCGAGCAGATTGTGCTCGCCGGGCACCAGGACGGGCCGCAGCATGTGAAATGGACCATCACGAGGATCTGACACCATGCGCGTATTGTTGACGGGCGGCGCCGGCTATATCGGTTCACATACGGCGGCGGTCCTGGCCGCACGCGGGCATCAGGTCGTTATTCTCGACAATTTTGCCAATGCCGAGCGCGACGTGCCAGAGCGCCTCGCCAAACTCACCGGGCAGGTCATGCCGGTCATCGAGGCCGATATCCGCGACACGTCGGCGGTGGGTGCGGCGCTGAAGGCGCATCCGGTGGATGCGGTGATCCATTTCGCGGCGCTGAAGGCCGTGGGCGAGTCCGAGGCCGACCCGCTGCTTTATTACGACATGAACATCATCGGCACGATCCGCCTGCTTCAGGCCATGCAGGAGGCCGGGGTGGCGCGCATCGTGTTCTCCTCCTCGGCCACCGTGTACGGCCAGCCGGACAGTTCCCCCATTCTGGAGGACGCGCCAACGCGGGTGGAGAACATCTATGGCCGCACCAAGCTGGTGATGGAGGATCTGATCCGCGACCTCGCCCGCACCGGCAAGCTGAAGGCCGCCGCCAATCTGCGCTATTTCAACCCGGTGGGAGCGCATCCCAGCGCCGTGATCGGCGAAACCCCGCGCGGCGTGCCCAACAATCTGATGCCCTACGTGACCCAGGTGGCCACGGGCCAGCGCCCGCATCTCAACGTGTTCGGCAGCGATTACGACACGCCAGACGGCACCGGCGTGCGCGATTATATCCATGTCATGGACCTCGCCGAGGCCCACGCCCTGGCGCTGGAGCATATCTTCGCCAACGATGTCTCGCTCACCGTGAATCTCGGCACGGGCGATGGCACCTCCGTGCTGCAACTGGTGAAGGCCTTCGAGACCGCCACGGGGCGGGAAATCCCTCTGGTCATCGCCCCGCGCCGCCCGGGCGATGTCTCCAGCTACTACGCCAACCCGGCTTTGGCCGAAGCCACCTTTGGCTGGAAGGCGAAGCTGAACGTGGAGGATATGTGCCGCGATTCCTGGCGCTGGCAGGCCAAGCGCGACGGCATTAACAACGTTTAAATGGCTACCCCCCGCACCCTGGTCTTTCTGCTCATGGAGGACTGGTTCTTCGCCTCGCATTTCTGGGCGCGCGGGCTGGCGGCAAAGCAGGCCGGATGGCGCGTGGTGCTGATCGCGCGCGAGAGCGAGGCGGCACGGCGGATCGAGGCTTCGGGCATCGAGTTTTATCCCGCCAGCCTTAACCGCCGCCGCCTCAACCCGTTCAAGGAGCTGGCCGTGGCGTGGCAACTCGCCCGGCTGTACCGGCAAATCCGGCCCGACCTCGTGCATCACATCGCCCTTAAGCCGATCATCCTCGGCGGGCTGGCGGCAAAGCTGGCGGGGGTGAAGAACGTCATCAACGCCCCCATCGGGCTCGGCTTCGTGTTTTCCTCGCACAAGCCCCTCGCCCGCGTGCTGCGCCCGCTGGTACGCCTCGCCCTGCGCGCCACCCTGCCCCCCAAGCATGGCGTGGTGATCTTCGAAAACCCCGACGACCGGGACGTGCTGGTGAACGCCAAGCTGGTTCCGCCCGAAGCGACGCTGGTGATCCGCGGTGCCGGGGTCGACATGGCTAAATTCGCCCCCACGCCCGAGCCGCCCGGCAAGGTCCGCATCCTCCTCGCCGCCCGGATGATCCGCGAAAAAGGCATCCCGGATTTCATCGCGGCGGCGCGCATCTTGCTCGGCCAGGCCGAATTCCTGCTCGCGGGCGCGCCGGATGCTGGCAACCCGGACAGCCTGAGCGCGGCCGAGTTGCACAGTTTCGAGGCCGAAGGCGTGGTGCGCTGGCTGGGACCAGTGGCGGATGTCGCCGGGCTGCTGGCGGGCGTGCACATCTTCTGCCTGCCTTCCACCTATCGCGAGGGCCTGCCCAAAGCAGTGCTGGAGGCGATGTCCTCCGGCAAGCCCGTGGTGACGACCAACATCCCCGGCTGCCGCGAGGCCGTGGTGGACGGCGAAACCGGCTACCTCATTCCGCCCCATACGCCGGAAGCCCTGGCGGCGGCGCTGGAGCGGCTGATTGCCGACCCGGCGCTGCGCGCACGCATGGGGGCCGCCGGGCGGCGACGGGTGGAGGAGAATTTTTCCGACGCTATCATCTGCGCCGCCACACTGAAGGTGTATGACAGCCTCGTTCCCGCACGGAGTGCCGCATGAAAAAGTTCCTCGCCAGCCTGGGTGCCGCCATCGCGATCATCCTGGTCCTGTTCCTGCTCTTCGTCTTTGGCCCGTTCCGGGGCCATGGCAACGAGGAGATCGGCGCGGTCAGCACCAATTTCCGCCTGTTCGGCTCCAACGATAAAGTGCTGGTTCAGCGCTTCGACGACCCGAAAGTGGCCAATGTCTCCTGCTATGCCTCCTTCGCCCAAACCGGCGGCGTGGCCGGCACCGTGGGCGTGGCGGAGGACCCGAGTCAGTTCGCGCTCAACTGCATCAAGCACGGGCCGGTAACCCTCCCCGCCGATTTGCCGGACCAGGAGCAGGTGGGCTCCATCTCCGCCTCGCTGCTGTTCAAGCATTTCATCATCACCCGCATGGTGGACCGCCAGACCAACACGCTGGTCTACGTGCTCATCAGCACCAAGCTGCTGCATGGCTCCCCTGCGAACGCCGTGTCCGCGGTGCCCGCCGGAAACTGAGGTTCCGCCTTGCATCCGCGCCCCCGCCATGCCAAACGGCGCCCAGCCTTGCGTGACTGGCGCTGAGATGGTCCACCATCGGGGAGCGCGGGGCAAATAACGCCGCGCGCCTGGGCACATCTTCGCTGAACAAACCGGAGCCGCCCCTCGTGTCTGACATCGTCAAAATCCGTACCGCCCTTATTTCCGTTTCCGACAAGACCGGCCTGATCGAATTCGGCCGCGCGCTGGAAGCGCATGGGGTGAAGATCCTCTCCACCGGCGGCTCGGCCAAGGCGCTGCGCGATGCGGGCATCCCGGTTACCGAGGTTTCCGAGCATACCGGCTTCCCCGAGATCCTCGAGGGCCGCGTGAAGACGCTGGTGCCGCAGGTGCATGGCGGTATTCTGGGCCGCCGCACCGTGCCCGAGCATGTGGCGCAGATGGAAGAACACAAGATCGAGCCGATCGACCTCGTGGCCGTGAACCTCTACCCGTTCGAGGCCACCGTCGCCCGCGGCGCCGCGTTCGAGGATTGCATCGAGAATATCGACATTGGCGGCCCGGCGATGATCCGCTCCGCTGCCAAGAACCATGAGAGCGTGGCCGTGCTGACCGAGCCACAGCATTACGCCGCCGTGCTGCACGAGCTGGCCACACTTGGCGGCACCACGCTGACCACCCGCCGCGGCCTCGCCGCCGCCGCCTATGCCCGCACCGCGGCTTACGACTCCGCCATCTCCGGCTGGTTCGCCACCCAGAACGGCGTGGAATACCCCGAGAAGTTCAGCTTCGCCGGCACCAAGAAGCAGGAGCTGCGCTACGGCGAGAACCCGCACCAATCGGCTGCGTTCTACACCTCCTCCCCCGCGCGCTACGGCGTGGCCACGGCTGCCCAGCACCAGGGCAAGGAACTCTCCTACAACAACTTCAACGACACCGACGCCGCCTTCGAATGCGTCGCCGAGTTCGACGCGCCGACCGTGGTGATCGTGAAGCACGCCAACCCCTGCGGCGTGGCCACCGCCGAGTCCCTGGCCGCCGCGTGGGATGACGCCCTGGCCTGCGACCCGGTTTCCGCCTTTGGCGGCATCGTGGCCGTGAACCGCACGCTGGACGAAGAAACCGCCGCCAAGATCTCCGCCATCTTCACCGAGGTGATCATCGCCCCGGACGCGACGGACGCCGCCAAGGCCGTGCTGGCCGCCAAGAAGAACCTGCGCCTGCTCACCACCGGCGGCCTGCCCAACCCGGCGGAAGCTGGCGTCACCTTCAAGTCGCTCGCGGGCGGCTTCCTGCTGCAAACCCGCGATGCCGGGCGCGTGACCGCCGAAGGTCTCCAAGTCGTCACCCAGCGCGCCCCCACGGCAGCGGAGATCGACGACATGCTCTTCGCCTTCCGCGTGGCCAAGCATGTGAAGTCCAACGCCATCGTCTACGCCAAGAACCGCGCCACGCTGGGTGTCGGCGCCGGGCAGATGAACCGTGTGGACAGCGCCCGCATCGCCGCCTGGCGCGGCAAGGCCGCCAACCTGGACTTCACCGGCTGCGCCGTGGCGTCCGACGCGTTCTTCCCCTTCGCCGACGGGCTTGAAGCCGCGATCGCCGCCGGGGCCTCCTGCGTGATCCAGCCGGGTGGCTCGATCCGCGATAAGGACGTGATCGAGGCCGCCGACAAGGCGGGCATCGCCATGGTGTTCACCGGCATGCGGCATTTCCGCCACTAAACCATTTGTACTAGGATACGCAGGATGACGCTCCCTTTTACTCTGCCGGACTGGCTGCCGGGCTGGGCTTTGCTGCTCCTGGCCCTGCCGGTATTGCTCTGGGCCTGCGCCTTCCTGCTGATGCCGTTCAGCGTGTTCGGGGTTAAGGCGAGGCTGGAGGCGCTGGAAGCGCAGGTCGACCAGTTGCAGGACGATCTGCGCATCATGAACATGCGCTATACCGGCTCGCTGCCTCCCGTCTCCCGCAGCACGGACGCTTATGAGGACGTGCCGGATTTCGCCCGGCTGAAGAAATCCCGCACGAGCTTTGCCCCGGCGCCGGAAGTGGTGGAGGAGCCGCCTCCGCCGCCCCGCCGCGCTCCGCTTCCCACGCCGCAAGTCTTCCGCGAGCGGCTTAGCCCTGCTCCGCAGCCCAGCAGCCGCCCGCGCCGGACCGAACCCAGGCTCGACTGACGCATGCGCGTCTTTGTCTCCGGTGCGTCCGGTTATGTCGGGGGCGGTATCGCCCGGCATCTGGCCGCGCGGGGGCATGGAGTGCTGGGCGGGGTCAGGCATCCCACTGAACTCCCCGGCAATATAACGCCGCTCATCACCGGCGATCTGGCCGAGCACGCGCCGGATCTTTCCGGCGTGGAGGCCGTGGTGCATGCCGCCGGGCTCGCGCACATCCGCAACGCCGCGCCTGGGGCCTGGGAGCTGGCGAATGTCCAGGCTGCCGAGAGCGTGGCCAAGGCCGCGTTGGCGGCGGGGGTAAGGCGCTTCGTGCTGATCTCCAGTATCGGCGTGCTGGGCCGGGCCATTGCGGGCATCGCCGACGAATCCACCCCTCCAAACCCGGCCGACGCCTATGCCAGCAGCAAGCTCACCGCCGAAACCCGGCTGCGCGCCTTACTCGGCGAGCGTCTATGCGTCATCCGCCCGGCTGCGGTCATCGGCCCGGCTTGCCCGGGCAATATCCCGCTTTTGCTCAAGCTGCTGCGCCTTGGCCTGCCCCTGCCCTTCGCCAGCATCCACAATGCGCGAGGCTTCGTGGCGCTGGAGGATCTGGCCCGGCTGACGGAACTGGCGCTGCTGGCCGGAACCGTGCCGCCATTGCTCCTTGCCGCCCACCCGGAGCCGATCTCGACCCCAGAGCTGATCCGCGCCTTGGCCGAGGGCATGGGCGCCACACCGCGCCTGCTCCCCTTTCCCCCTGCCCTGCTTGGCTTCGCCGCCAAAATCGCCGGGCGCGGGGCGATGTGGCAGTCCTTGGCCGGAAGTTTCGCAGTTGCGCCGCGCGCCGCTCTGGCGATGGGCTGGAAACCCGCGGAAACCCTTGGTGAAACGCTGCGCGCGACATCGCGGTATTATGTTACCACACACAAAACCCCTTGACGCAAGCCGCCGAAATCCTCATAAGCCCGCCCACTGAGTCATTTGGATGTAATTTATGAAAACCACGCTTTCCATCAAACCGGCGGACGTGAAGAAGGACTGGGTCCTGATCGACGCCGAAGGCCTGATCCTGGGCCGTCTGGCCGCGGTCGTGGCGACCCGCCTGCGCGGCAAGCACAAGCCGACCTTCACCCCGCACGTCGACTGCGGTGATAACATCATCATCATCAACGCCGACAAGGTGAAGCTGACCGGTAAGAAGCTGGAAGACTCCGTCTTCTACTACCACACCGGCTACGCTGGCGGCATCAAGGGCCGTTCCATCAAGGAGCGTCTGGCCGGCAAGAACCCGGAGAGCGTGGTGGAGAAGGCTGTCGAGCGCATGATCACGCGCGGCCCGCTGCAGCGCCAGCAGATGAAGAACCTTTACGTTTACACCGGCGCGGAGCACCCGCACGCCGCCCAGCAGCCCAAGACGCTCGACGTCGGCGCGCTGAACTCCAAGAACAAGAGGGCCTAACTCATGTCCGCGACCACCAATGCTTTCGCCGGTCTGAAGGACCTCACCGCCGGTACCGCCGCTGCCCCGGAAGCCGCCCCGAAGCGTGAGCCCAAGCGCGACGCGCTCGGCCGCTCCTACGCCACCGGCCGCCGCAAGAACGCCATCGCCCGCGTGTGGGTGAAGCCGGGCAAGGGCGAGATCATCATCAACGGCAAGAAGGCCCCGGTCTACTTCGCTCGTCCGGTGCTGCGCATGCTCATCACCCAGCCCTTCCTGGTGGCTGACCGCTACAACCAGTTCGACGTGTACTGCACCGTCACCGGTGGCGGTCTCTCCGGTCAGGCTGGCGCTGTGCGTCACGGCATCTCCCGCGCTCTGTCCCTGTATGAGCCGGAGCTGCGCGGCATCCTGAAGGCTGCTGGCTTCCTCACCCGCGACCCGCGTATGGTCGAGCGTAAGAAGTACGGCAAGCCGAAGGCCCGCCGCTCCTTCCAGTTCTCCAAGCGCTAAACCGCTTGCACGAAAAACCCCGGCAAAAGCCGGGGTTTTTTATTGGGTAAGCTGCACCAAAAACGTCTGTCAGTTAGAGCAGCGCCTCGAACTCCGCCACATGCTCGTAACCGGGCATGAGCTTCACCAGCGCGTCGTCGCGCATCGTCGCGGGGTGGGTGTAGATTTCCGTTAACCCTTCAGGCAGCAGCGGCAGCAGCTTCTCGATCCTCTCCCGCGTCATATGCCCGGACCATTTGATGCCGAACACCTGATCCGGCACTTCCAGCCCCCTCGCCTGCCAGCGCAGCAGCTTCGTCCAGGCGTAAAGCGCGCGGTCACCGAAACCGATGGTCTCGCCGCAGGCTTCCATCACCGCCGGCGGCTCGGCGGGGATGCGCAGACGCTTCAGCCCGTATTTCCGTCCCACCTCGATCATCATACCCGCCACGGTGGGGTGCAGATGCATGTGCTTATGAGCGTCGGCATGGTGCAAAGGCAGCCCCGTGGCGGCAAAGGCGGCGAATTGCGCCTCAATCTCGGCGCGGAGCTCCCGCCTTGCGGCGGGGGAGAAGAAATACAGCACGCCGAGCTTGGCCTGATCGATGGAGAAGCGCCCGTCCGGCCCGGTAATGGTCGGCAGCCGGGCGTGGCCCAGCATGGAATCGCCATCCACCAGCACCAGATGCAGCCCAACATTCAGACCCGGCAGCGCCTTGGCCCGGCGCACGGCATCCACCGCCGCGGGGGCGGCCACCATCAGGCTCGCCTGGGTCAACCGCCCTTTTCGGTTGGCCTGTTCAACGGCCTCATTCACGCTTTCGGTCAGGCCGAAATCATCGGCCGAAAAGACAATTTCGCGCATCAGGAATCGTTACGCGGGGCCCAGGGGATGCGGGCGAAGGCGATGCCATCCTCGGCCAGGGCCTCGGCTTCCTCATCGGTGCTTTCGCCGTAAATCCCGCGCGGCTCGGTCTCACCGTTATGAATGCGCCGCGCCTCGTCGGCGAAATCCTTGCCGACATAATCGCAATGCTTCTCCACCTCTTCGCGCAGCTTCTGCAACGCGGCGCGCACGGCATCGGGGATCACCCCCCCCGCCGCGGGCATGCCATCCGCCGGTTCGGGCGGCAGGATTTCCACTTCGGACTTACTGGAGACTTTCCGGGGGATGCCCGGCGTCATCAGCGCTCGCCCCACCTCGGTGCTCCCGCAGCAGGGGCATGCAACCATCCCCGCCTCGGCCTGCGCGTCGAACCCGGCGCTGCCCTTGAACCAGCCATCGAACTCGTGCCCGGCGGCGCAGCGGAGCTGGTAATGGATCATGGGATCAGCAGCGGGTCGAGCTTGCCTGCGCTCTCCAGCGCCATCAGATCGTCGCAGCCGCCGATATGCGCGCCATTGATGAAGATCTGCGGTACGGTGGTGCGCCCACCCGAGCGGCTGATCGCTTCCTCGCGCTCCGGCGTGCCGCGCGGCGCGTTGATCTCATGGAAGGCAACGCCCTTCTGCGTCAGCAGCCCGACGGCGCGGATGCAATAAGGACAGCCCGGCTGGGTATAAATTTCAATCTCGGCCATTTCCGTCACATAGCCGAGGAAACGAACTATGCAAGGCCCAACTGCTCGAATCGTGGGTCTGCCACGCGCGCGGCCGTCAGCACGTCCACTCGCGTAGCGCCGCCCGCCAGCAGCGCCTTGGCACAGGCATTCGCCGTGGCGCCCGAGGTCATGACGTCATCGACCAACAGCACGCGCTTACCGGCCACCCCGGCATCCGGGCTCAGAACAAAGGCGCCATCCACCTCTTCGCGCCGCCGCGCCGCGCCCAAGCCCTCCAGCGGCTGGGTCGGCTTCGTGCGTTGCAGCGCATCCACCCCCACCGGGCGGCCCGTCAGCCGCGCCAGGGCAATGGCCAGTAGCGCCGCCTGGTTGAAGCGCCGCGCACGCAGCCGGGTGGGGTGCAACGGCACCGGCACCAGCAGATTGGCCGCTTGCAGCAGCGCCTCGCCGGGGCGGCGCATCAACTCCGCCATGCCTTTCACCGCCTCGGTATGGTCGGCATATTTCAGCGGCAGGATCAGTTTCTTTGCGGTTTCATCGTAGCGCAGCGCGGCGCGGGCCTGGGTAAAGGCAGGCTTGTGCGTGGCGCAGCCCTCGCATTCCTCGCCCGTGGCATAAGGCATCGGCACACCGCAAGTCTGGCAGAACGGGGCCGTGAGGAAATTCGCCGCCTTGAAGCAGCCCAGGCAGAACTGCCCCTCTTTCTCCACCGGCGTATCGCAGGCAAGACAACTCGGCGGCAGCAGGCTATCCAGCACCCAACGCAAGAGAGGTTTCATTTGCAGTCCATTTTCAACTTCGACAGCATGGTGAAGCACCGCGAACGGGCAGCCGGGCGGATCGCCCCGCTGCTGCCGGTGCTGGAGGATCTGGGCGAGCGGCTGCTCGACAGGCTGGACGACACCAGCCGCCGCTTCGCCACCGCGCTGGATTTCGGCGGGCGCGGGGCCATCGCCCCGGCGCTGGTGGAGCGCGGTATCGATGTCGTCTCGGCGGATTTCTCCCCGGCCATGGCGGCGCGGGCGGGCGGGGTGCCGCTGGTGCTGGCCGGGCCAAACAATTTCGGCCTGCCGGAAAATGCTTTCGATCTCGTGGTCGCGCATCTGGCGCTGCACTGGCTGGATGACCTGCCCGGCGCGCTGATCCAGCTCAAACGCGCGCTGAAGCCAAACGGGCTGCTGCTGGCCAGCATGCCGGTGCTGGGCACGCTGCAAACCCTGCGCGAGGCGCTGCTGGATGCCGAGGAAGCGCTGACCGGCGGCGTCAGCCCGCGCATCTCCCCCTTCCCCGAGCTGCGCGACTGCGCCGGGCTGCTGCAACGGGCGGGCTTCGCGCATCCGGTGGCGGATGTGGAGGACCTCACCTTTCTGTACGCCAACCCGCTGGACCTGCTGCACGAGCTGCGCGACGCGGGCGAGACCAACGCCCTGCTCGACCGCCAGAAGCGCACGCCGCCACGCGCGCTGTTCCCCGCCGCGCTGACGGCCCTGCCGGTGCAAGAGGGGCGGATGGCAGCTACTTTGCGCATGGCGATCCTGACAGGCTGGGTCTCATAAAAACCCCGCCTTGCGGAAACTCAGCCACTGCCCATTGCCGACGATGACATGGTCGTGCAGCACGATGGAGAGCGCCGACGCCGCCTGCTTGATCTCGCGGGTCATCAAAATGTCGTCCTCCGAGGGCGAGGGATCGCCGCTCGGGTGGTTGTGCACCAGGATGATCGCCGTGGCGTGCAGCTCCAACGCGCGTTTGACGATCTCGCGCGGATAGACCGGGGTATGGTTCACCGTGCCCTGGGCCTGCTGCTCATCGGCCAGCAGGCGGTTGCGGTTGTCCAGAAACAGCACGCGGAACTGCTCCACCTTTTCGCGCGCCAGCACGGCCTGGAGATACTCCATCAGCCTGTCCCAATTGCTCAGCACCGGGCGATACAGCACCTCGGCCTTGGCCAGACGCTGGGCCGAGGCCTGTACGATCTTCAGCGCCGCCACACCGGCCTCGCCCAGCCCCTCGACCGTAAGGAGGTCCGGCACCGAGGCCGAAATGACATTGGCGTAGGAGCCGAACCGCGCCAGCAGCGCCCGCGCAATGGGTTTCGTATCCCGCCGTGGCAGGGCCAGGAACAGAACCATTTCAATCAGTTCATGCTCAGCAATCGCCTCCGGCCCGGCCGCGAGCAGCCGGGCGCGGAGCCGGGCCCGGTGGCCTTCCGTGCCGATGGCCAGCTTGCCGGGGCGAATCTCGGGAGACAATGTCTCCAGTAACGAGACATCGGCAAAACCGGGCGTTGCAGCTCTTTTGCTCATGACACGCTAAACGTGCCACGACTTCTAGTTTAATGGAAGGTTAATTACACAATCACACGCAGTTTTGCGCCGGTCCGCGCCTTGCGCGGCCAGCCTTGCCCAAGAGTTACGCAGGCGGCGGGAGCCGCCTGATCGTTACGCCTCCGTCTCAGGCTCCGCGTGGTGCGCGCTGGAAAGCAGCATATACACCGCCGGGACCACGAACAGCGTGAACATGGTGCCGATGGACAAGCCTCCCGCAATCACCATGCCCATGGCAAAGCGCGACGCCGCCCCCGCCCCGCCGGCGAAGATCAGCGGCACGACGCCCAGCACCATGGCGGCTGTGGTCATCAGGATCGGGCGCAGACGGATATTGGCCGCGTGCTCGATAGCCGCGCGCTTCTCCATGCCCGCGAGCCGCGCCTCGTTGGCCACCTCGGTCATCAGAATGCCGTGCTTGGAAACAAGCCCCATCAGCGTTACCAGCCCGACCTCGGTGTAGATGTTGAGCGAGAGCCCGCCAAAGCCAAGATAGATGAAGATCAGCGCCCCGGCGATGGACATCGGCACCGAAACGAGAATGATCAGCGGGTCGCGGAACGAATTGAACAACGCCGCCAGCGCCAGGAAGATGATGATGATGGCGAAGACGAACGTCATCACGAAGGCGCTGGAGGTCTGCATGTACTGGCGCAGCTCGCCGGCGTAGTCGATGCTGTCGGACGGCGCGAGGATCTGCTTGGCCAGGGTTTGCAGCGTCTTCAGCGCATCGGCCTCGGCCACGCCGGGGGCGATGACGCCTTGCAGAGTCGCGGAATTCTGCTGCTGGAAATGGTTCACGCTCTCCGGGATCACGCTCATCTCGATATGCGCGATGGAAGAGAGCGGCACGTTAATGCCATTCGCCGCCATAACGTAATAATTGTTGAGATCAGCCACATTGAGGCGGAAGGCGCGCTCCACCTGCGGAACGACCTTGTAGGAGCGCCCGTCGAGATCGAAGAAGTTCACGTAACCGCCGCCCAGCGCCTCGCCCAGCACGGCGCCAACCTGGGACATGTTGAGCCCCAGCACCGCGGCCTTGTCACGGTCGATCACCACGGTGGCCTGGGGCTGGTCGAGCTTCAGATCGCTGTCCAGATACACGAACTTGCCGCTCTTGAGCGCCGCCTGCAGCAATTGCTGCGAAAGCGGGTAAAGCTGGCTAAAGGGATCGGTTGTCTTGATGACGAACTGCACCGGGAAGCCCTGCGAGCCGGGAAGCGGCGGCAGCGGGAAGGCCGCCACTTTCTGACCGGCATCCTGGGCGTAGGCATCGGCCTGCATCAGGTTCTGCACCACAGTGGCGTTGCGCCGGTGCCCCCAGGGCTTCAGCACCGCGCCGATGATGTTGCTGCCCGGCACGTCGATCCCGAAAGTATGATCGACATCGGGGTAGCCCAGCAGCGTGGCGTTGAGATGGTCGTCCCACATCGCCTTCTGTGCCATCGTGGCATCGGGCGCCGAGGTGGAGGCCATGATCACCACCCCCTGGTCCTCGATGGGTGCCAATTCACTCTTTGCTCCGGCCGCGAGGAAGAAGATGCTGGTCAGGACAATGACCGCGAAGGTCAGCGTGACCGGCACCGTATCCAGGCTGGCATGGAGCAGGCGGGTATAGACGCGGTGGATATCCTCCATGCGGTGGTCGATGAACTCGATCAGCCGCGCCTCCCAATCGCCCTTGCTGCGGTCGATATGCCGCAGGAAACGCGAGCTGAGCATCGGGGTGAGCGTCAGCGCGATCAGCGCCGAGATCGTCACCGCACCGGCCAGGGTGAAGGCGAACTCGGTGAACAACGCGCCGGTGAGACCGGACTGAAAGCCAATCGGCACATAAACCGCGATCAGCACCACGGTCATGGCGATGATCGGCCCGCCCAACTCGCCCGCCGCCACGCGCGCCGCGGCGATGGGCTTTTCCCCCATGTCCAGATGCCGGTTGACGTTCTCCACCACGATGATCGCGTCGTCCACCACCAGGCCGATGGCGAGCACCAGCGCCAGCAAAGTGAGCAGGTTGATGGAGAAGCCGAGTGCCGCCATCATCGCGAAAGTGCCGATGAGCGAAAGAGGAATCGCCACCACCGGGATCAGCACCGAGCGCGGCGAGCCAAGGAAGGCGAACACCACCAGCGTAACGATGGCCAGAGCCTCGAGCAGCGTGGTCACCACCTCCTCGATGGAGGCGTTCACGAAGGCCGTGGAGTCATACACGATACTCGCGGTCAGCCCGCTCGGCAGTTCCGCCTGGATGGTGGGGAACACCTTGCGCACGCCCGAGATCACGCCCAGCAGATTGGCCGAGGGCGCGACCTTGATGCCGATATACACGCCCTGCTTGTTGTCGAAGGTCACGTGCTGCTCGTAGGAATCGGCCCCAAGCTCAACCTTGGCCACGTCCTTCAGCCGGATGATCGCGCCGTTCTGCTGCTTGATGATGAGCTGGCCGAATTCCTCGGGCGTATGCAGCCCGGTATTGGCGTCCAGCGTGACCTGCGTCATCGTACCCTTGGTATTGCCCAGCGCCGAAATGAAGTCGTTGGCGGCAAGCACCGTCCATATGTCCGAGGCGGTGAGCTGGTAGGAGGCGAGCTTGCGCGGGTCGAGCCACACGCGCATGGCGTAGTTCTGCGCGCCCAATATCTCAGCCGTCTGCACGCCGCTCACCGCCTGCAAGGCGGGCTGGGCCACGCGGGTCACGTAATCGGTGATCTGGCTGGCCGTGAGCTTGGCGCTGCGGAAGCCAATATACATGGCATCCACCTCCTGCCCCACCGCAAGCGTCATCACCGGCGGCTCGGTGGCCGAGGGGAACTGGTTCAGCACCGAACTCACCTGCGCCTGCACCTCGGTCAGCGCCTTGTCCGGGTCGTGGTTGAGCACGAGGTAGAGCGTGATGGTGGAGGTGCTCGTCTGGCTCGACGAGGTCATGTAGTCGATGCCATCCACCTGCGCGACCGCCTTTTCCAGCGGCGTGGTGACAAACCCCGCCACCGTATCCGGCGAGGCGCCGGGATAGGTGGTGGTAATGGTGATGGTGGCGTTTTCCGTCTTGGGGAATTGCTGCACCGGCAGGGTGAACACGGCGCGCAGGCCGAGCACCAGCACCAGCACGCTCACCGCGATGGAGAGAACCGGCCGGGCGATGAAGAGATCGGTAAAGCGTTTCATCGCCCTTACTCGTTCGGCGGGTTGGGCGTGGCGCTGTTGGGCGGCTGCACGCTGTTGTTGATGCTCACCACCGCGCCGTTGCGCAGCTTCACCTGCCCGGCCGTTACCACGACATCGCCAGGCTGCACGCCCGAGAGCACCGCCACCTGATCGCCCCGCGTGTCGCCGAGCGTGACGAACACCTGTTCCGCCACCAGCGCCGGCTTGCCCTTGGCGTCCTGGCCGTGGCGCACGACGAACACCGTGTCGCCATAGGAGCTATAGGTGATCGCCGTCTGCGGCAGGGTCACGTAGCTGGCCGGCGCTCCGGTGGCGACATTCAGGCTGGCGAACATGCCGGGGCGGAGTTGCAGCTTGTCGTTGGGCACGGTGGCGCGCACGGCGATGCTGCGCGTATCCTGGTCCACCTGCGCGCCGATGGCCGAAACCGTGGCTGTGAAATTCTGGCCCGGATAAGCGTCCAGACTCAAACCCACAGTCTGCCCCACCTGCAACTGGCTCAGCGTGCGCTGCGGCAGATAGAAATCGACATAAAGCGGGTTGAGCTGCTCCAGCGTGACGATCTCGGTGCCCGGCGAGATATACTGGCCGACATCCACCTTGCGGATGCCCAACCTGCCCGAGAACGGCGCGCGGATCACCTTCTCCGCCATCAACGCCTGCTGCGCCGCCACCTGGGCCTGGGCTGCGGCCAGGGTCTGGCGGTCGGAATCCAGCGTCGCCTGGGAGACGGCGCTGGCAGCGAACTGCTTCTGGTCGCGCGCGTAATTGATGGCATCGAGCTTCGCGGTTGCCTGCAACTGCGCCAGCACGGCGGGGTCGTTATTCGGGCGCAGCGTGGCCAGAATTTGCCCCTTCTGCACATCCGCGCCGGACTCGAAATTGATCGTATCGACGATACCGCTCACCTCGGCCGAGAGCGCCGCGCCATTGATGGCGGTAACACTACCCACGGATTGCAACTGCGGCTGCCAGGGGCTTTGCGCGGCGGTGATGGTCGCCACCGTCTGCACCTGATTGGCGAAGCCCTTGAGGAATTGCCCGATCATGAAGCTGCGCAGCGCGCCATAGCCGAATACCAGGGCAAACAGCACGGCGACGCTGACGAGCATGATAACCATGCGCTTGGTGGGATGGGGCTTGCTCATTCTGCCGGTATCCTCATGGAATCACGCCGCAACAATTGACCGTCACATCCTGGCGGTGCCACCAGCCGCCGCCCACCGCCTCGTACAGCGCGGCGGTGTCGGCCAGACGGGTGGCGCGGGCCTTGGCCTGGGCCAGCACGGCATTCTGGTAAGTGGTTTGCGCGCTCAGCACGGCGGTGAAGGGTTGCCCGCCAAGCTGATATTGCGATTTCGTCACGTTCAGGCTGGCCTCGGCGGCACTGGCCGCGTTATCGGCCGCCTGCTGCTCCGTGGCGTCGTATTGCAGTTCCGCCAGCACATCCGCCACGTTCTGGAACGCGGTGATCACGGTGTTCCTGTACTGCCCGGCCGAAGCGCGCAGCGCCGCGATCGCCGCCTTGCGCTGGGCCGAGAGCTGTCCGCCCTCGAAGATCGGCTGGCTTACCCCGGCGGCAAGGCTCCACAGCAGCGTCTGCGGCGTGAACAGCATGGCGGTGTTGATGCCCTCATGCCCGACCTGCCCGGAGAGCGTGATCTGCGGCAGCATCTGGGCATCCGCCACGCCGACATTGGCCGTGGCCACATGCAACTGCGCTGCGGCGGCGCGGATATCCGGCCGCTGCGCCACCAGCGCCGAGGGCAGGCTCACCGGCAGATCCGCCGGAAGCTGCAATTCATCGAGCGTGAAATCCTGCGGCTGAAAATCGCCAGGGAAAGTGCCGGTATAGGCTGCCAACTGGTTCTGCGCCTGGGCCAGCTGCGATTGCAGGGGTGGGAGCGTCGCCACCGCCTGGGCCAGCTGCGCCTGCTGTTGCAGCACCTGCGCCTGAGCCACGCCACCCAGGCTCACCTGCTTTTGCAGAATGTCCAGAAGCTGCTGCTCCGAGGCGATGACCTTGTTGGTCGCGTCGATCTGCGCGTGCAGCGAGGCGACGGTGACCGCCGAGGTGACGATATTCGCCGTGAGCGTGAGATAGGCCGCCTCCAGCTCGTCGCGCTGGTATTCCGCCTGCGCCGCCTGCCCCTCGATGGTGCGCCGCGCCTCGCCCCAGATATCCAGCGCGTAGGAGACCGAGAGCGACGCGTTATAAAGGGTATAGGCGGGGAGCTTGGTCAGCTTGGCGTTGGGCTGGAAGGCCGCCGTAATGGCCGAGGACGCCTCGCTGCGCGAGGCATTGAACGAGCCGGACACGGTCGGCAGCAGCATCCCCTGGTCGCCGCGCAACGTTTCCTCGGCCTGCAGCAGCGTTCCCTGCGCGGCGTCGAGGCTCGGGTTGTTGGCCAGCGCCGTGCTGATCAGCTCGTTGAGCTGCGGGCTGCGGTAGAGCGTCCACCAATCCCCCGCAATGTCCGCCCCAGGATTGAAGCGCTGCGCCACGCCGCCCGCGTTACCGGTAGCGGCGGGCAATGGGTCCCGCGTCAGATTCGTTTTGGGCGCGGCTGGTGTATGGAAATTCGGCCCCACGGCGCAGCCCGGCAGCGCCAAGGCAAGCGCCAAACGGGAAACAGCCCTGCGGAAACTCGTTGGTTTCATACTTGTGAGCTACCGGCCTTTCCGAAGTCCGTCAAGCAAAGCTTTCCGGGCGTTTACCTGTGTCACAGAAACTTGTAAGTTTCCTGCCTTGGAGGCATAAAGGGTCATGGCAGGCCGTGACCCCAATAAAAAAACAAAGTTAACCAGTGCAAAACAAAATATAGATGCGGGCACGGATCCGCGTCTGGTTACATTGTTCGAGGCGGCGGAGAGCGTGTTTCTCGCCAAGGGCTACCACGCCGCCACCATGGACGAGGTGGCGAAAGCCGCCGGCATGTCGAAGAAAACAGTTTATGCACTGATCGATTCAAAGGCCGACCTGTTCGCCTCGCTTCTGGCGCATCACCATGCCCTGCTGAAATTCCCCGAGCCACAGCCTGACTGGACGCCGCAGGACATTCTCGTCGCGCATCTGCTCACCCTGGCGCGCTTCCTACTCTCCCCCTCGCAGATCGCCATTCTGCGCCTGATCATGGCCGAGTACACGCACAGCCCGGATTTTGGCCGGATCTTCATGCGCAACCGGGTGATCAAGGCGAAATCCAAGCTGGAAGCCTGCCTGAGCGATCTCGCGATCAACCATGGCGTCTGCGCCCCGGATGCCAAGGAATATGCCGCCATGCTGTTCGGCATGGCCATCGGCGAATTCCATATCAAGACACTCATCGGCTTCCGCGCCCCGCCCAGCAAGCAGGCGTTGGAAACACGGGTGCGCCGCGCGGTGGAGATCTTCTGCGCCGGGTGCTGCCCAGAGCAGAAATGCTGAGCCAAGAGGCCGTTTGAAAAGTCGCTCCGGTGAGGTCAGCCTCTAAGGCTCGTCCACCCGCTCCAGCGCCACCACATCGGTGTCGATCAGCACCTTGCCCGCATGTTCGAACATCACCGTCACGCGGCTGCCTATGGCGCTTTGCACCTGCCCCAGCCCCCATTCCGGCTGGTGCGGATGGCGCACATAATCTCCCGGCGCGAATTCAGAGCGTTCCATGGCAAGCCTCCACCAACTGGCGCATATGCGCCGGCACGGGGGCGGTCGCCTCCACGGGCTGCTCCAGCGGCAATACTATATGCCGCGCCAGCAAATGCAGCCGCCCTGCCCCGCCGCCATATACAGCATCCCCGATAATCGGATGCCCCAGCACCGCCGCATGAGCGCGGATTTGGTGCGTACGCCCGGTTCGGGGATGAAACTCCACCAGCGCCACCACACCGTTATCGTCCAACAAGCGGTATTCCGTCACCGCTGGCTCGCCCGCCTTATCCGGCGCCATCTTCCAGGCGCGGCCCTTTGTGTGCTTGGCCAAAGGCTGGTCGATGACGCCTTCCCGCGCCTCCGGCACGCCGGAAACCACGGCCCAGTAGGTTTTCTGCACCCGCCCTTCGGCGAACAGGCGCTGCGCCTCCAGCAAAAAGCTCTTCTTCAGCGCGATAACGAGGCAGCCCGCCGTATCCTGGTCCAGCCGGTGGGCCAGCCACGGGCCGTTCTTGCCCAAACGCCAGGCTGGGAAGAAATCCTCGACACTCGGCCCGCCCGCCCGGCCAGCATGCACCGGCAGCCCCGCGGGCTTGTCGATCACCAGGGCGCGGCGGTCCTGGTAGAGTATGTTCATCCGCGCAGATGCTCGGGCACGGTCAGCCCGAGCCGGGTGGGGATGTCCCATTCCTCGTGGGCGCGGCGATATTCCACGAACCCGGCGGCAAGGTAATTGGGCAGCGCACGCGGATGATCGGCCGAGCAGGTATTCACAGTCATGCCCGCGAGCTGACTGACAGCGCCGATGAACACGGCATCCACCGCCGCATCGAGAAATTTCCGCCCCAGCCCGCGCCCGATATAGTCCGGCTTGATCCCGAAATAGTTAAGATTGACAAAGGGCCAGTACGAGGCGTCGGTCTCGAAGAACCCGGCCTCCTGCCCGTTCACGCGCAACACATAGGTGCTCACGCTGGCACGGGCGAGGTGCCGCGCCAGTTGGTCATCCGGCATCATCCGGCGCAGCCACCACAACCATGGCGTGCCGACATCGTTATAAAGCCTGCGATAATCCGGCACCGAGAGCCGCTCGCGCGTCAGCGTCACCCCCGGCGGCATAATCGCGGGCGGGCGCTCGGGTGCGCGCAGCATGCGCAGGAACACCACGGTCACGTTCGCGCGCTCCGTCGCCTCTCCAGGCAACGGGCGGGCGTAATCCAGTGTATCGGGCATTAATCGTCCAGGAAGCTGCGCAGCTTGCGGCTCCGCGAGGGGTGCTTGAGCTTGCGCAGCGCCTTCGCCTCAATCTGGCGGATACGCTCACGGGTGACGTTGAACTGCTGGCCGACTTCTTCCAGCGTGTGGTCGGTGTTCATGCCGATGCCAAAGCGCATGCGCAGCACGCGCTCCTCACGCGGGGTGAGCGAGGAGAGCACGCGGGTCGCGGCCTCGCGCAAATTCGCCTGCACGGCGGCGTCCAGCGGGATGATCGCGCCCTTGTCCTCGATGAAGTCGCCCAGGTGGCTGTCCTCCTCGTCGCCGATCGGCGTTTCCAGCGAGATCGGCTCCTTGGCGATCTTCAGCACCTTGCGCACCTTCTCGAGCGGCATGCCGAGCTTCTCCGCCAGCTCCTCCGGGGTCGGCTCGCGGCCGATCTCGTGCAGCATCTGGCGGCTGGTGCGGACCAGCTTGTTGATCGTCTCGATCATGTGCACCGGAATACGGATGGTGCGCGCCTGATCGGCGATGGAACGGGTGATGGCCTGACGGATCCACCATGTGGCGTAGGTGGAGAACTTGTAGCCGCGGCGGTACTCGAACTTATCCACCGCCTTCATCAGGCCGATATTGCCCTCCTGGATCAGGTCCAGGAACTGCAAACCACGATTGGTGTATTTCTTGGCGATCGAGATCACGAGACGGAGATTGGCCTCGATCATCTCCTTCTTGGCGCGGGTGGAGTCACGCTCGCCGCGCGAGACGGTGGTGTAAACCCGGCGGAATTCCTCGATCGGCAGCCCGGCCTCGGCGGCCACCTTGCCGATCTGCGCGCGCAGCTCGCCCGCCTGCCCCTCATGCTTCTTGGCGAAATCCTTCCAGCCCCGGCCCGGCAGCTCGGCCACGTATTGCAGCCAGCCCGGATCCATCTCGCGCCCCCGGTAATGCTGCAGGAACTCGTCGCGCGTTACCTTGGTGTTTTCCGCCAGACGCAGGAGCTGCCCCTCCAGCCCGTTCAGGCGCTGGTTCAGCACCTTCAGCTGGGCCACCAGCTCCTCGATGCGGTTATTATGCAGCCGCACCTGCTCCACCTTGGCCACCAGCTCGTCGCGCAGCTTTTCATAGGCCTTCTCGTTGCGGGAGTTCACATCCCCGCCCGAGGTCAGGTTGTCCAGGCGCTTCTGCTGCAGCTTGGCCAGCTTCTCGTAGAGCTTCTCGATCTCCTCGAAATGCTGGAAGATCTCGGGCTTGAGCTTCTCCTCCAGCGCGGAGAGCGACATGCCGGTGCCTTCGCTCTCCTCGTCCTCCTCTATCTCCTCGGAGGCTTCCTCGAAATCCCCCTCAACCACCGCCTCGGCGCCGTTCTGCATGGCCTCGAGGTCGATCACGTCACGCAGCAACACACGGCCGTTATTCAGCGCCTCGTGCCAGGCGATGATGGCGCGGAAGGTAAGCGGGCTCTCGCAAAGCCCGCGGATCATCATATCCCGCCCGGCCTCGATGCGCTTGGCGATGGCGATTTCGCCCTCGCGCGAGAGCAGCTCCACCGACCCCATCTCGCGCAGATACATGCGCACCGGGTCGTCGGTGCGGGAGACGGCGCTCTCGGAGATATTGCCGGACTGCTCCTCGTCGTCGGAGAGATCCTCCTTCGGCGTGGCGGCGGTCTCGGCCTCCTCGCTCTCCTCGCTCTCCACCACCTGGATGCCCATTTCGTTGAGCATCGCCATGATATCCTCGATCTGCTCCGAGGAATTCTGCTCGGCGGGCAGGACGGCGTTCAGCTCATCGAAGGTGATGTAGCCGCGCTCCTTACCCTTGGCGATCAGACGCTTAACCGCGCCGGACTGGGTGTCCAGCACATTGGCGTCGGCTTCTGCCTCGGGGGCGGCGGTCTCGGTGGTGTTGGCGGGCTTCATTGCCATGGTCAGGCGGTACTCCGGGGGAATAAGCGGCTCATATATTTTACAACACGACAGGTAGGCAATAACCTTGCCTTTTTAATGGTCAGGAATCGGGGATTCCTGCCTCGCCCGCGCGAGCCGCGGCCAGCAGTTGGTTATATTTCATCAATCGGGCGCAGGCGGCGGCGTCCTCGGGGTGGGCCAGCCAAAAGGCCTGGGCCTCGTCACGCTGCGCCCGCAACATGTCGATACTGAAATCCATCAGGCTATACCAACTCCACCAAGATTGCGCGGCTTCCGCCGGGCTTGCATCCGGGGCCAGGCGATATTCGGACGCGGCCTGCGCCTCCACGGCGCGAGCCTGTCCGGCCAGCCCGAGGCTTTCCAAATGGGTGAACAGATTCGCCGCGTCAAGATGCTTCGCCCGGGCGGCGAAGTCATGCAAAGCGTGGCGCAGGGGCTCGTCCTCGGGCGGCAGAGGCACGTGGGAGAAGGCCTCCTCCACGTCGTGAACCAGAATGGGATGCGCCAGCAGGGTCGCCAGCATCACCTTGGCCCGCAACGCGTTGGAGTTGGCGGCATCGGGCTCCGGGCGCGGCGGCAGGAGCACGGGCTTGACGAAATCCCGCCCCTTCTGGCCAGGGCGGAACGGCGCCTGAGACGAGGCCCGGCCCGCCCGGCGCTCGTCGTAATAGCGCCCGCGCAGAGACTGGCGGTATTCGCCCCCCAGCGTCTTGTCGGGGATCAGCCCGGCCAGCTCGTCCAGCCGGTGCAGGAAAGCCGCGCGGCTTTCGGGGGTGTTATCCTTCCTTGTGGCGGCCACCATGTCGTACAGCGCCGCGAAAAGCGGCAAGGCCTTGTCCAGCTCGGCCTGGAACGCCGCCGCGCCGCCACGGCGGATCAGGCTGTCCGGGTCATCCTTGGCGGGCAGGCGCAACAGCCGCAGCGAGCGCTCGGGGGTCAGCCCCGCCAGCGCCAGCTCCACCGTCTTCAGCGCGGCGCGTTGCCCTGCGGCGTCGCCGTCGAAGCAGATCACCGGCTCGGGGGTGAGCTTCCAGATTTCCTCCAGATGCTCCTCGGTCAGCGCCGTGCCGAGCGGGGCCACCGCGCCGCCGAACCCGGCCTGGGAGAGGGCGATGACATCCATATACCCTTCCACCACAATCAGCCGCGCGCCCTTGCGCACGGCCTCGCGGGCAAAGTTCAACCCATAGAGCGAGCGGCGCTTGGAGAACACGGCCGTCTCCGGCCCGTTGACGTATTTGGGCTGGCCATCGCCCATGATACGCCCGCCGAAGCTGATCATCGCCCCGCGCTTGTCGCGGATGGGGAACATCACCCGGCCGAAGAACATATCCACCGGGCCGCTCTCGCCGCGCTTCATCAGCCCGGCCTCGATCAGCTGCTCCGGCTTGACGTTCTGCCCGCGCAAGGCCGTGGCCAGCGCGCCCCGGCCCTCGCCCGACCAGCCCAGGCCAAATTTGCGGATGGTCTCGTCAGTCAACCCGCGTTTGCGCAAATAATCCAGCGCCGCCCGGCCTTCCGGGGCCGAAAGCCAGGCCTGGTATTGCCGCGAGGCCGCTTCCAACACATCGGAAAGCCCGGCCCGGCGCTGCTCCGCCTCGGCGGCCTGGGGGGTTGCCTTCGGCACCTCCATGCCCGCCTGACGCGCCATCTCCTCCACCGCCTCCATGAAGGAGGCCCCGGTGGTCTTCATGATAAAGGTGATGACATCCCCATGCTCGCCGCAGCCGAAGCAATGGTAATGGTCATCATATACATAAAAGGACGGCGTCTTTTCCCCGTGGAAGGGGCAGCACCCCTTCCAGTCCCGGCTGGAGCGGGTGAGCTTGACCGTGCGCCCGATCACCGTGCGGATCGGGACGCGCGAACGCAGCTCGTCGAGGAAATTCGCCGGCAGGGCCATGGTTTAGCCCGCGAGCGCCGCCTTCACCGCGGCGGAGGCCACGCCCATGTCCAGCGCCGCGCCATGCTTGGCCTTCAGCGCGCCGACCACCTTGCCCATATCCTTGGCCGAAGTGGCGCCCGTGGCGGCGATGGCCTCCTTGATCGCGGCGTCCAGCGCCTCGCCTTCCAGCGTCTGCGGCAGGAACTCGGAAATCACGGCTATCTCGAACTCCTCCTTGGCGGCCAGCTCCTCGCGCCCGCCCTGGCGGTACAGCGCCACGGAGTCCCGGCGGGATTTGATCATCGAGCGCAGCATGGCGAGGATTTCATCGTCCGGGATCTGCTCCACGCCCTTGGGGCGGGCGGCGATGTCCGTGTCCTTCAACTTGGCCTGGATCATGCGCAGCGCCGAGGTGCGCTCCGCATTGCGCGCCAGCATCGAGGCTTTGACGGCGGCGGTAAGATCTTCACGTAGGCTCATATTCCACTCTCCGGAAAAAAATTCCGGCCCACAGCATTGCCGTTGAGGCCGGAGGAAAAATCCGCTATTGTCTTAGCATGCAAACATCCATCGACGAAATCCTCCGCCGCCTTGGCGGCAACGAGGCCGCCGCCACCCTGACCGGCGTCTCCCCCGAAGCTGTCCGCAAGTGGCGTAGCGCCGGTGCGATTCCGCCCCGCCACTGGCCTGCCATTATGGCCGCAACCGGGCTCACGATGGAAGATTTTTCCGCCCCCGCCTCCAGCGAGATCCCGCCCGGCGCCACCGCCGCGCTGGTGCTGGCCGATGGCAGCGTGTTCTGGGGCCGCGGCTTTGGCGCGCATGGCGTCTCCGCCCCGTCCGAGCTGTGCTTCAACACCGGCCTCACCGGCTATCAGGAAACGCTCACCGACCCGTCTTACGCCGGGCAGATCATCACCTTCACCTTCCCGCATATCGGCAATGTGGGCACCAATGCCGAGGATGAAGAGGCCTCCCGCATCTTCGCGCGCGGCCTGGTGGTGAAGGAGGATTTCACCGCCCCCTCCAATTACCGCTCCACCGCCGATCTCGGTGCCTGGCTGGCCAAGATGGGCATCCCCGGCATTGCCGGCGTGGACACTCGCGCCCTCACCCTGCGCATCCGCGACCTCGGCGCGCCCAGCGCCGTGCTGGCCTTCCCCGAGGATGGCAAGTTCGACCTCAAGGCCCTGGCCGCCCAAGCCGCCGCCTGGGCCGGGCTCGAAGGGCTGGACTTGGCCAAGGAAGTCTCCTGCACCCAGTCCTATGAATGGACCGGCGGCACCTGGAGCTGGGAGCAAGGCTTCGCCTCCCCCGAGCCGCGCTTCAACGTCGTGGCCGTGGATTTCGGGGCCAAGCGCAACATCCTGCGCTCCCTCGCCTCCGCCGGCTGCAAGGTGACGGTGGTGCCCGCCCAGTCCTCCGCCGAGGACATTCTGCGCCACAAGCCGGACGGCGTGTTCCTCTCCAACGGCCCCGGCGACCCGGCGGCCACCGCCGCCTATGCCGTGCCCGCCATCCAGGGCGTGATGGCGGCGGGCGTGCCCATCTTCGGCATCTGCCTCGGCCACCAGCTGCTCTCCACCGCGCTCGGCGGCAAGACCTACAAGCTGGAGCGCGGCCATCGCGGCGCGAACCAGCCGGTGAAGGACCTGACCACCGGCAAGGTCGAGATCACCTCGCAGAATCACGGCTTCGCGGTGGACGAGAAGAGCCTGCCCGAAGGCGTGGAAGTGACCCATATCTCGCTGTTCGACGGCTCGAACGAAGGCATCGCCTGCAAGGCCAAGCGCGTGTTCTCGGTGCAGTACCACCCCGAGGCCAGCCCCGGCCCGTCCGACAGCGCGTACCTGTTCAAGCGCTTCGTGGACATGCTGGGCTAAGCCCACACCAAAACTAATGGGGGTCCGGGGCCTCAGGCCCCGGCGGATGCAGGGCTTAGCCCCGCGACATCAAGGAATTCAAAAATGCCCAAACGCACAGACATCAAGTCCATCATGATCATCGGCGCCGGGCCGATCGTCATCGGCCAGGCCTGCGAGTTCGACTATTCCGGCGCCCAGGCCTGCAAGGCGCTGCGCGAGGAGGGCTACCGCGTCATTCTCGTCAACTCCAACCCGGCGACGATCATGACCGATCCGTCCCTGGCGGACGCGACCTATATCGAGCCAATCACCCCGGAGATGGTCGAGAAGATCATCGCCAAGGAGAAACCGGACGCGCTGCTGCCCACCATGGGCGGGCAGACCGCGCTGAACACCGCCATGGCGCTGGCCAAGTCCGGCGCGCTGGAGCGGCTGGGCGTGGAGCTGATCGGCGCCAAGGCCGAGGTGATCGACCGCGCCGAGGACCGCCTGAAATTCCGCGACGCCATGGCCGAGATCGGCGTGATGGGCCCGCGCTCGGCCATCGCCCACACGCGCGAGGAAGCCGAGGCGGCGCTCGAGGTCGTCGGCCTGCCCGCCGTCATCCGCCCCAGCTTCACGCTCGGCGGCACCGGCGGCGGCATCGCCTATAACCGCGAGGAATTTTTCGAGATCTGCATGGGCGGCATCGAGGCCTCCCCCACCAACGAGGTGCTGGTGGAAGAATCCGTGCTCGGCTGGAAAGAGTACGAGTTCGAGGTGGTGCGCGATTCCGCCGATAACTGCATCATCATCTGCTCCATCGAGAATATCGACCCGATGGGCGTGCACACGGGCGATTCCGTCACCGTCGCCCCGGCGCTGACGCTGACGGATAAAGAATTCCAGATCATGCGCGACGCCTCCATCGCCTGCCTGCGGCGCATCGGCGTGGATACCGGCGGCTCCAACGTGCAGTTCGGCATCAACCCCAAGGATGGCCGCCTGGTGGTCATCGAGATGAACCCGCGCGTCTCGCGCTCCTCGGCGCTGGCCTCCAAGGCCACGGGCTTCCCCATCGCCAAGGTCGCCGCCAAGCTTGCCGTGGGCTACACGCTGGACGAACTCCAGAACGACATCACCAAGGCCACCCCGGCCAGCTTCGAGCCGGTGATCGACTACGTGGTCATCAAGATCCCCCGCTTCACCTTCGAGAAATTCCCCGGCACCCCGGCGCTGCTCTCCACCTCCATGAAGTCCGTGGGCGAGGCGATGGCCATCGGCCGCAACTTCGCGGAAGCCTTGCAGAAGGGCCTGCGTTCGCTGGAAACCGGTCTCTCCGGGCTGGACGAGATCGACGCCCCCGGCGACGGCACCGCGGACGCCTTCAAGGCCGCCCTCTCCACTCCGCGCCCGGATCGTCTGCTGATCGCAGCACAGGCCCTGCGCGCGGGGCTGACGGTTGAGGAAATCCACGCCATCTGCAAGTTCGACCCCTGGTATCTGCGCCAGATGCAGCAGATCATCGAGGCCGAGCGCGAGGTGAAGACGCATGGCCTGCCGCGCGACACGCAGGGCCTGCGCCGCCTCAAGGCGCTGGGCTTCGCCGATAAGCGCCTCGCCGAACTCACCGGCCAGAAGGAAGCCGCCGTCACCACCGCCCGGCTCAAGCTCGGCGTCACCCCGGTGTATAAGCGCATCGACACCTGCGCCGGCGAGTTCGCCTCCGCGACCTCTTACATGTACTCCACCTTCGAGGGCTCTTACGGCCAGCCGCTGGACGAATCGGATGTCTCCGACCGGCGCAAGGTGGTCATCCTCGGCGGCGGGCCGAACCGCATCGGCCAGGGCATCGAGTTCGACTATTGCTGCGTCCACGCCGCCTACGCCCTGCGCGAGGCCGGGTACGAGACCATCATGGTCAACTGCAACCCGGAGACCGTCTCCACCGATTACGACACCTCCGACCGCCTCTATTTCGAGCCGCTCTTCGCCGAGGACGTGCTTTCCCTGCTGCGCAAGGAGCAGGAAAAGGGCACGCTGCTGGGCTGCATCGTGCAGTATGGCGGGCAGACGCCGCTGAAGCTCTCCCAGGCGCTGGAGAACGCGGGCATCCCCATCCTCGGCACCTCGGCCGATGCCATCGACGTGGCGGAGGACCGCGAGCGCTTCCAGGAGCTGCTGAAGCGCCTGGGGCTGCGCCAGCCGGAAAACGGCATCGCCCGCTCCGTCGAGCAGGCTGAAGCCATTGCCGAGCGCATCGGCTATCCCATCATCATCCGCCCCTCCTACGTGCTGGGCGGCCGGGCGATGGAGATCGTGTACGACCGCGCCGGGCTGAGCCGCTACATGCGCGAGGCCGTGCGCGTCTCCGGCGACAACCCGGTGCTGATCGACCGCTACCTGAACGAAGCCTCCGAAGTGGACGTGGACTGCATCTGCGACGGCGAGACCGTGTATGTCGCCGGTGTGATGGAACACATCGAGGAAGCGGGCATCCATTCCGGTGACTCCGCCTGCTCCATCCCGCCCTACTCGCTCTCCCCGGCCATCGTGGCCGAGCTGCGCGCCGAGACGGTGGCCATGGCCAAGGCGCTCAACGTCGTCGGGCTGATGAACGTGCAATACGCCATCCAGAACGACACCATCTACGTGCTGGAAGTGAACCCCCGCGCCTCGCGCACCGTGCCGTTCGTCGCCAAGGCGACCGGCGTACCGGTGGCCAAGATCGGCGCGCTGGTGATGGCGGGGGCGAAGCTCTCCAGCTTCGATCTCGACGACTCCATCAACCCGCGCCACGTGGCGGTGAAAGAGGCCGTGTTCCCCTTCGCCCGCTTCACCAATGTGGACACGCTGCTCGGGCCCGAGATGAAGTCCACCGGCGAGGTGATGGGGCTGGACACCAACTTCGCCCGCGCCTTCGCCAAGGCGCAGCTTGGCGCAGGCGTCAGCCTGCCGCTCAAGGGCACGGCGTTCCTTTCGGTGAAGGATGCCGACAAGGGCGCGATCGTCCCGGTGGCGCGCCGCCTCGCGGAGCTGGGCTTCTCGATCATGGCCACCTCCGGCACCGCCAAGTGCATCGCCGCGGCCGGGATCGAGGTGAAGCAGGTGAACAAGGTGCTGGAAGGCCGCCCGCATTGCGTGGACGCCATCCGCTCCGGCGAGATCCAGCTCATCGTCAACACCGCCTCGGGCGCGCAATCGGTGGCGGACAGCTTCGACATCCGCCGCTCCGCCCTCACCCATGGCGTGCCGAAGTTCACGACCATCGCCGGTGCCAGGGCCGCGGCCCATGCCATCGCCGCGCTGAAGGCCGACACCCTTGATGTCGCGCCGCTTCAGTCGTACTTTGCCAAGCCTTTCTAAGCCAATCCCCGCCGGTTCCGGCCGGCGGGGGAGGCTTTGTTGATCTTAACCCCATCGGGGGCTGCGGCCCTTGAGGAGAAAAAGTGCAGAAATTCCCCATGACCGCGGCAGGCCTCGCGGCGCTCGAAGATGAACTGCGGAACCTGAAGGCGGTGGAGCGACCGGCGATTATTCGTGCGATCGCCGAGGCCCGCGCCCATGGCGACCTCTCCGAGAACGCGGAATACCATGCGGCGCGCGAGCGTCAGTCCTTTATCGAAGGCCGGATTTCCGAGCTGGAGGAGATCACCTGCGCCGCCGAGGTCATCGACCCTGCCTCCCTCTCGGGCGACACGGTGAAGTTCGGCGCGACCATCCTGCTCATCGACGAGGACACCGAAACCGAGGTCACCTACCAGATCGTGGGCATGCACGAGGCCGACATCAAGCGCGCGCGCCTCTCCATTACCTCGCCGCTCGCCAAAGCGCTGATTTCCAAGCGCGTGGGCGAGACCGTGTCCGTCCCCGCCCCCGGCGGCGATCGTTCCTACGAAATCCTGAAGATCACCTACGGTTAACCTGCCATGATCACCTTCGACGACGTCCAGGCCGCGGCAACGCGGATCAAGGGGGCTGTGCTGCGCTCCCCCTTCCTCCGTTCGGACGGGATTTCCCGCATTACCGGGGCGGAGGTGTACATCAAGTACGACCATCTCCAGGCCACCGGCGCGTTCAAGGAGCGCGGCGCGGCCAACCGCATCGCCCTGCTCACGCCCGAGGAGCGCAAGGCTGGCGTGGTGGCGATGTCGGCGGGCAACCATGCCCAGGCCGTGGCGCGCCATGCCGCCCTTTCTGGCATCAAGGCGACCATCGTGATGCCCCGCCACACCCCCGCGACCAAGGTGACGCGCACCGCCGCCTGGGGCGCGAACGTGGTGCTGCACGGCGAGACGTTGGCCGAAGCCGCCGCCGAGGCGCACCGGCTGGAGCAGGAGGAAGGGCTGTTCTTCCTGCACCCGTATGACGACCCGGGCGTGATCGCGGGCCAGGGCACGATGGCGCTGGAGATGCTCGAGGACCAGCCGGATCTGGACGTGATCGTCGCCGCGACTGGCGGTGGCGGGCTGCTGGCGGGCACCGCCGTGGTGGCCCGGCACTTACGCCCCGAATGTGAGGTACTGGGCGCCGAGGTCGAGAACTACGCCGCCTTCGCCCAGGCGCTGGCGGGCGAGACCATTCATGTCGGCGGCCCAACCATCGCCGAGGGCATCGCCGTGCGCGATATCGGGCAGTTGCCGCTGGCCATCCTCAAGGCACTGAACGTGCCCATTCTGGTGGTGAGCGAACATGCCGTCGAACGCGGCATCGCCACCTTCGTGGAAAACGCCAAGCAGGTGACGGAAGGTGCGGGTGCCACCGGGCTTGCCGCGCTGCTCTCCTTCCCCGAGCGGTTCAAGGGCAAGAAGGTCGGCATCTCCATCTGCGGCGGCAATATCGACCCGCGCATCCTGGCCAACACGCTCATGCGCTGCCTGCTGCGCGACGGCCGCGTGCTGCGCCTGGTGCTGGAAATGCCGGACCGCCCGGGCATGCTGGCGGAAGTCGCCACGCGCATCGGGGCGCTGGGCGGGAATATTCTGGAGGTGGCGCATCACCGCCTGTTCTCCAGCCCGCATGTGCAAGATGCTCAGCTCGAGATCATGATCGAGGCCCGCGACGCCAATCATGGTGCGGCCATCGAGGCCTCGCTGGCGGAAGTGTTTACACTGCGACGGCTCTAGGCTGCACCGGTGGAGGCCGTAGAAGCCCCCACCGGAAGCCCAAGGGCTAGTTCAATTTTTGTGCGGATTGCGGCGTCAGCGTCATCGCCGAGAATTTCCAGCCACTTCACACCGGCCTTACGCAACGCTTCCTTTTTAACGGCGTCACGCATCGGCGCGTTGCCTTGGTAATGGCCGCTTCCCTGTATTTCGATGGCCAATACAGGCATGCCTCGCGGATCGATCACAAGCACATCGACCCGCTTGCTATTGATCGTCCAGTACACATCACCGTCGCAGGACAATATCTCGCCCAGGCTGACCTGAGCCATCACCCGGCAACCTGAGGGATTGTGCTTTAAAATATCCTCGACCGTTTTGAAGACTTTATATTCCCCCACATTCATGAGTTTACGCGGGGTAAAAGCAGTCTCCGTGACAATATCCAACGGGCTTTTTGGACGTGCCCGCTCAACAGTCTGCGAGCATTCTTCCTCTACCTGCGGAGGTGGAACGGTCAAAACGGGCAACGGCGCATGAGGAGCGGCAGGACGCTTATGTTTCAGAACAAAATAGAGGCCAACAGCGCAACAGACGAGAAAAATGCCAAGCAAAATAAAAGCCCCCTTACCTCACGGAGGCACAACCTAAAATATTCATTCCACCTCTTCAATCCTATCCGCGCCGTTTGCCCAGTTCGGAAATAATGCCGTGCAGGGTGTTCAACTCCTGGCGCGTCACCTCGCCGCGCGTGAAGAAATGGCGCAGATTACGCACCATGCCGGGGCGCTTCTGCTCATTGCGCAGAAACCCGCACTCATCGCAGGCGCGAACCAGATGCGCCATGAAATTATCCAGCTCGCCCTTTGTGGCGGGCGCGGTCTCGTTCACCTGCAACTCACGCGGCGGCAATTCCGGCGAGCGCGCCAGCCACCACTCATACCCAAACACCATCACCGCCTGGGCGAGGTTGAGCGACATGAAATCAGGGTTGAGATCGTAACGGATCAGGCTGTCCGCATTGGCGATGTCGTCATTGTCCAGCCCCGTGCGCTCCGGCCCGAACAGCACGCCGGTTTTCAAACCACGCTGCCCGGCGGCCACGACTTCCATGGCCCCACCCCGCGCGGTGAGTACCGGCTTGATGATATGGCGCGGACGCGGACAAGTGGCGAACACCCGGTTCAAATCCGCAACGGCCTCGGCCACGGTCTCGAACACCTGCGCGTTGTCCAGAATCCGATGCGCGCCTGAACCCGTGATCCAGGCGCGCGGCAGCGGCCAGCCGTCGCGCGGGGCGACGATGCGCAAGTGAAACAGCCCACCATTGCCCATGGCCCGCGCCACAGCGCCGATATTCTCGGCCATCTGCGGACGCACCAAAATCACCACCGGCGAAGGCTCGATCGGCTCCAGCTCCGCGCCACCGCTACGCCCGGTCATTACGATTTCCTCAGCTTGTAAGTACCGCCAGGGCCGTCCTCCACGGCATAGCCCAAAGCCGCAATGGCATCGCGCAAACGATCCGACTCAGCGAAATCCTTGCGCTTGCGCGCCTCCACGCGCTGCGCCGCCAGATCCTGCACCTCGGCCGGAATATCACCCGCGAACCACGCGGCGGGCGAGACGTTCAGCAGCCCCAGCGCCTGTCCGGCGGCCAGCATCGCGGCGGCGGCGGCGGCATCGCCCGCCAGAGCGGCATCGGCCAGCCCATGCAGGCCGGAGAGCGCGCCCGGCGTGTTGAGATCATCCAGCAACGGCTCCAGCACGCAGTCAGGCACCTCGGACGCCGCCTGTACGCCCGGATGCGCCTCCACCGCGCGGTAGAACCGGTCCAACTCCTTGCGCGCCTCGATCAGCCCGGCATCCGAGAAATCCAGCGTCGAGCGGTAATGCGAGCGCATCAGCAGCAGGCGCACCGCCTCGCCCGGCGCGGTTTGCAGCACGTCGTTCAGCACTTTGAAATTGCCGAGCGACTTGCTCATCTTCTCGCCGTTCACCAGCAGCATTCGGTTATGCACCCAGGTCTTGGCGAAATGCGAGCCGGGGAAGGCGCAGCAGGACTGCGCGATCTCGTTCTCATGGTGCGGGAAGATCAGATCATCACCACCGCCATGGATGTCGAAATCCGTGCCCAGATGGCGCCATGACATCGCCGAGCACTCGATATGCCAGCCCGGCCGCCCACGCCCCCACGGGCTGTCCCAGCCCGGCAGGTCCGGCGTGGAGGGCTTCCACAGCACGAAATCCCCCGCATCGCGCTTATAAGGCGCGACATCCACCCGTGCGCCCGCGATCAGCTCATCCGGCGTGCGGCCGGAGAATTTGCCATAATCAGGGTCGGAGGCAACGGAGAACAGCACATGCCCCTCAGCCACATAAGCATGGCCATTGGCGATCAGCCGCTCGATGATGGCGATGATCTCGGGCAGATGCTCGGTCGCGCGCGGCTCGATATCGGGCGGCAGGGCATACAGCGCGCCCATATCCTCATGATACCAGCGGATCGGCCCCTCGGTGACCTGCTCGATCGGCAGCCCCCGCTCCTTGGCGCGGTTGTTGATCTTGTCGTCGATGTCCGTGATGTTCCGCACATACGTGACCTTGGGATACAGCCGGCGCAGCAGGCGGATCAGGATATCGAACATCACCACATTGCGGGCGTTGCCGATATGCGCACGGTCATACACGGTGGGCCCGCAGAGATAGGCCCGCACATTGGCGGGGTCTATGGGCGTGAAAACCTCTTTGGTCCGGGTCCGGGTATTGTAGAGCGTCAGCTGTGTCATGCGCGCTGTTTCGGCGGGTTTTGGCTCCAAATCAAGCCGCATTGATTTTTCCCGCCCCACGCGGCCAGATAGAGCCATGCAAAAGATTCTCGACACCGTGGACGCCCAGCTCGAAACCTCGCTGGAGCGGCTGTTCGCCTTCCTGCGCATCCCCAGCATCAGCGCCCAGCCCGCCCATGCGGGCGATTGCCGCAAGGCAGCCGAATGGGCGCGCGACGCGCTGGCGGGCATGGGCTTTGCCGCCCGGCTGTCGGAAACCTCGGGCCTGCCCGGCGTCATCGCCACCAACCACGAGGCCGGGCCGGATGCGCCCCATGTGCTGTTCTACGGCCATTACGACGTGCAGCCCGCCGATCCGCTGGAGCTGTGGAACTCCGACCCGTTCGACCCGCAACTCATCGACGGCCCGCGCGGCAAGCGCATCGTCGCCCGCGGCGCGGTGGACGATAAAGGCCAGGTCATCAGCTTCATGGAGGCCATCCGCGCGCATCTGGCGGTGAACGGCAAGCTGCCGGTGCGCCTGACCGTGCTGCTGGAAGGCGAGGAGGAAAACGGCAGCCCCTCTCTGGCCGAGCTGCTGACCAATGAGCGCGAAACCCTGGCCGCCGATTTCGTCTATGTGGCCGACACCAATATGTGGGACGCCGCCACCCCCGCCATCACCACCTCTCTGCGCGGGCTGGCGGCCATCGAGATGCGTCTGCACGGCCCCAAGCGCGACCTGCATTCCGGGCTGTTCGGCGGCATCGCGCTCAACCCGATCCAGGCGCTGGTCAGCATCCTGGGCCAGCTCAAGGATGATGCGGGCCGCATCCAGATCCCCGGTTTTTACGACGGCATCGCCTCCGTCTCCTCCGCCCAGGCGGAAAACTGGACCGGGCTCGGCTTCGACGCCTCCGCCTTCCTGGCCGATGTCGGCCTTGCCACCCCAGCGGGCGAGACGGACCAGCTCCCCCTCGCCCAGCTCTGGGCCCGGCCAACAGCGGAGCTGAACGGCATCTATGGCGGTTATCAGGGCGAGGGCAGCAAGACGGTCATCCCCGCCCATGCCACGGCCAAGCTCACCTTCCGCCTCGTCGCCGGGCAGGACCCGCAGAAGGTGCTGGAGACTTTCGAGCGCTTCATCACCGAGCGTCTGCCCAAGGATGCCCGGGTGGAGTTCAAACGCGGTGGCGCCGCTCCAGGCTTTTCCCTAAACCCCGACGCCCCCTTCTTGCGCGCCGCCACCGCGGCTCTGGCCGAGGAGTTCGGCAAACCGGCGGCGCTCATCGGCTCCGGTGCGTCAATTCCGGTGGTCGAAGCATTCAAGACGCATCTGGGGCTGGACACGCTACTCGTGGGCTTCGGGCTGGATGATGATTGCATCCACTCCCCCAACGAGAAATTTGATCTGGTCTGCTTCCATCGCGGCACGCGCGCCCATGCCCGCATGCTCACGGCCTTCGCTGGTCAGCTGTAACGGATCGCATCCCGGATCACGTCCACCACCCCACCGGCGACCAACGCGACATCGAAGCGCGTCTCCTCACGCGCCCATTCCGGGTGTGCGGCGAGCACCACGCTGGCTGCCGCCAGCAGCCGCGCCTGTTGCCGGGCTGAAACAGCATACGCGGCCGCGCTCAGGCTTGGCCGCGCTTTAACTTCGATGAAAAGCAGGCGCTGCGCATTCGCGGCGATAAGGTCGATTTCCCCTGCCCCGGTCCGCAGCCGCCGTGCCAGAATGGTGTAGCCCGAGGCGGTCAGCTTCTCTGCCACCAGTTCTTCTGCATCGCAGCCCAGGGTCTGCGCCGCCCGGCGGCGGGCCAAGCTGTTGATAGGCGATAGATTGGGGGCCAGGGGCGCTGCTCTCATGCCCCCTGTTTACGCCAATTAGGTTAATTTTTTCCTAACTTCCGTTACCGCCAGGCCCCACCCGGCTCTCCGGCGAATTCCTCCGCCAGAGCCAGCCCGAGCGCGAGCAGCACCGGCCCCAGGAAGATCCCCAACGCGCCGAAGGTAATTGCCCCGCCGAGCACGCCAATAAGCGTCACGGCATAAGAAAGCGACGCCCCACGCGAGATCAGCCACGGCCGCAGGATAGAATCCGCACCGCCGACCACGACGAAGCAATACGTCGCCAGCAGCGTCGCCACCACCGGGTGCCCCACCGCCAGCAGGTACAGGCTGACCGGCACATACACCACCACCGCGCCTGCCGGCACGATGGAGATCACCCCCGCCAGCACCCCCAGCAGCAATGCCTGATGCACCCGCGCCACCTCGAACCCAATAGCGTAGAGCACGCCCTGGAACGCCGCCGTGCCGACGATGCCGAACACCACACCGCGCACCGTGGAAGCCACGAGTTGCAGCAGGTCATTGGTCCGCGTCTCGTTGATCAGCCGCACCAGCAGCAGGCGGATGCGCTCCACCACCGCCTCGCCCGAAAGAAAGAACAGATAAGCGAAGAATAGCGCCACCACCGTGCCGACCAACCCGTGCGTGGCCTGCACCAGCAGCTTGAAGCCCGAATGTGCGAGTACGCCCAGCACCGGTTGCAGCGTACTCGCCGCCCCGCCCAGATCATCAGCCGAATTATTCCAGAAATCCGTCAGCAGCCCGCCAATCAGCGGGATATGCTGGAAAAAGGCCGGGGCCGGCGGCAGGCCGTTTTGCAGCGCCTCCTGCACCCAATGCTCGCTCTCGCGCACCTCGCGCGCGCCCAGCAGCGCCAGATGCACCAGCGGCACCAGTACGATCCCCGCCACCACCAGGGTGATCACGAAAGCCGCGACACTTGGGCGCACATACAGGCGGAACCGCGCATAGAGCGGCCAGAGGCAGTAAACAAGGATCCCCGCCCACACCATGGCCGGCAGAAACGGCAGCAGAATGAGCAGGCAGCCAATGCCCAGCGTAATGGCCAAGGCAAGCATAATGATCCGGTCAAGTCTCATGCGTCGGTGATGCCTGAGCCCCCCCTCTCCCGCAAGCCCCAGCCGCACCGCCGCCAATTCTCATCACCCTGCCCTGGCTCAATTTTCCTCAACTTTTCCGCCATGCGGCGTTTTTGTTTGCAAAAAAGCTTGTTTTTCGAGATACTGTCCCGAAATATGGACGCTTGTTAGTCCACAAACTACACGGGTTTTTAGGATATAGTTACGATGCGGTTTAACGAAATCGGCCAGCAATTGCGCGCCTATCGGATGGAATCCGGCCTGAAGGCCGAGGAAATCTCGGCCCGGCTCGGCGTCTCGCGCGCCGCGCTGTATCGTTACGAAAAAGGCGAGGTCATCAAGCTCGACACGGTGAACCGCCTAGCCGAGCTGCTGAAGATTTCGCCGCTGACCCTGCTGGGCATCGGCGTTGAATATTATGGAAAACCAGTAGGTTACGCCGAGCGCCTGCGCCAGATCGAGGAATCATCGGACCAGATCCTCCAGGTTCACGGCCCGCTCTGCTATCTCATCACCTCTGATAATTATGACTCCCTCCTCGCCCAGATGCTGGAGGAGCATGCCGACGCACAAGGCGCGGACCGCATGGCCGCCCGCGCCGCGGCCGAGCAGCTGATGAGCGTGATGATCTCGCGCAAGCGCATGTACGCGGCGCGCAAGCCCTCGATCATCGCGATCCTCACCGCCGCCTCAATCCAGAAATTCCTGGCCGAGGGCATCTGCCCGCTGGTGCCCGCCAGCGACCGCCTGCGCGCCGCTGCCCGCGAAATGGCACTGCGCGAGATGGAGAACATCGCCAACCTGATGGAAAGCGAGCCCATTGGCCTGCAACTTGGCCTGATGGCCCAGGGCGAGCCGAACGGCCCGTTCACCCTGTTGCGCGCGCGCGACCGGGCGACGCTCGCCATCAACCCCTTCCCCTGCGACGCGCCGCCCAGCCTGCAATCTGGAGTTGCCATGATCACGAATGCCGAGGATGCAGTGGCCGCGCATCAGCGCGTCTCTGAACTCGCCTGGCGCGAGGCGGTGAAGGGGACAGCGGCGGCAGAGCGCGTGCGCGCCCTGGTCACGGCGGCGCGCGGGTGACCTCCCCGCTCATCACCCCGGCGGCCCTGAAGCAACGGCTCGGCCACCCCGGCGTGGTGGTGCTCGACGCCACCTATTACCTGCCCAATGAGGACAAGGACGCGCACGCGATCTTCACCGCCATGCGTATCCCCGGCGCTCAGTTCTTCGAACTCGACGCCGTCTCCGACCACGCCTCCAGCCTACCCCACATGCTGCCCTTGCCCGAGGACTTCGCCGCCGCCGTGGCGGCGCTGGGCGTCAGCTCGTCAAGCCACGTGGTGGTGTACGACCAGCGCGGCATCTTCTCCGCCCCGCGTTTGTGGTGGATGTTCCGTGTCTTCGGGCATGATAATGTCCAGGTGCTCGATGGCGGCCTCCCCGCCTGGCAGGCGACGGGCGACGGGCTTGAGCATGGCGAACCGGATGCTCCCACGCCGGGCCAGTTTACCGCCCAGTACTACGCCGGGATGGTCCGGGCGCTGGACGACATGAAGCGCAACCTGTTGACCAAAACCGAGCAGGTGCTGGACGCCCGCGCCGCGCCGCGCTTCGCGGGCACGGTGCCGGAGCCGCGGCCGGGGATGCGCAGCGGCCATATACCGGACGCCATATCCCTGCCCTTCACCGAGCTTCTGCACGAGGGCAAGTTCCTGCCCCCCGCCAAATTGCGGCACAAATTCGCCAGTCTCGGCATCACCGATGCGAGCAAACCCGTCGCCTCCTGCGGCTCTGGCGTTACCGCCTGCGTGCTGGCGCTGGGGCTGAAACTGGCGGGCTTGCCCGAGGCCGCGATTTATGATGGCTCTTGGGCCGAATGGGGCTCGCGGGACGACACCCCTATAGAGGTGTAAATGGCTAAGAAGATCGAGACGGCTCTGATCCACGCGGGGCGCAGGCCGACCAAGGAATACGGCTTCGTCAACCCCGGCGTCACCCGTGGCTCCACCGTGCTTTACCCGGACATGGGCACCAAGCTCGCCATCGGCAAGCGCGTGCTGGAGCCTGTCGAGATCTACGGCCTCTGCGGTAACGAGACGCATTTCGCCCTTGAGGCCGCCATCGCCGAGATCGAGGGCGGCAGCCACGCCCAGGTCACCAGTTCGGGGCTTTCGGCCATCACCGTGCCGCTCCTGGCTTACCTGAAGGCCGGGGATCACCTGCTGGTGCCCGATTCGGTGTACGGCCCCACCCGCACCTTCTGCGACGGGCTGCTGCGCCGCTACGGCGTCGAGACCAGCTATTACGATCCCTCGATCACGCCCACGGCGCTGGAGGCGCTGTTCCGCCCCAATACAAGCGTGCTGTTCACCGAAAGCCCCGGCAGCCATACCTTCGAGGTACAGGACATCCCCGCCCTCGCCGAAGTGGCCCATGCGCGCGGCGCCAAGGTGTTCCTCGACAACACCTGGGGCATCCACCACTTCCAGCCCTTCACCAAGGGGGTGGATGTCTCCATCCACGCCCTGACCAAATATCCCGGCGGCCATTCGGACATCATTCTCGGCGCCGTGGTGGTGAACAGCGACGAGGATTGGCGCTGGCTGCGCCTGGGCGCGCTGGAACTGGGCAATTACGCAAGCCCCGACGATTGCTGGCTGGCCCTGCGCGGCCTGCGCACGCTGCATGTGCGGCTGAAAGCCCAGGAAGCAGCGGGACTGAAGGTGGCCAACTGGTTCGCCACCCGGCCCGAGGTGGCGCGCGTACTGCATCCGGCCCTGCCCTCTTGCCCTGGGCACGAGCTGTACAAGCGCGATTTCACCGGCTCCTGCGGGTTATTCGGCGTGGTGTTCAAGCCGGAATTCAGCCCCGAGGCCGTGGTGCGGCTTATCGATGCCTTGCAACTCTTCGGCATCGGCGCGAGCTGGGGCGGGTATGAGAGCCTGGTGCTGCCCACCACCGGCACCATCAAGCGCAGCGAAGGCTCCGGCGTGTTCGAAGGCCCGCTGGCCCGCTTCCATATCGGGCTGGAGAACGTGGACGACCTGATCGAAGATCTGGAGCAGGGGCTGGCCGCGTTGCGCGCCGCATGAGCGCCCTGATCCCCCCTGAGCTTTCGGCCTTTCTGGGCACGGTGGGGCTGGCCTTCATCATCGGGCTGGAACTGCACGCCTACCGCCGGCGCGATGCCGGAAACCTGCTGCCCGAGGCCCTGGGCTTCGGCACTACCCGCACCATCACCCTGCTGGCCGCACTCGGTTTCAGCCTGTGGATCGTGGCACCGGTCGTGCCGTTCTGCATTGGGCTCGGCGGGCTGAACCTGCTGCTGCTGATGGATTACCGCAAGCGCCTCAAGGGCGGCGATTCCTCGCTGCTGCCCACGGTGATCGGCGTAATGGCCTATTCGCTAGGCCCGGTGGTGCTGACGGCGCCTATCGTGCTGTTGGCGGCGCTGGTCATCCTCATCCTGCTCTCGCTCGGCGAGCAGGCGGAAATCCGGCGCCTCTCCGACGCTTTCCCCGCCGAGGAAGGCGTCACCTTCGCCAAATTCTTCATCCTGGCCGGGCTCATCTATCCCCTGCTGCCAGATGCCAACATCCCCTATCTCGCAGGCATCACCTACACCAAGGTGTGGATGGCCGTGCTCGTCATCTCCGGCATCTCCTATCTCGGCTATCTCGCGCATCGCTACGTGTTCCCGCGCGCGGGCACGCTGCTCACCGGCGTGCTGGGCGGGCTATATTCCTCCACCGCCGCCACGGTGGTGCTGGCGCGCGGGGCGCGGGGCGAGCCGGGAGGAGACTCCTTCGCCCCGGCGGCGGTGGTTATCGCCACGGCCATGATGTATGTGCGGCTGCTGGTCATCATCGTGCTGCTCGGCCATGCCAATTCCGCCCTGGCCCTGGCTTTGCCCTTCGGCTCGCTGTTCCTGGCCTCGCTGGCGGTTGCCGGGCTGCTGGCCTGGCGCGCCAAGGGCACCGTCACCACCGCTCATGCCGCCGTCAGCGCCAACCCGCTGGATCTGCCGGTCGCCTTCCTCTTCGCCCTGCTGTTCCTGTTTTTCGCCGCCGCCACCAATTTCGTCACCCAGCGCTACGGCGCGGCGGGGTTGCATGTGCTGAGCTTCGCGGTCGGCTTCTCGGATATCGACCCCTTCATCTTCTCCCTGCTCGACGGCAAGTTCCAGGTGAGCGAGCAGGCCGTGGTGAGCGCCGTGCTCATCGCCAGCGCCAGCAATAACCTGCTCAAAACCAGCTATGCGCTTGCCCTCTCCCGCAACCGCCGGATGCTTCCCGCCGCCCTCTGGCTGACCCTGACCGCCATTCTCAGCCTTGCCTGGGCCCTGGGCTAGATACGCATTATCCTTCACGCGCCCCGCAGCTTTTCTTCTGGAAACCGCGAGGACAACGCACTATAATTCCCCAACAAAAACATATCCGTAACAAAGGGGAAGAAACATGAGTGCGATCCCAAGCGCCGGCCATTCCACCCTCCTTTCCACAAGCGGCGACGTGTCCCGGCGCGAATTCCGGATCAACCACATAAATTTCAACGATTTGTGGGAGTCCTTGCGCCTTGGCGTGGCGGATTGGCGGGCCTGCCGGACCGAGGTGATGGTGCTGGCGGTGCTCTCACCCGTCGCCGCGATCATGCTTGGCGCGGTAACGGCAGCCCCCAACCTGCTGCCCTTCCTGTTCCCGGTCTGCGCCGGCTTGGCGCTTCTGGGGCCGATGGTCACGCTCTGGTTCATGGCCCTTTCGCGCGAGCGCGAGCGCAGCGGCGTCGCCTTGGCCGAGGCCGCCGCCGCCCCTTTCGCCACCCCCCGCCTCAATACCATCGAGGCCCTGGGGATGCTCAGTATCGCCCTGTTCCTCGCCTGGCTGGCGGTGGCGGGCATCGTGTATGCACATACGCTGGGGCAAAGCGGCCCGGCGCGGGGGCTTGAGTTCTTTGTCCGCGTGTTCACCACCGCGGCGGGGTGGGAGATGATCGTCCTCGGCTACCTTACCGGCGCGGTGTTCGCCCTGGTCACGCTGTGCCTCGGGCTCGTTGCCTTCCCGCTGGCGCTGGATGAGGATGTCACTGTCTGGCAGGCCATTACCGTCTCCGCCCGGGCCTTTATCAAAAATCCGGTGGTGGTGCTGGGCTGGGGCTTCATCGTCGCGGTGATCATGGCTGCCGGCACAGCCTTGGTGCTGCTCGGGCTTGCCGTGTCGCTGCCGGTGCTCGGCCATGCCACCTGGCATGTCTACCGCCGCCTCATGGCGTAAAACCGCCCCGAAACAGAACACGGCGCTCCCGCGCCTGGAGCGCCGTGTTTATTTCAATTTCATATAGTTATACGCATCCCAGCATCGCCTGCATAGCTCGGCTTTCTGCTATCTCCTCGCAGTATTGCACGACACCGGAAATCATCTTATGCCCGCCAACAGCTTTGGTTGCAGCAGCTGCTTCTCAAACCAATCGGTGCTGCGCGGCTAAAGCGGGGGAAGTGGTTTCTGGTGAGTGCATTATCCCAGGCAAATGATCTGGGGGAGGACATATAATTGCGATACTGGCGAAAACTCGGCTTGTTAGCCCCGTTGGCCTTGGCTGGCTGCTCCACGGACAATATGCGCCTGTTCCATCCCGTCGGCATGCTCGGCGGCTTGGAATACCACTACACGATGTGGATCACGGGCATCATGCTGCTGATCATCGTGCCGACGGTGCTGATGACCATCTTCTTCCCGCTCCGCTACCACCACTCGCGCAACGCGAAATACACGCCGGACTGGCATTTCTCCTTCACCATCGAGGTTCTGGCCTGGGCCATTCCGCTCGCCATGGTGGTGGTGCTGGCTTACATGTCCGTCTCCGCCATTTACCGCATCGACCCCTGGACCACGCCTGCCCTGGCCGGCGCCCCCGGCGCCTCGCTGCCGCCGGTCAAGGTCGATGTCATCGCCACCGACTGGCAGTGGGTGTTCGTCTACCCTGATGAGAACATCGCCAGCATCGACGAGTTGGTCGTGCCCGCCGGCCGCCGCGTCGAGCTGACCATGACCGCCACCGAGGCGATGAACGGCTTCTACATCCCGCAGGTCGCCCCGATGGTCGACGCCATGCCGGCGATGATCAGCAAGGACGCCTTCGAGATCGACCAGCCCGCCGAGTTCACCGGCTTCTCCACCGATTTTTCGGGCGCTGGCTTCTCCTGGATGCGCTTCAAGGCCCGCATCGTGGCCCAGGCCGATTACGACAACTGGGTAAAGAGCGTGCAGGCGAGCCCCAATCAGCTCACCTATGATCTGTTCACCCAGAAGATCGCCCAGCCGCAGGTGAATTACGGCGCCGTGCCGTCCTACTTCACCACCCCCAACGCTGGCAGCCTTTTCGGCAAGGTCGTGATGGACGCGATGAACGGCAAGACCTACCCGGTCCCCGACTCGCTGACCAAGAGCGTCGCCTCCAACGAAGGCGAGGCCCCGGCCTCCGCTTCCGCGAAATAAGGAAGGATTTTAACCGTGCAAGTCGCTGTTGACGGCCCCTGGTCGCCCCTGCTCGGGCGCTTGACCCTCGAGGCCATTCCCTACACCAACCCCATTCTCATCTTCACCTTCTGCATCGCCGCCACCGCCGGTCTCGTCGTCGTGGGCAGCGTGCTGTACTTCCGCAAGGTGGGCTATCTGTGGCGCGAGTGGCTCTGCTCCGTCGACCATAAGCGCATCGGCGTGATGTACATGATCCTCGGCCTGGTGATGCTGTTCCGCGGCTTCATCGACGGCGTGATGATGCGTACCCAGCAGGCCATCGCCATCGGCCCCAACAGCCCCGGTTACCTGGGTGCGGCCCATGGCTACCTGCCGCCGTACCATTTCGACCAGGTCTACTCGGCGCACGGCACTCTGATGCTGATCTTCGCCGCCACCCCGCTGCTCACCGGTCTCGGCAACATCATCGTGCCGCTGCAGATCGGCGCGCGCGACATGGCCTTCCCCTACCTGAACGCGGTGAGCCTGTGGCTGACCGTCGCCGGTGCGCTGCTGTGCATGATCTCGCTGTTCGTCGGCGAGTTCTCCAACGCCACCTGGGTCGGCCTGATGCCCTTCGCGGAGCTCCCCTCCAACCCGGGCGTGGGCGTGGATTACTGGATGTGGGCGCTGCAGATCTCTGGTCTGGGCACCACCTTCAACGCCATCAACATCATCACCACCATCGTTAAGATGCGCGCCCCCGGCATGGGCTGGTTCCGCGTGCCGGTGTTCACCTGGGTGAACATGGCCACCGCCATCATCGGCGTCACCGCCTTCCCCGTGCTCACCGCGGCGTTGGCGATGCTGGGTCTCGACCGTTACGTCGGCACCCATTTCTTCTCCGCCGGCTTCGGCGGCAACTACATGCTCTACATCAACCTGTTCTGGACCTGGGGTCACCCGGAAGTGTACTTCCTGGTGCTGCCGGCCTTCGGCCTGATCTCGGAGATCGTCTCGACCTTCTCCGCCAAGTCGCTGTTCGGCTACCCGACCATGATCGCCGCCTCCATGGGCATCGCGGGCGTGGGTTGGGTTGTGTGGGCTCACCACTTCTTCACCATGGGCATGGGGCCGAACCTGATCGGCTTCTTCTCCGCCGCCACCATGATCGTGGGCATCCCCACGGGCGTGAAGGCGTTCAACTGGCTGTTCACCATGTATCGCGGCCGCATCTCCTACGAGACCCCGATGCTGTGGGCGATGATCGCGATCGTGCTGCTGCTCATCGGCGGCCTCACGGGCATGATGCTCTCGGCCTCCGTCATCGATTACTCGGTGCATGACAGCGTGTTCGTGGTCGCGCATTTCCACTGCATGGTGCTGGTCATCGGCGCGGCGGCGTTCGCGGCCGTCATCTTCTGGTGGCCCAAGGTGTTTGGCTTCAAGCTGAACGAGACGCTGGGCAAATGGTTCTTCTGGACCTTCATCGCCGGCTCGCTGCTGGTGTTCGTGCCCATGTTCATGGCCGGTCTGGCCGGTGAAACCCGCCGCCTTGACTACGTGTTCAACACCGCGCTCGCGCCTTACATGATGTGGGAAGAGGTGGGCGTGCTGGTTTATCTGGCGTCCATCGGTTTCTTCGTGCTCATGCTCGTCGTCTCGCTCTGGCAGCGTGTACCGGCGGGTGAGAGCCCCTGGGGAACCGAGCGCGGCCTGGAATGGCTGACCCGCACGCCGGTGCCGTTTTATAACTTCGCGGTCACCCCGCATGTAAACGCGCTCGATGAAACCTCCTGGCGGCGTGAGGTGGGGGCGGCGTTGCGTCCCGCGCGTTACGTGCCCATCCATCTGCCCCATGGCTCGGGCCTGCCCTTTATCCTGGGCATGGATGTGTTCGCCTGGGGCTTCGCGCTCACCTGGCGCATCGACTGGATGATCGTGCTGACCACCATCGCCATGATCGCCATCGTGTTCATCCGCTCGTTCGACCGTAACGAAGGCTTCATCATCCCCGCCGAAGAGGTGGAAGCCTATGAAGCCAATATCAGCACCGCCAGCATTTTCGCCGAGCAGCCCAAGCGCGGCCACGGCCTGGCGGGGGAGGCGCACTGATGCATTCCGAAAAACCCGTTCTCACCGCCAAAACCGCTCTTTGGGAGTATGATGGCGAGGAGCATGATTTCATCTCCACCCGCACGTTCGGTTTCTGGCTGTACCTGCTTTCCGACGCGCTGATCTTCGCCGGTCTGTTCGCCTCCTACGCGGTCATGGATAATCCGATGTCCGCGTTCGGCCACCCGCTGGCCAATGGTCTGCTCTCCGCCTCGCGCGGGCTTGAGCAAACCTTCATCGTGCTGGGCTCGGTGTTTGCCGTCTCCATTGGCTCGCTGGGGCTCAAATCGGGCAATAAGGGCCTGGTGCTTGGCGGGCTGGCGGTTGGCGGCCTGCTCGGCGCGCTGTTCATCTGGTTCGGTGTCTCCGACCTGATGGCCATGGCGGCGGCTGGCAACGGCCCGCTGGAGAGCGGCTATCTCTCCTGCCTCTACACGCTGCTCATCACCCATGCGCTGCATATGGGCTTTGGGCTGCTGTGGATTTTGGCCATGTTC
>DAIDJU010000146.1 GCA_027451225.1 Acidocella sp. | reverse complement strand
TGGCCAAAGACCTTATTGGCCAGCTCTTCATGAATGCCCGCCGCCCGCAACATTTGCCGAAAACCATGCCGCAGCGAATACAGCACCAGATCGGGCGCATCACCGACATGCTTGTTAATGTACCGGTTCAAATATTTCGACCACGCCGCCGCGGTCTTCGCTTGGCCGGGCTGGACCAGACTGCGCCCCAGCGCCGCCTGCCGCGCGGCCCAGTCCAGCAGCCCCAGCCGAATCAACTCAGGCAACAACGGCACAAGCCGCGGCGCGGCCCGGGTCTTAGTCCCCGCCTGCCTCAAATCCAGACACCAGACGTCGCCCACCCGAACCAACTCGGCCGGCGCCGTGGCAATCTCCTCCGTCCTGGCGCCGGTCAGCGCCGCGATCAACAAGAACCATGCCGCCGCCCGCTCATCGTCGCCTGCCGCCGGCTGGGTAAACAGCGGGCTGCTGAACAGCTGCGTCAACTCGGCGGCGCTGAACGCCCGGCGGCTGTCGCTTGCCATGCGTTCCTCGCGGGTTTTGTCGCGGCCCTTCACATCGCCGAAACGGTCATCCGCCACATGCCCGGCCTCAACCGCCCAGGCCATGAAGATTTTGAGATGACCGAGGCTGCGCTCAATGCTTTGATAATTCAAATGACCGCCGCGGGCGTTGGGACGGTCACGCAAATGGTCGGCGAACATCTTCACATCGGCCCGCCTGATTTCGGCAATGGCCTTGTCGCCGATCAGCTTCTTCCAAATCTCGAATGCCTGGTTGTAGCTCCACAGCGTCTTGGCCGTCAGGCCGGGCTTGTCCGCCAAAAACGCCGCGCGCAGCGTATGCCAAGCCGGCGAGCGCGAGGCCACCGAAGGCGGCGTCATGGTGACCGGCGGCGCGGGCGCCATGTCTGACTGGGCTTCGGCCTGGGACGCTGCGGGCCGTTCCAGCAGGAGGAGTTCGGGCATCGGCGCTCCCCCCTACCATTCCCGCTGCATATTTTTGATCATGGCCTGCAACTCGGCCTGACAATGCCGCCGCAGTTGCTCCCGCTCGGCGTCATGGCGCTGACGCAACCGCTCCTGCTCCGCCTCGTACCGGCCCCCAAGCTCAAACGCCTTCTGCGCCAGGGCCGCGGCCCTCGCGTCCAGCATCTCCGAGCTGTGCGCATTGTCTCTCATCCTGAGACTGAGCATGCTCAGGAACCCTGCAAGCACAAAATAAAATCGTGATGCCCGGATTTTTGCGATCCGGGAATCACCAGTGAGCAGAGAGCCTACGACATGCGTGCGTCCGAGCATGCCCGCCATTTCCCCCGGCAACCGGGCGCGGAAATAATATCTTTGCCGTCGCTTTTCGACGTACGAACACATCGCCATGAGCGTCTTCCCGTGTGGCACAAGCGTGTGTCACATTCGTGGGACGACACCGAAAATATTCAGCGATTTCAATGTATTGAAAGCCTTGGCGTCCCCAGGGGGATTCGAACCCCCGTTACCGCCGTGAGAGGGCGATGTCCTGGGCCTCTAGACGATGGGGACTAAAGGTTGGCGCGTGCTACAGGCTTATGACGGCGCCGTCAAGCGGGGGCGGCGTCGGTGATGAA
>DAIDJU010000145.1 GCA_027451225.1 Acidocella sp. | reverse complement strand
CTTGATTTGCGTCAAGGACAGGCCCGGCCCCGCCGCGCACAAGGTAACAACATATTTCGTGTAACAAGGGGCCGGAAGTGCCGATGAATCGGGGAATTCTTGTTGTTGGCGCGGGGCCGGTGGGGTTGAGCCTGGCGGTGGGGCTGCGGCGTTATGGGGTGAAGGTGCGCGTTGTCGAGAAGGCGCTGGCGCCTTCCGGCCAGTCCCGCGCGCTGTTTCTGTGGACCCGCACGCTGGAGTTGCTGGATGCAAACAATGTTGGCGCGGCGCTGCTGGCCGCCGGGCGCAAGATCGAGGCCGTGAACGTGCTGGCGGGCCGCAAGCGCATCGGGCGCATCGAGCTTTCGGAGATCGACAGCACCCACCCCTACGCCCTCATGCTCCCCCAGGCCGAGACCGAGCGCATCCTCACCGAGCAGTTCGTCCGTCTGGGCGGGCAGGTGGAATTCGGCGTCGAGCTGACCAATTTCATCAACGCGCCGGATTGCGTCACCGCCACGCTGCGCCACGCCGATGGCAGCGAGGAGAGCTTCGAGGCCGATTACATGGTCGGCTGCGATGGCGGCTCCAGCTTCGTGCGCAAGCAGCTTGGGCTGTCCTCCACCGGACCCGCGCAGCAAAGCGACTGGCTGCTGGCCGATGTCCGGCTCGAAGGCTTTGCCTCCCTCCCCAGCGAGCTGACCTCCTTCTGGCACGAGGACGGCTTCCTCGGCATCTTCCCGCTGCCCTCGGGGCATTACCGCGTGATCGCGGATTTGCACGCCGTGCAGGGGGAGCGCCCGGCCCACCCGGATATCGCCCAGGTGCAGGCGCTGGTGGACCAGCGCGGCCCAGGCGGGATTAGTGTCTCCGACCCGGTCTGGCTGTCCGCCTTCCGCATCCATGAGCGCAACGCCGCCGGGTACCGCGCCGGGCGCGTGTTCCTGGCGGGCGATGCCGCGCATCTGCACAATCCGGTGGGCGCGCAGGGGCTGAACATGGGCATCCACGACGCCGTCAACCTCGCCTGGAAGCTGGCGATGGTGGAGCAGGGCGCCGCCAATGCCGAAACGCTGCTGGAAAGCTACACCGCCGAGCGCCACGCCGTGGCCGAAACGCTGGTGACCAATCTGGACCGCGCCGCCTCTGTGGCAATGCTGAAAAACCCCACGGTGCAGATCGCCCGCAACCTGTTGGGCAATGTGTTTTTCGGCCTCAAGCCCACGCGCAAGGCCGCGGCCGAGAGTGTGTCGGAGGTGTCGCACAGCTACCCAAGCAGCCCGCTCAACGGCCAGGACTGGGCTGGCGTGCCCGGCCCCGCACCGGGCGAGCGCCTGCCCCCGCGCCCGGATGAGCCGCCGATGGGGGCAGGGGATACGCCTCGCTTCGCCCTGTTCGCGGCCCGCAGCCCGGCGGCGCTGGCATTGCAGCACGAATTCCCCCGGCTGCTGGAGCCCCAGCTGCGCCCGCGGATCAGCCCCGGCACAATCTGGCTGGGCCGGCCTGACGGCTACGTGGCGACCGTGGCGCTGGAGGAGAATGTCCAGCAGATCGAGGATTATCTGCGCGCTTATGTGGCCGATAGTTCCAGCCTCGCGGTGATGTAGCCTCAGCCCGTGGGCTCCGCCGCCCCGGCATGGTGCTTGAGTTGCTCCACGAACCAGCGTCCCGCCGGGCCGGGCGGGGCGTCGGCGCGATAGGCGGCGGACATCGCCATCTGCTCGCGCGGCGGCACGTCCAGCAATGGCAGCTCCACCAGCGCGCCCTCGCGCAAATCCCGCGCCACCATCTCCAGCGGCATGCCGCCCCAGCCCAGCCCGGCCAGCAGAAAGGCGTGCTTGGCTCCCATATCCGCCAGCCGCCAGCTGCGCGGGGACATCACGCTGAACTCCCGGCCCTTGGAGAGATCCGTGCGGTCGGTCAGCACCAGCTGCACATGCCGGGCCAGATCCTCGCCCGTCACCCCGCCTTGGATTTGCGCCAGCGGGTGGCCGGGGGCGGCGACGAACACGATTTGCACCGGCAGCAGCCGCTCCGTGATCAGGCTGGGGGAGCTGAGCGGCAGCGAACCCATGATGCCGATGCCGCATTGCCCATCCAGCACCGCCTTGGCCACGCCGCCCAGCGCCTCCACGTAAAGCCGCAGCGGGGTGACGGGGAAATGCGTGCTGAAATCGGCGGCGGTGCGCGTCAGCACGCTCATGGGGAACATTACGTCGATGGCCACTGAGAGTTCCGGCTCAAGCCCTTCCGCCATGCCCTTGGCCCGCGCCTTCAGCGCCGCCAGGCTGGCGGTCACGCAGCGCGCATCGGCCAGCAGCAGCTTGCCCTGCTCGGTTAGCTCCGGGTAGCGCCCCTCGCGCCGGAACAGTGTCACCCCGAGCTGCCCTTCCAGCCCGGCGATGGCTTGGCTGATGACCGATTGCGCCCGGTGCAGCCGCCGCCCAGCGGCGGAGAAGCTATGTGTTTCCGCCGCGGCGATGAATATGCGCAGCTGGTCCAGGGTCACGCCTTCGAGCATCCGGCACTCCTATCGGTAAAACAGATGGTATCCATATTTTTATATAGGCTTCTTTGGGTGGTTTGGCAGCCTTAATCAGGCGGCGTCGCGCCGTTAGGCGTTTTAACCGGAGTCATCTGATGAAGCTGTGGCATATCGATTCGTCCGTGCTGGGCGAGAATTCCGTCTCCCGCCAGCTTACCGCCGGCATCGTCGAGCGTGAGAAGGCGCTGAACCCGGCGCTGGAAGTCTCTTATCTCGATCTCGCCGCCACGCCGGTGGGGCATCTCTCGCCCGCGCATATCGGCGCCATGTTCGGCCACCCGCCCGCCGATGCCGCCACCCAGGCGGACATCGCCCTCGGCGCTTCATTCCTTGATGCGCTGTTCGCGTCCGACATCATCGTCATCGGCGCGCCGATGTATAATTTCGGCATCCCCACCCAGCTCAAGGCCTGGATCGACCGGATCCTCGTCGCGGGCAAGACCTTCAAATACGGCGAGAACGGCGCGCCGGTCGGGCTGGTTCCGGCGGGCAAGAAGGTGATCGTCGCCTCCTCGCGCGGCGGGCTGTACTCCGAGGGCAACCCGGCCGCCCCTTATGAGCACCAGGAATCGCATCTGAAGGCGGCACTGGGCTTCATCGGCCTGACCAATGTCACCGTTATCCGCGCCGAGGGCGTGGCCGTGCCGGACCTTAAGCCCCGCGCCATCGCCAACGCCGAAGCCGCCATCGCCGCTCTCTAATCAAAAAGGACGCATAGACTCATGAAGACCAAGCTTCTCGCCCTGGCCGCCCTGGCCGTTCCCTCCTTCGCGCTGGCCCAGTCCGCCATCAACACCAACCCCACCGACGTGAAGGCCGGCGCCTACACGGTGGAGCCGAGCCACACCCGCGTGCTGTTCGCCGTCTCCCACATGGGCTTCACCACCTGGTACGGCGACTTCACCAACGTCTCCGGCAGCCTGAACCTGGACCCGGCCAAGCTGAGCGCCACCAGCTTCGACATCACCATCCCGGCCAACACCGTGAGCACCACCAACACCAAGCTGGACGGTGAGCTGAACTCCCCGGAATGGTTCGACACGGCGAAGTACCCGACCATCGAGTTCAAGTCCGAGAAGGTGGTGCGCACCGGTAAGGACACCGCCCTGGTGACCGGCGAGTTGACCTTCCACGGCGTGACCAAGCCGGAGACCCTGAAGGTCACCTTCAACGCCGCTGGCGTTAACCCGCTCTCCAAGCAGTACACCGTGGGCTTCAACGCCACCGGCACGCTCAAGCGCTCAGACTTCAACCAGAAGACCTACGTGCCGCTGATCGGCGACGAGGTGACGCTGACCATCAGCGCCGCTTTCGTGCAGTAACATGCCCGCACGCTCGCGCTACGATTCCGTGGCGATCGCCCTGCATTGGGTCATCGCGCTCGGTATTCTGGTGCAGATCGTGATGGGGCTGGGGATGGCGCATCTCGCCATCCCCGTCGGCCTCAAATTCCAGCTCTACCAGTTGCATAAATCCATCGGAATCACGGTGCTGTTCGCGGTTTTTCTGCGCGTGCTCTGGCGGCTGACGCACAAGCCCCCCGCCTTGCCCGCCGCCATGCCCGTCCTGGAACGCCGCGCCGCGGATGGCGCGCATCTGGCTTTGTACGGCTTCATGCTGGCCCTGCCGCTCACCGGCTGGGTGCTGGTCTCGGTCTCGCCTTATAATATTCCCACCGTGCTGTTCGGCCTCATCCCCTGGCCGGATCTGCCCATCCTCTCCACCCTTCAGGACAAAACCACCGCCGATTCCGTGGCTGGGTTCATCCATAGCCGTCTCGCATGGGTGATGGCCGCATTGGTGGGGTTGCATGCGTTGGCAGCGCTGCGCCACCATTTCGTGCTGCGCGATGGTATTTTGAGCCGCATGCTGCCATTTTTGAAAGACTGACGATGAAAGCCCTTCTGCTCCCCGCCTTTCTGCTGGCCGCAAGCCCTGCCTGCGCCGCCACCTGGACCATGCTGCCCGACCCGAGCACGCTGAGCTTCTCCGGTAGCCAGACCGGCGCGCCCTTTACCGGCGAGTTCAAGCAGTGGAGCGCGACCATCTCCTACGACCCGGCGCACCCCGAGGCCGCGCATGTGCATATCGTGGTGAATACCGGCAGCGCCCATACCGGCGACAAGCAGCGCGACGAAGCCATGCCCGGCACCGACTGGTTCAGCGCCGCCGCCTTCCCCCAGGCGGTGTTCGACGCCACGGGCTTCACCCCCGGCCCGGCTAACCACTTTACCACCACCGGTACGCTCACCATCCGCGGCATCAGCCGCAAGGTAACGCTGCCTTTTACCCTGGATGTCGCCGGCACTCAGGCCACCGCCGAGGGCGAGGTCAGCCTCAACCGCACCGATTACGGCGTGGGGCAGGGCAATTGGGCCACCGGCGATTGGGTGGGCCTGCCGGTGACGGTGAAATTCGTGCTGGTGGCCAAGACCACGCCCTAAAGACCGTTTCAGAAGTCGCTCTGGCGAGTCCTCTGGGGGCCAGAGTGGACTTGTGAAATTGCCTCTTAAATCTTACAGGCAAAAAACTTTTAGAATCAGCCTTCACCGGCTAAGATTCGCGCCATGGCGATTGATATTGGAGCGCAGCGTCTAATCTCCCCGGCGATGCGGGCGCAGTTGCGCCGGCGCATGGCCGAACTTACGGGGCTTGTTCTGTCCCTGGTGGCGCTTGTGTTCCTGGTGGCGCTGGCCACCTACAATCCGGCTGATCCGTCTTTCGACACCGCCAGCGGCGCGCCTGTGACCAATCTCGTCGGCGCGCCGGGGGCGTTGATTTCCGACCTGCTGCTGCAAGGCTTTGGCGCGGCGGGCTGCATTCCGCCGCTCATTCTGCTGGCCTGGGCCTACCGGCTGGCGGCGCGTGGCGGCATTGGCCGGGTGAAAACCCGCCTGCTGCTCACAATCTTTGCCATGCCGCTTTGCGCCATCGCGCTGGCTTTGGCGATGAACGTCATCCCCGGCCCGAAAACCTCCTGGCCCGGTGCGGCCGGGCTTGGCGGCGCGGTGGGGGATATCGTGGCCGGGTTGATCGGCCAGAGCGGTGGTGGGCATGCGGTTCCGGCTGTCGTCATGGGCGTCGCGCTGGTTCTTGGGCTGATCTGCTTCGGCTATGCGCTGGGCATCAGCCCCGGCGAGTGGCGCGCGGGCGGGCAGCGCGCCGCACGGGCGGCGGCGGTCTCGGTACAGCAAGGGCGGCGCGGGGCGGAGGCGGTCTCCTCCTGGCTCAGCGTGCTGCAAACCACAGCCGAGCTGGACGCCCCCATCCGCCAGCATCAGGAGCCCCAGCTGCACAGCGCTTGGGTGCCTACGCCCCAGGACGATGAAGATGACGATGGCGGCTTTACCGCGCCGATGCGCCAGATCGTCGCCGAACCGGCCCCCGCGCCGCAGGCCAAGCCGACTGTGAAAGCCAGCATCATCTCCCGCCCGCCGCCGCGGCAGGAGCGCTTGCCGCTGCCCGAGATGGGCTGGACGCTCCCCTCGCTCGATTTGCTGCGCCCCGCCCCCCAGCGCGCGGGCACCGGCCCCTCCGAGGAGGCGCTGCAGAGCAATGCCCGGCTGCTGGAGACCGTGCTTCAGGATTACGGCGTGCAGGGCAAGATCGTGGAAATCCGCCCCGGTCCGGTCGTCACGCTCTACGAGCTGGAGCCCGCCCCTGGCATCCGCTCCGCCCGCGTGGTGGGGCTGGCCGAGGATATCGCCCGCTCGCTCTCGGTCATCGCGGTGCGTATCGCCACCGTGGCGGGGCGCAATGTCATCGGTATCGAGGTTCCCAACGCCAAGCGCGAGACCGTGTATCTCTCCGAGTTGCTGGGCAGCCAGCAATGGGACAGCCTGAACGGTGCGCTCTCTTTGGCTTTGGGCAAGGACATCTCCGGCGCGCCGGTGGTGGCGGACCTCGCCCGTATGCCGCATCTGCTCATCGCGGGCACTACCGGCTCGGGTAAGTCGGTGGGCGTGAACGCCATGATCATGAGCCTGCTCTACCGGCTCTCGCCCGAGCAGTGCCGCCTGATCCTCATCGACCCCAAGATCCTCGAACTCTCGGTTTATGACGGCATCCCGCATCTGCTTACCCCGGTGGTGACGGAGCCGCCCAAGGCCGTGGCGGCCCTGAAATGGGTGGTGCGCGAGATGGACCGCCGCTACCGCGCCATGAGCCAGCTCGCGGTGCGTAACATCGCCGGTTATAACGACCGCGTGAACGAGGCCCGCGCCCGGGGCGAGGTCGTCACCCGCCGGGTGCAGACGGGCTTTGACTCCGAAACCGGCAAGCCGGTGTTCGAGGAACAGCCTCTGGCCTTGGAGCCGCTGCCCTTCATCGTCGTGTTCATCGACGAAATGGCCGATCTCATGCTCGTCGCGGGCAAGGAGATCGAGGTCTGCGTGCAGCGCTTGGCGCAAAAGGCGCGCGCGGCGGGCATCCATGTGATCATGGCGACGCAGCGCCCCTCGGTGGACGTGATCACCGGCACCATCAAGGCTAATTTCCCCACCCGCATCTCCTTCCAGGTGATCTCGAAGTTCGACAGCCGCACTATTCTCGGCGAGCAGGGGGCGGAGCAACTGCTCGGCCAGGGCGATCTGCTCTACATGCAGGGCGGCGGGCGCATCACCCGCGTGCATGGCCCCTTCGTCTCCGACCAGGAGGTGGAGGCGGTGGTGGAGTTCCTGCGCGAGCAGGGCGAACCCGCGTATCTGGACGAAGTGACCGAGCCTGCCGATGACGAGGAAGGCCCCGCCATGCCCGCGGGCGCCGTGGGCGGCAACACCACCTCCGAGAACGCGCTCTACGACCAGGCCGTGGCCATCGTGGCGCGGGACCGCAAGGCCAGCACCTCCTACCTCCAGCGCTGCCTGACCATCGGCTATAACCGCGCGGCCAAGCTCATCGAGCAGATGGAGAAGGACGGCATCGTCAGCCCTGCCAACCATGTGGGCAAGCGCGAGGTGCTGGTGCGGCCAGAGCGGGGCGACGATTAAAGCGCCTTTGTTGCGTCGCAAAAATTTCTGGCGCTTTTGCTTTAAAATATGCCAGCATCGGCTTCTCACCACGACTGCATGGAGTGTGGCTGATGCTGGACAAAACCATTATCAATGAGTTCTCGCACGTTAAGCCGGGCAATGTTCCCTGGCGGGCGGACGGCCTGCGCAGCTTCTTTCTGTATAAGGATCTCGGCGTGGCCGACGCCACGGGCGGAAGGGTGATCGCCCAGCTGGTGAAGGCGAACCCGGAATTTCCGCCCACGGGCGGCGGCACGGGCTGGCACCGGCATGTGGCGGATTTTCATATTGTCTACATGACCAAAGGCTGGGCCAAGTTCATGTATGGGGACCAGGAGCATCTGGTGGAAGCCGGGGATTGCGTGCACCAGCAGCCCGGCATCGTCCACTACCTGTTCGATTACTCGCCGGACATGGAATATCTGGAAATCACTTCGCCCGCCGCGTTCGGCACGGTGGACATGGAAGGCCCCTGCGCGGTGCCGCCGCCCACGCCGTGGCGTTAAGCATGGCTCCGCGGTGGATTTATGTCACCCTCACGGAAAAGGGGCCATCAAAGGGCCCCTTTTTACGCGGATAAGATACGGCCTGGGCTAGTGTTCCCGGGGTGTTGTCAGAAATCCAGGTCGAGTTCGATGATTTCCTGCGGTTCTTCCTTGGCGTCGGCAACCCATTCCTTCATCGGCGACCAGGAGAGGATGGTGTCGCAATATTCCTGGCAGAGCGGGCCGACATTTACGTCGTATGAAAGGAAGCGCGTGACCACGGGGGCATACATGCAGTCGGCGATGGTGGGCTGGCGGCCGAACAGGAAAGGGCCCTTCCAGGTGTTCAGGCATTCACGCCAGATCGAGGTGATGCGGTCGATATCCGCCTGGGCGGAGGACCACACGGTAAAGCCCGGCTTGCGGAAGCGCAGGTTCATCGGCAGTGAGGAGCGTAGGGCGGCAAAGCCGGAATGCATCTCGCCCGAGATGGAGCGGCAACGCGCCCGCGCCACTTTCTCGGTGGGCAGCATCCGCGCCTCGGGGAACATCTCGTTGAGGTATTCGGCGATGGCGATGGTATCCCACACGCTGACCTCGCCATGGATCAGGCAGGGCACCAGGATGGAGGAGGTGCGCATCAGCAATTCCTCGCGCGCGCGCGGATCATCCGGCGAGACCCGTTCCTCGGCAAAGGAGATGCCGGAAAGCTTGGCCAGCAGAAAACCGCGAAGCGACCAGGAGGAATAATTCTTGCTGCTAATCAGCAGAGTCGCCTCAGCCATGTTCACCCTTTCTTTTTGGACCAAACCAACCCATGATTAACAACGTGGACTCTGCCGGACAATGGGTTTTATGCCCATTAAACGCAAAGACACCGCTTTGGGGTTAGAGCAGTAATATGATTTATCAGCTTTATCAGGCGCAAGTCGATTTTGTGGAACCGTGGCGGAAAATGGCGCGGCATACCAGCCGTTTGATCAAGGCGGTAACCCCCAACGCTCCCTACGGCATCTTCATGCGCCATTTTGGTGCAGCGATGGAGGTGTTCGGCTATGCCGGGACCACCCATGACCGGCCGCATTTTGGGATCAAGACGGTTCTCGTCGGCAATGAGGAGGTGGCGGTACGGGAGGAGGCGGTGTTTTCCACGCCTTTTGGCACCTTGCTGCGGTTTCATAAGGAATCCGGCCGCCAGCAGCCCAAGGTGCTGGTAGTGGCGCCGCTCTCGGGGCATTTCGCCACGCTGCTGCGCAACACCGTGGAAACCCTGCTGCGCGACCATGACGTGTATATCACCGATTGGCACAACGCGCGCGATATCCCCCTCTCCGCCGGGCGCTTCGGGTTCGATGAATATGTCGAACATATCATCAAATTTTTAGAAAAACTCGGGCCGCGCGCGCATGTTGTCGGCGTTTGCCAGCCGACCGTGGCGGTGCTGGCCGCCGTGTCCGTCATGTCCGAGAACCACAACCCGGCCACACCGCGCAGCATGACGCTGATGGCCGGGCCCATCGACACCCGCCGCAACCCCACCCGCGTGAACCTGCTGGCCAAGAGCAAGGATATACGCTGGTTCGAGGAGAAGATGATCGGGATCGTGCCGTGGCGCTATAAGGGGGCCGGGCGGCATGTGTACCCAGGCTTCATGCAGCTCACCGCCTTTGTCTCGATGAACCTGGACAAGCATATCGGCGCGCATATCCGCCAGTTCCGCTCTCTGGCGACCGAGGACTACGCCGCCGCCAACACGCACCGCGATTTCTACGACGAATATCTGGCGGTGATGGACCTGCCCGCCGAGTTCTACCTGGAGACGGTGGAGCGCATCTTCATGAAGCACGAGCTGGCCACAGGGGAGCTGAAATATCGCGGCCGCTTGGTGAAGCCGCAGCTGATCAAGAAGACATTCGTATTTACGGTCGAGGGCGAGCGCGACGATATTTGCGGCCTGGGCCAGACCTCGGCGGCGTTGGATTTGTGTTCAGGCCTGCGCCCGCTGCTCAAGCGCCACCATGTGCAGACCGGCGTCGGCCATTACGGTGTGTTCTCCGGCAAGCGTTGGCAGAACGAGATCTACCCGCTGGTGCGCGAAGTCATTCAGTTCGCGGTTTAGCGGCCTAGACCACCGCTCCCGCGGCGGCGCAGAAGGCCACGACCAGGATGGGCTTGGCCCGCCCGGCGGTGAGAAGCATCAGCGCCCCGGCCGTCACCGGCAAATCCCAGGGGCTCTTTATGGTGCTTAGCGTCAGCAGGTTGACGAAAGCCGCCCCCAGAAGTCCCACCACGGCGGCGTTCAGCCCCTTCATCACCGCGGCGATATGCGGGCGGGTGCGTAATTGCTGCCAATACGGCAGGGTGCCGGCGGCGATAAGCAAGCCGGGCAGGAAGATAGCCGCCGTGGCGATGGCCGCCCCCTGGTAGCCGGCGGTAATGGCACCGAGGAACGCGGCCACGGTGAAGACCGGCCCGGGCATGGCTTGGGCGGCGCCGTATCCGGCGAGGAATAGTTGCGGTTGAACCCAGCCGGGCACCACGACAGCATCGCGCAGCAAAGGCAGCACCACATGCCCGCCGCCAAACACCAGGGCGCCTGCGCGGTAGAATGCCCCGGCCAGCCCCCAAGGCCCCGAACCGGGCACCAGGAACGCGGTCATCAGCAACAGGCCGAACAATGCCAGGCAGAGCAGAGAGGGGAGGTGCAGTCGCAATTCGCGCTTGGCGTCCTCCAGCTCGCGGGCCAGGCGGCGCTGCTCGCGGTGCTGCACCAGGCTGGAGTCGTCCAAGGCCAGCCAGCCGATCACGCCGCCGATGACAAGCACCAGCACCTGTCCGCCCGTATCCGGCAACATGGTGAGCACCGCCGTGGCCAACAGCGCCAGGGCGCGGCGTGGCGTGTCCGGGCAGAGGCTTTGCGCCATCAGCCACACGGCCTGCGCCACCACGGCCACCGCCGCAAGCTGCAGCCCGTGCAGCACGCCGTAGGCCAGTCGATTGCTCTGGAACAGCACGGCGTAATGCGCGATTGCGGTCATCGCCAGGGCGGAGGGCAGGGTAAAGCCGACCCACGCCGCCAGCCCGCCCAGAAACCCGGCACGGCTCAGCCCGATGCAAAAGCCGGTCTGCGAGGAGGCGGGGCCCGGCAGGAACTGGCACAAAGCGAGCAGCCCGCCATATTCCTCGACGCTCACCCAGCCGCGTTTTTCTACGAACTCCTTACGGAAATAGCCCAGATGGGCGACAGGCCCCCCAAACGAGGTGATGCCCAGGACGAGGAACGTCCGAAAGACCTCGAATGCGGAGCCGCGCGCCATCAGCCTGGCGCCAGCAGATGCCCGAGGGCGCGCCCACCCAGGATATGGGCGTGGAAATGCGGCACTTCCTGGCGGCTGTCCGGCCCGGCATTGCAGATGAGCCGGTAGCCGCTCTCCTCCACGCCGACCAGCTTGGCCACATGGCTCACCGCGCGCCAGAAGCCGGTTAGCTCCTCGGGGCTGGCCTTGGCGCCGAAATCGGCGATGGAGACATATTTACCCTTCGGGATCACCAGCACATGCACCGGCGCCTGGGGGCGGATATCGGGGAAGGCGAGGGCGAACTCGTCCTCGTAGAGCTTCTGGCAGGGGATCTCGCCGCGCAGGATCTTGGCGAAGATGTTGCTGTCATCATAGGCCATGGCGTGGGGCTCCTTACGGGATCTTCTTGGTGGGAAAGCCGACCATCAGCGGCTTGCGCGCGGCTTTCTCGGCGATGCCGCTCATGCCCTCGCGCCGCGCCAGCTCGGCCCAGACCTGCTCGGGGCGCAGCCCGGCGTCAACCCAGAGCACCATCAGGTGGTAGAGCACATCGGCACTCTCGCCGATCAGCGCGGTGGTCTTACCGGCCACGGCCTCGATGATGCACTCCACGGCTTCCTCGCCGAATTTTTGCGCCACCTTCTCGGTGCCGCGGGAGAGCAGGCGGGCGGAATGGCTCTGGTTCGGGTCGGCATCCTTGCGCGAGAGCACTGTGGCCCAGAGCCGGTCCAGCACCCGGGCGTCGGGCGCGGCGAAGGGGGGTGGCACTGTCACCGCCCGGCGGGCCGGGGCGGCGGGCTTGGCGGCTTTGGTCTTTACGGTTTTGGGCTTGGCAGGTGCTGCCTTTTTCTTCGGCGCGATCTCGGGCGATTTGTCGGCTTTCTTGGCCATGGCGAGCGTCGGACTCCTTACGCTGAAAGTATTGCCCGCGGCTGGCGGACCGGCAAGTGCGCGGCCGCCAGGGCATCCTTCACCTGGGCGATGGTGAACTGGCCAAAATGGAACACGCTGGCGGCGAGCAGCCCGGTGGCCCCGGCCTGCGCACCCTCGACGAAATGCCGCAACTCGCCCACCCCGCCCGAGGCGATGACCGGCAGGCGCACGGCGTTGCACACGGCGCGCAGCAGCTCAAGGTCGAAACCCTTGCCGGTGCCGTCGCGGTCCATGGAGGTGAGCAGGATCTCACCAGCCCCCATGGCTTCCACCTGCTTGGCCCATTCGAGCACATCGAGCCCCGTGCCCGTGCGGCCGCCATGGGAGAAGACCTCCCATTTGCCGGGGGCGGATTGGCGGGCATCGATGGCCACGACCGCGCATTGGCTGCCGAATTTCTCCGCTGCCTCGCGCACCAGCTCGGGGCGGGAGATGGCGGCGGAGTTCATCGAGCATTTGTCGGCCCCGGCCAGCAGCAGGCGGCGCATATCGGCCACCGAGCGGATGCCCCCGCCCACGGTGAGCGGCAGGAACACCTTCTCCGCCGTGCGGTGGACAACGTCCAAGATGGTGTCGCGGTTGTCGGAGGAGGCGGTGATGTCGAGGAAGGTCAGCTCGTCGGCCCCGGCGGCGTCGTATACCACGGCCTGTTCCACCGGGTCGCCCGCATCGCGCAGGGAGACAAAGTTCACGCCCTTGACGACGCGGCCGTCCTTCACGTCCAGGCAGGGGATGACGCGCAGCTTCAGCATGCGGCGAGCGCCTCCGCCGGGGAGAGCGAGCCATCGTACAGCGCGCGGCCGAGGATGGAGCCGTTGAGGTTGGGCTGGGTCACGGCGGCTTGCTTCAGCGCGATGATGTCCGCCACGCTGGCCACCCCGCCCGAGGCGATGATGGGGATGTTGACGGCCTTGGCCAGCGCCTTGGTTTCGGCGAGGTTGAGGCCGGTCTTCATGCCGTCGCGGGCGATGTCGGTATAGATGATGGCGGCGATGCCCGCATCCTCGAACCGCTTGGCAAGCTCAGGCGCGGGGATGTCCGAAGTCTCGGCCCAGCCTTCCGTCGCCACCATGCCGCCCTTGGCGTCGATGCCCACGACCACCCGGCCGGGGAACTTCTTGGCGGCCTCGCGCACCAGCGCCGGGTTCTTGGCCGCCGCACTGCCCAGGATGACGCGGGAGATGCCCGCCGCCAGCCAGCGCTCCACGCCAGCGATGTCCCGGATGCCGCCGCCGAGCTGCACGGGGATGGTGACATTGGCGAGGATGGATTTCACCGCGTCCTCATTCACAGTCTTGCCCGCGAAGGCGCCGTTGAGGTCCACCACATGCACCCATGAGAACCCGGCCTTCTGCCAGGCGAGGCCTTGAGCGCCCGGGTCGGTGCCGAACACCGTGGCTTGGTCCATCTCGCCGCGCAGCAGGCGTACGCAGTTGCCGTCCTTGAGGTCGATGGCGGGGTAGAGTGTGAGTTTCATTTCAGGATCTTGTAATAAAAATGGCCGGGCACGATCGCCCCTTTGACGCGGGCATAGGCCGGATGTGTGCCCCAGCGGGTGAAGCCCTCCGACTCGTAAAGCGAGATCGCGCCTTTTTGCGTGTCGCGCACGTCCAGGTTTAGCACGGAAAAGCCCAGGGCGCGCGCACGTTCTTCGGCCTTGCGCAGGATCATCCGCGCCAGCCCGTGGCCGCGCGCATAGGGGGCGACGAAATGGTGCATCAGATGCACGGCGAAGGCCTGGGCTTCGTTATTGCGCGAGGGCTTTTGCAACTGCGCCGCGCCGTACACGATGCCATCCATGCGGCCCACGATCAACTCGCGCTCGGGCACCAGCAGCACGCCGCGGTAATAGTGCTCGATCACCCCGGCCTTGGGCGGCTTGACCCAGCCAAAGCCGCCGCCATCGAGGATCGCGGCCGTGGCGGCTTCCGCCAAAGCGTGCAGATCCACATCGTCCTCGAAGCTTTCGAGACGCTCGACAACCAGTGACGCGGGAGGGGGCAGGGCAGCGTAGTTCACGGCTGCGTCTTGGCGCTATCTTGGCGCGTAATCAAGTCATCGCGCACGCTTTGCGGGGGTGCCAGCAGCGCATCCCATTGCGCGGGGGAGAGCTGCTTGTACCAATCGCCGTGCCCGCCTTGCGCCAGGGCGAAAACGCGCGCCGGCGGCAGGCCGAGGCATGCGGCCAGGGCCTGGGCATGATGCGCGGGGATCGTGCGGTCCTGCATCTCGTAAACGATGGACACCTTGTTCCGCAGCGGGGCGAGGCTGGTGCAGGAATTGTAATCCGTGCCGTCGGCGTCCAGCAGCAGCCGCACCGGGATGAACGGATAGCGCTCGGCGGCGACGGCGCTCATCCGGTCCCAGGGCACGAAGAGCAGAACGCGCGCCGGCGAGCCCGCAGCGGCGGCCTGGGCGGCGATGCCGGCACCCAGCGAGTTCCCGGCGATGATCAGCGGCGCGCCGGGATAAGACAGCCGGGTTTGCGCGGCCAGGGTGCGGGCCTCGGCCAGCACGGAAGCATGGGTCGGGGTTTCACCCGCGCGCATGTCGTAGCCCGGATATTCGGGGAAGAGGACGCGGTAGCCATGGGCGGTGAAGAACGGGCCGTAATCCCGCGCGGCTTCCCAGGCCTGCTGGTCGTTGCCATGGAAGAACAGCACCGTGCCGATGGGCGCGCCCTGGGGCTGCATCACCCAGCCGATGGTCTTGCCATCCGCCCCCACCAGCGGCGGCAGGTTCACCGGCGCGTCATGCGCCGCCAAGGCGGTGCCGACGTAAAGCAGGCGGTTCTGGTTATACAGCAGGTAGCCGCAGATACCGGCATAGGCCATTGCCGCCATCAGCGTCAGGCCCAAGAATACACGTTTTATCATTGTTGTTTTTCTCCCCTCCCGGCTTCGGCTTCAGGGCTCCCAGGTGAGGAAGTTCCCCAGGATTTGCAGCCCGACCTGCTGGCTCTTTTCAGAATGGAATTGCGTGCCCGCCATGTTGCCGGTGGCCACCATGGCGACGACCTCGCCCTCGTAATCGGTGGTGGCGATGATCTGCGCCGCCGAGCCGCCCTTCAGCGCATAGGAATGTACGAAATAGGCGTGGTCGCCCGGCTCCAGCCCCGCCAGCAGCGGATGCGCGCCGGGGGTGAAGCGCAGCTCGTTCCAGCCCATATGCGGCAGGCGGGCGTTGCCAACCTCCATGGGGGCGATCTCGCCCTCGATCCAGCCGAAGCCCGGGGTGACGCCGTGCTCCAGCCCGCGCTCGGCCATGAGCTGCATGCCTACGCAGATGCCGAAGAACGGCGCGCCCTGGGCCACGCGCTTGAACATGGCTTCCTCCAGCCCGCTCACGCTGGCCAGCCCTTTCGCGCAATCGGCGAACGCGCCCTGGCCGGGCAGGACGATGCGGTCAGCCTTGGCCACGAGGTCCGGGTCGGAGGTGATTTGCACATCGGCCTTGAGGCCGCGCTGCGTGGCGGCGAGGGCCAAGCCTCGCGCGGCGGAGGCGAGGTTGCCGCTCTGGTAATCGATGACCGCGACCAGCATGGCTTAGATCACGCCCTTGGTGGAGGGGATGTCCCCCGCCACGCGCGGCTCGATGGCCACGGCGGCGCGCAGCGCCCGGCCCACGGCCTTGAATGCGCCCTCGGCCACGTGATGCGCGTTGTGCCCGGCGCGCTGGATGACATGCAGGTTGAACAGCCCGTTGCCCGCCAGGGCGCGGAAGAATTCCTCGACGAGCTGCGTGTCCATCTGGCCCAGCACCGGGCGCTCGAAGCTCACGTTCCAGACCACGAAGGCGCGGCCCGAAAGGTCGATGGCCGCCTCCACCAGCGCTTCGTCCATGGGCGCCACGGCGTGGCCGAAACGCTGGATGCCCCGCTTGGCCCCCAGCGCATTGGCCAGAGCCTGGCCCAGCACGATGCCGACATCCTCAACCGTGTGATGCGCATCGATATGCAGATCGCCCTTGCAGCGCACGGTCAGGTCGAACAGCCCGTGGCGCGCGAAGGCGCTCAGCATATGGTCGAAATAGCCGACGCCGGTGTCGATATCGGTCTTGCCGGTGCCGTCCAGGTCGAGCCGGAGGGTGATATCGGTTTCGGAGGTCTTGCGGCTGAGTTCGGAAATGCGTGTCATGCCGAACGCGTACAACAATGGCGCGGGAAATTAAACCGCGCGTGGCGGCAGCAACGCTCTGTTGCGGTTTTGCCGGTTGGAGCGGGGGCGGGGCGAGAGTAAAGGTCCTATGTATGGTCCGCCGCGTCACCCATAAATTGCCGTATCTGCTGGGGTTTCTCATCGCCGTGGGGCCGGTCTCCACGGATATGTACCTGCCCGCCTTTCCGCAGATCGCGCGGGAGTTCCACAGCACGGCGGCGCCGCAATACTCTCTGGCGGCCTATTTCATCGGGCTGGCCATCGGGCAGATGACCCAGGGGGCGCTCTCCGACCGTCTGGGGCGGCGGGCGCCGCTGCTGGCCGGGCTGGCGCTTTATACCGTTGCCACCATCGGCTGCTGGCTGAGCTGGAACGTGACCTCGCTGGTGGTGTTCCGCTTCCTCACGGCGCTCGGGGCTTCGGCGGGCACGGTGATCCCGCGCGCCATGGTGCGCGACCTTGCCGATGGCCCCGCCGCCGCCAAGCTGTTCTCCAAGCTGATGCTGGTGATGGGCGTCGCGCCGATCACCGCGCCGATGCTGGGCGCGGCGCTGGTGGACTGGTTCTCCTGGCGCGTGATCTTCGCCCTCTGCGCCGTGTATGGCGTGGCGGCGGTGTGGCTGGCCTGGGCCTATATGCCCGACACGCTGCCGCGCGAACGGCGCACCGTCATCGGCCCGGTGGAGGTGTTGATCCGCTACGGGCGAATCTTCCGCGAGCGGGGGTTCCTCACCCATGCCTGCGTCAGCGCCGCCAACTCCGCCTGTTTGTTCGCTTATCTCTCCGCCACGCCGCAGATCTTCATCGGCCAGTTCGGCTGGAGCAGTGCGGGGTACGCGGCGCTCTTCGGCGTCAACTCCATTGCCTATATCGGCTACAACCAGCTCAACCCGGCGCTGGTGAACCGCTTCGGCGTGGCCAATGTCATCAATTTCGGCATCGTGGCGCTGCTGGCCTCCACGCTTTATCTGGCGGCGCTGGCGCTGCATCCGCTGGGGGCGCTGCCCATCGCCGGTGGGCTGCTGATGGCCGAGATCGGCTTCGGCCTGCTCACCCCTTGCGCCATGGTCGGCGCGCTCTCGCGGCATCAGGCGCATGCGGGCAGCGCCTCGGCCCTGCTGGGCACCATGCAATATGGCGGCGGCGCGGTGGCGGGGCTGGCCATGGGCGTGCTGGCCGACGGCACCGCCCGCCCCATGGCCTTTGCCATGCTGGGCTGCGCGCTGCTGGCCCTGCTTGCGGCGCTATACCGGCCTCGCCTAAATTTTGCCCCGGCGGAGTGAAATAAAGAGACCATGTCCAGACCCAATCTCATCGGTATTCCGGCCTGCACCAAGTTCGTGTCGGGCTATATTCAACACGCGACCCCGGCGCGTTACGGCGCGGCGCTGGTTGCGGCGTCCAACGCCATGCCCGTGCTCATCCCGCCCGAGGGCGAGGCCATGCTGCCGCTGCTCGAGCGCATCGACGGCATCATGTTCAACGGTTCGCCCTCCAACGTGTCGCCGATGCGCTACGGCGCGGATTTCGACGCCACCCCCAACGACCACGACCTCGAGCGCGACGCCACCACGCTGCCGATGATCCGCGCGGCGCTGGATATGGGCATGCCCATTCTGTGCATCTGCCGCGGCTTGCAGGAGCTGAACGTGGCGCTGGGCGGCACGCTGTTCCAGGAAGTGCACAACATCCCCGGCCGCATGGACCACCGCTCGCCCGAGGGTGAGCACCGCTTCGACATCAAGCACCCCGTCTCGCTGACCGGCGAGCTGGCGCATCTGCTCGGGGCCGCCGAGATCCATGTGAACTCACTGCATGGCCAGGCCATCGACCAGCTTGCGCCGGGTTTGGTGGTGGAGGGGATGGCCCCGGATGGGACCATCGAGGCCGTACGGGTGGAGGGAGCAAAAAGCTTCGCCATCGCGGTGCAGTGGCACCCCGAATGGGAGGTCACGCATTTCCCCGACCGCGAGCGCCTGTTCCGGGCCTTCGGCGAGGCTTGCGCGGATTACGCGGCGAAGCGGAAGTAACAGACGGAAAACAAACGTTTGTCGAAAATCTGCCGCAATGCGGTATATGATGGCCCTCGGACCAAGGAGGGTCATCATGGACATCCAGACGGTGAATAATCAGTACGGCCAGTTGCAGAGCCAGACGCAGCAGACGGTGGGCGAGCTGCAATCCCTGGCGCAGAAGATGCAGGCCGCGGCGCAGGCCGGGAATATGGATGCGCGCGAATGGCTGCTGGATTTGAAGAGCATCGCGCTGTCCATCCGGGGCGAGCAGAATCAGGTGGCGGCGCTGCTGCAATCCATTCAGTCGATGCTGGCCAACCAGCAGCAGGCGCAGCAGCAGAACCCGTGGGGCGGGCCGCCGCAGGGCTATCCGCAGCAGCAACCTTACCCGCAGCAGCCGATGCCGCAGGGTTACGGCTATCAGCAGCCGCAGCAGGGCGGCATTCTGGGCTCGTTCCTCAATTCCGGCTTTGGCCGGGCGCTGGAGATGGGCGCCGGGTTTGGGATTGGCGAAGAGATTATCGACAAGATTTTCTAAGATGACCGGGGGGCGAAAGCCCCCCGAAGCTTTTCAGGCGTAATCGGCTTCGGTGGTCTCGTCCTGCCCACGGTCATCGGCGATGGCGTGGAACACCGGGCTCAGCACCGCCGCCACCGCCGCGTTCAGCAGCACCGTGGCGAGCGCGATATAGCTGGGCAGCGTGTAGCCAAGGACATGAAACGCCCAGATCGAGCCGGTGAAGTGGTTCTCCGCCGCCAGCCATGTGGCGCTGGCGATTCCCACAGCCCAGCCCGCCAGCAGCGCCCAGCCGTTGAAGGCGCGGGTGAAGACCGAGAGGATCACGGCGGGGAAGGTCTGGATGATCCACATGCCGCCCAGCAGCTGCAACTGCACCGCATAGGCCGAGGGGATGGCGAGGATGAACGCCACCGCCCCCACCACCATGACGATGGCGAAGAGCTTGGCCACCAGCGTCTCGCCCTTATGGCTGGGGGAGTGGATGAACTGCGTCCAGATATCGCGGGTGAAGATATTGGCCGAGGCAATGGCCATGATGGCCGCCGGCACCAGCGCGCCGATGGCGATGGCCCCGAACGCCACGCCCACGAACCAGCCGGGGAAGGCGTTGAGCAGAAGTGCCGGCACCGCGTAGCTGGCCCCGTATTCGGCGAACCCGGCGGCGAATTGCGGCATGGTCCTCACCCCCGCGGCCAGGGCCATGAAGCCCATGAGCGCCAGCAGCCCGAGCAGCAGGGAATAGGCGGGCAGCAGCACGGCGTTGCGCTTGATCACGCGCGGCCCGGCGGCGGAGAGGATGCCGGTCATGGTGTGCGGGTACAGGAACAGCGCCATGGCGCTGCCCAAGGCCAGCGTGGCGTAGCCGCTATACGCGCCCGCCGAGCCCGGCGGCGGGGCAGCGAGCAGCAGCTTTTGCGCGGGCACCTTGGCGAAGATGGCGCCGAACCCGCCCAACTCGCGGGGGATGACGATGATGGCCGCGATGACGGTGAGGTAGATCAGCAGATCCTTGACGATGGAGATCATCGCCGGGGCGCGCAGGCCGGCCGTCCAGGTAAAAGCGGCGAGCACGGCGAAGGCGGCGATGAGCGGCACATGGCCGGGCAGGCCGAGCGCGCCGATGACCGTCTGCATGCCGATGAGCTGCAAGGCGATGTAAGGCATGGTGGCGAGAATGCCCGTGCCCCCGATGGCCAGGGCCAGCCAGCGATTGCCATAGCGCCCGCGCACGAATTCCGGCCCGGTGATGTAGCCCTTGGCCTTGGCCACGCGCCACAGCCGGGGGAACACCACGTAGAGAATGGGGTAGATGAGCACCGTATAGGGCATGGCGAAAAAGCCCACCGCGCCCGCCCCGAACATCAGGGCCGGAATGGCGATGAAGGTGTAGGCGGTATAGGCGTCGCCCCCGATGAGGAACCAGGAGACCCAGGTGCCGAAGCGCCGTCCGCCCAGGCCCCATTCCTCGATATGCCCGAGATCGCCCCCGCCCGACTGCCAGCGGCTGGCGGCGAAGCCCAGCACCAGCACGGCAACGACGAGGACGAAAAATACGATGGAGGCGGCGGGGTATTGCATCACTCGGCCTCCCCACGGTCTTCCGCGCGATAGACGAGATAGATCAGCAGAGAGCCGGCCGGCACGATGGCGATCTGGTACCAGTAGAAGAACGGAAAGCCGAACAGCGTGGGTTCGGCGCGGTTGAAAAACGGCACCGCCAGCGCCAGTACAAAGACCAGAAACAGCAGAATTCTTATCATTGTCTCACTCCCCTGGGGCGAGACATGGAGCAGCCCGCCCGGCTTGGCAAGCTAGCAGCGGACAGGGAGGAAAGGCGCTGTGCTCGGCGGTCCGGCGGCGAAGAGGTGCGCGGGCGCGCCCCCGCGCGGCAAGGTGAGCAGGGAGGCGCAGACCGTGCCGAAACCGCGGTTCTCGGCGGCGGGGATGTTGAGCTTTTCCATGCGCTCGCCCGAGGAATCGGCCAGCAGAGCCCCCCATTCGGCGGAGCGCGCGGCGGTGAAGCGTGGAAGATGCCGGGCGATGCGGGGCAGGCTGGGGTCGTTCACCTCGCCGGAGGTGATCATGCTCACGCCCTCGGGCAGAGGTGTGGCCTCGGGCTGGCCCGCCCCCAACCCTCGCACGAACCAGGCTGAGCGGGCATCGGCCAGCACCATGTTGAAGGGGCGGTAATTCCCGGCGTCCAGCTTGGCGATGGCGGTGGTGGCGGCCTCGGCGCTGGTTTCGCGCAGGGCCAGCAGCGGCAGCTCGCCACGGCTGCGTTTGCCGGGCGCTGGGCCAAGCGTGCCGGTGCGGTTGAGTACGGTGGCCATCACCCCGGCGTGGCTCAGCGCCAGCCATGTGCCGCCGGCCAGCGTATCGCGCCCGCCGCAGATGCCGGGCCAGTATTCACCGGGCGGCTCCCAGGCGCGGGTCGCCATCTCGTCGCGGTTGGCGGCGATGAAGCAGCCCTCCGGCGTCAGGCGCAGGATGATGGAGCACATCGGCTTAAGTCCGCACGGCGGCGAGGATCATGTCCAGATGATCCGGCACCGCGAATTGCTCGTGCTGGAGCTTGGCGATCTCGTAGATCCCCACGGCCCCGGCATCGTCGCCCGCTTGCAGATGCATCTCGCGCAGATCGCCCTTCAGCTTCACCCGGAAGCCCAAAGTGGAGACGGTGAAGAACTCGCCCACGCGGATATCCGTGCCCGGCAGATTGTTCCAGGCGCTGCGGATGTCGAAGGGGCGGTCATAGATGCGGTGGCCGATCTGGCTCACCTCGGCCTGGGCCAGCAGGGCCAGGCTGATGCCGGTTTCCTCATGGGCTTCGCGCAGGGCTGCGGTGCGGGAGGATTCCGGGTGGCCGTCCGCATCGTCGATAAACCCGCCCGGCACGGCGAGCTTGCCGCGCCCGGGGTTATGGATGCGGGTGATGAGCGCGACCTGACCGTGATCGTCGAGCAGCACGGCATCCGCCGCGTGGCGCAGGTGCACACGGCGCTGGCTGCCATCGGGCAGTGTGATGCTGCCGAGCGGATGCACGGCGTGGCTGGGTTCGTCGCCGAATTTGCCCGCGAGGCAGCGCGCCACGATCTCCGCCTTGAGGGCGGGATCGGTGAGCATGTGGTCCTTGATGATATCCATGCCCGGCAGGTTAAGCCGGTTTTGGGCCGGGTCAAACCGGCTGGGGCTGGGCCTCGGGCAGGGGGACGGTTTTGCCGCGCTTGGCCTTGGGGGCGCGCGGCGGGGCGGTGCGCGCCATGCCGGCGAGCCCGTATGCCACGAGCCCGAGCATGATCAGCGCAAACGGCCCGCCGATGACCAAAGCGGGCAGCAGCCCGCCCGGCAGGGGGGTGGCGTACACGGCGCCTTAGCCGAAGACGCGCTTGAAGATGGTGTCCACATGGGCGTGGTGCATCTCGGCGGACATGGCGGCGTCGATCGCGGCTTCGGAGACGCGGCCGGCGACCTCGGAGTCCGCCAGCAGGTTTTCGCGGAAGGTCTTGGCCTCGGCCGTGCCCAGCTTGGTCCAGGTGGCCATGGCGTTGCGCTGGATGATCTTATACGCGTCCTCGCGCAGGATGCCCGCCTTGGTCAGCACCAGCAGCACCTCGCCGGAATGGACCACGCCGCCCAGGCTCTCCAGGTTGGCGGCCATCTGCTCGGGGTAGATGGTCAGCTTGTCCATCATGCCCGCGAGGCGCACCAGGGCGAAATCCAGGGTCACGGTGGCGTCCGGGCCAATGCCGCGCTCGACGGAGGAGTGCGAGATGTCGCGCTCATGCCACAGCGCCACGTTCTCCATGGCCGGGATGACCGCGCCGCGCACCAGGCGGGCGAGGCCGCAGAGGTTCTCGGAGAGCACCGGGTTGCGCTTATGCGGCATGGCCGAGCTGCCCTTCTGCCCGGCATGGAAGAACTCTTCCGCCTCGCGCACTTCGGAGCGCTGCAAATGGCGCACTTCGGTGGCCAGACGCTCGACGCTGGAGGCGATAACGCCAAGGGCGGCAAAGAAGGCGGCATGGCGGTCGCGCGGGATGACCTGGGTGGAGACGGGCTCGGCGGTCAGGCCCAGCTTTTCGGCCACGTAGCCTTCCACGCGCGGGTCCACATGCGCGTAGGTGCCGACAGCGCCCGAGATGGCGCAGGTGGCGATTTCGGCGCGGGCGGCGATCAGGCGCTGCTTGTTGCGCTCGAACTCGACATAATGCCCGGCGAGCTTGAGGCCGAAGCTGGTGGGCTCGGCATGGATGCCGTGGCTGCGCCCGATGGTGAGGGTGTATTTATGCTCGATGGCCCGCTTTTTCAGCGCAGCCAGCACGAGGTCCACATCCGCCAGCAGCAGGTCGGCCGCCTGGGTGAGCTGCACGGCGAAGCAGGTGTCCAGCACGTCGGACGAGGTGAGGCCCTGGTGGACGAAGCGGCTATCCTCGCCCACGCGCTTGGCCAGCCAGGTGAGGAAGGCGATGACGTCGTGGCGCGTCACGGCCTCGATATCGTCGATCTCCTGGGTGTCGTCCGGGGTGAACACGGCCATGGCGGCGTCGCCCTTCTCGCGGATCACCTTGGCGGCGCTCTCGGGGATGGCGCCGATCTGGGCCATCGCCTCGCAGGCCAGGGCCTCGATCTCGAACCAGATCTTGTACTTGTTCTCCTGGGTCCAGATGGCGGCGGCTTGCGGGCGGGTATAGCGGGGGATCATCGGCGGGGCTCCTGCGGCGTGCGAATTTTAGGCACGCCCTAGACCCGCGCCCCGGCATTGACAAGGCATGCCAGCGCAAGCCTATGCCATGACATGGACATTTTGCCCTTGCTCGCCATTCTGGCGCAGATTCTGCTCATCGATTTGGTGCTGGCGGGGGATAACGCCATCGTCATCGGGCTGGCGGTGGCTAGGCTGGCCCCGGAGCAGCGGCGCAAGGCGATTTTGGCCGGGACCATCGGCGCCACGGTGATCCGTATTCTGTTTGCGCTGGTGGCGGTGAAGCTGCTGGCGATCATCGGGCTGACGCTGGCGGGTGGCGTGCTGCTGCTATGGGTGGCGTGGAAGACCGCGCGCGAGCTGCGCCAGGGCGGGCATGAGGAAGGCGGCGAAGGGGCCGCCCCCGCGAGCCTGAAGGGGGCGATCTGGAAGATCATCGTCGCGGATGTGTCGATGAGCCTGGACAATGTGCTGGGGGTCGCCGGGGTGGCGCGTGAGCATCCGGTGATTTTGGGAATTGGCCTTGCCATCTCCGTCGGGCTGATGGCGCTGGCGGCGGATTTCGTGGCCAGGTTGCTCACCCGGTTCCATTGGCTGGCCTGGGTGGGCATCGGCATCGTGTTCTACGTGGCGCTGAAGATGATCTGGGATGGCTGGAGCGAGGTCGCCCACGCTTTGGCCTAGGTTTTGGGTAATTGTTTGTGTGGCGGGATCTCTTCGTAAAATCACCTTGATCCGAAACTGGCTGGAGCGTTTGCCTTTGGCATAATCGGAAATGTGCCGAGTGACTAAAAATATAATATATTCTTGAATTGGAGCATATGAGCGACCTTATCAATTCCACCGCCCGCCCGAAGAAGCTCGTGGCTTTTCTTGTTGTGATCATCTCTGCGGGGCTTTTGTGTCTTTCCCTGTTCCGTGCTGAATGGTGGTTGGGGGATGAGGGGATTGTTCTGCGTGGAGCTTCCGAGCTTTTAGCCGGAGTAAAAATATATAATGATTTTTTCGCTTTTTATCCGCCCGGCAGCTATTTGCTTGTCGAAGGATGGATGAAGGTTTTTGGGTATTCGTTTTTCGATATCCGTTGCCTAAGCGTTCTTATAATCGTCGGCATCGCCGGTTTCTCATATCTGAGCATCCTTTCCGTGTCGGAAAGTGCAGTGTTGTCGGCCTTCTTGACCTTAGGTTGGCTTCTAACGCTGACATCGGAGGTAATTTTACCTGTCAGTCATCATTGGATGACGACATTGCTTTCGATGTCTGCATTTTGGTTTACCAGCGTCAGCATTAAACTGGATAAAAACAATACCAAGCTTCCACTTCTGGTCGGCATGCTGGCCGGAGCTTCGTGTATGACGACATCATCGCGTGGAACTTTGACGGTTTTTGCAGTGCTGGCCAGCTATGTTGGGCAGCGGAAGTACGTAAGGTCATTTGTTTATTGTTTCTTGTCTATTTTTATCGTTCCGCTAGCTTGTCTTGCCTATATCGTTGTGAATGATGAGTTCGTTCAAGCGTTCAAGCAGATTGTTGTCTTCACGCTAACGCAATATTCGAGCGTTACCAAAGTTCCTTTTGGGTATGAGATCCACTGGTATTATCCAAACCTTTATCTCTTTCCGCTCGCGGCCCTTCTTTCGGCCTGGATGCTAGTACGAAAATTCAGAAATACGGTTTCAGATCCTTTATTCAGGGTTTGTGCATTCTATTGTGTGGCAGGGTTTGTCGGTGCATTCCCGCGGCCTGACGCATTCCATGTCGCCTTTGTCGGGCCGTTCTCGCTGCCTCTGGTCGGATATTGCCTGTCAAAGATAACATCCGGCTGGAGCGTGAAGTGGCGCGGCATTGCTTTGGCGCTTGGCGTTGCGTGGTGTTTGCCGGGGGCGATTGGCCTTGTTCACAAGGGGCTAACTGTCTCCCAGAAGCCGGTTATCGCCACGCCCAATGGAAATATCGCAATCCTGGGATATCAAAAGGACGGTGGCAAGGAATTGTTCCAGTTTCTTGCGGCTGCGAACCCAAGAGATAAGTTTTTCTTCTATCCGTACATGCCGATGGTTCCGTATCTGGCGCAGAGACGGCAGGTGTCGCGGTATGATATTTTTATCCCTGAATACACGACCAAGGCTCAGTACTACGAGGCGTGCCAAGATGTTGTCGGAAACGCTGACTGGGTGGTTCTGGACCTTCATTTGATGAAGCCGAAGACTTGGGTTCAGATTTTTCCGGGAATGAGCAACCCAAGTCCCCCAGAAACACAAGCATTTGAGCGAGTGCTTCAGCAGAATTTTCAGTTCGCTCGTGATTTTGGCGTCTTTGAGGTCAGGCGGAGAACTGGCACCGCCGATGCAGCCGCGTGCGGGCAAATCATGCAGTAATATTGCTTGGAACGTCTTGCGAACGAACTTAGCTAACCGGCGTCTCGGGGAAGGCCAGTTCGTGGCGTGAGCGCCAGTCCTTGGTCACGTAATTCACGATCAGCGAGCGGCGGATGCCGGTGATCTTGCGTTTGACAAAGCCGTGCCACGTATTGCCGCCGGGGATGAAGATCAGCCCGTGATTGCGCAGGAACGGGGCCGCGCCGGCATGCTCGGCGGGGGAGGCGAAGATGTCAGTGCCCCAGTTCTCGCCCGGCGCGGAGTCGGTGAGGTAGATGAGCATGGTGAAGAACTTGGCCCCGATATCGGTATGCGGCTCCAGCCAGAAGCCGTCCGTATCCAGGCAGTATTCGATGCGCAGGGAACTGCCCTTGAGGTTCACGGCGCAATTCTGCTCCAGCGCGGCCACCACCTCGTGGCTTTGCAGCGCGGCGGCGAGGTCCGCGCAGACGGGGAATTGCTGCTGCTGTTCCGTGCCGAAGAACCAGCGGGTGGAATTATGCGTCTCGCGCCGGCCTTGCGTGTCCTCGATGGCCGGGGGGGCGACGGGCAGGGCGACGATGTCGTCCACCATCCGGCTGGGGAGCATATTGTCCAGCAGCCAGTGGCGGTAGGGGGATTGCTCCTCTTGCGCCTGGGCGAGGCTGCCCAGGAAGTGCGCGGCCGTGGCGGTGGCATCAAGCATAGTTCAGCACCTTTTTGGCGGTGGCCGAGATCTTGTGGCGCATCAGTTCGCGATGGGCGGCGAGGCCGGAGGTCATCCAGTTGATCATCACGTAGCGGCGCACGCCGTGATAGGGCTCGTGGCCGTGGAAGGATTTGTCCGACCGCTTGAAGGCTACCAGCGTGCCGAGCTCGGGCGGGACTTCGGCGATCATGTCGTTGAGGTCGTCCGGCCCGCGGAGCAGACGCAGACGACCTCCTTCGGCCTCCCAGCCATCGTTGAAATAGAGCAGGGCGGTGACGAGCTTGGCTTCGCTGTCGGTGTGGATCCGCCCGTCGCGCTCGCCGCAGCGGCCGCGCAAGGTCACCATCGTCGGGCGGTTGGTGAGGTCCACGCCGAATTTCTCGGAGAAGGCGGCAGTGGTGGCGGGGCTGGTCAGCTCATCCAGCAAGGCGCGGAAATTCGGGCCGGGCTTGGTCGCCTCTACCGGCAGGAGGCCCGCGTGGTCGATTTCGGGGAAGTCGGCGCGCACGGCCTGGGCCTGCTCAGGGCGGATGAACCCGCGCATGACGGTGTACTGGAAGGGTTCGGTGGCCATCGGCGCTTGCAGGAAGGCGTCGAGATCGAGGAGTGCCATGGGCGGTGTCCGGGGTGGGGAGGGAAAGTCTGGCCCGGTTAGGCGTTTTGCGCCGTGTTGGGCATTGATGTGGATCAATGCGCCCGGCCTGGTTGTTGGGGGGGCGTTAACCATTCGGAGAGATGATCCGCCAGAGTTAGCGTGAGGCGGACGACATGCTGGAACATGGATATAGCGGGCGGATGATGGAGGCGGATGCCAGCCTTCAACCTGGCACCGGCGGGATGGAGCGGCGTTCGGCCGCCCGCATGCCAGTGATCAAGAGCGCCAAGCTTCTGCTGGGCGAAGGTTATGGCCAGGGCGTTATCAACTGTCTGGTGCTGGATGAAGCCGCGAACGGCGTGCTGGTGGATCTTGGCACGATGTTCGTGTTGCCCGAGGAGATGGTGCTGCAAATGGCCAGCGGCCTCAGCCGCCGCGTGTGCCGCCGCTGGAGTGCCGGCAGCAAGTTTGGGCTGGAGTTTATCGGCGGGCCGTTGGTGAGCAAGGAGGCCGGGGCGCAGATGGCCTCGCTGGGGCGCTCGTTGTGGACGCAGGCGATTCCGCTGGTAATCGCGGATCTGCGGGCACAGCGCTTCTTTGGCCATGAGGAACTGCGGCAGGCGGCCGAGGAGGCCGAGATGGCTTACCGTAAGCTGGAGAATACGCTGGTCAGGGGCTGAGGCG
>DAIDJU010000144.1 GCA_027451225.1 Acidocella sp. | reverse complement strand
TCATATTCGCGTCATAAATTTTGCCCATGGAGGTGGGAATGGCCAATTCCGGCTTGCCCCTCCACCGAAAAACGCGATTATACTCAGACCGAACGGATAGTATTCAGGACAATGGGCAGCCAATTTTTCACCTCAAGCCATGCCAGGACGGTCGATTCGCGCCGCGCTTGGCGTCGCCCGGTGTTTGGCAGCATCGATCTCGGCACAAATAACTGCCGCATGCTGGTCGGCACGCCCGCGGCACAGGGCTTCCATGTGCTGGACAGTTTTTCCCGCGTCGTCCGGCTGGGGGAGGGGCTGTACGAGACCGGCCGGCTCTCGCCCTTGGCCATGGATCGGGCCATCGCCTCGCTCACCATCTGTGCGGACCGCGTGCGCCGCTTCAGCGGTGGTGAAAATCAGGGGCCGCTGAAGCTGCGGGCCATCGCCACCGAAGCCTGCCGCCAGGCCGAGAACGGCGCGGAGTTCATCCTCCGCGCGCGTGAGGCTACGGGCCTGCCGCTGGAAATCATCAACCCGCGCGAGGAAGCCGAGCTGGCGATGGAGAGCTGCGCCTCGTTGCTCGCGCGCGATGGCCGGCGGGCGCTGCTGTTCGATATCGGCGGGGGGTCGACGGAAATCGCCTGGGTGCGGATCAATGGCTGCGCCGCGCCGGAACTTATTGGCTATGTCTCCCTGCCGGTTGGCGTGGTCACGCTCTCCGAGCGTTCGGCCAGCTGCTGCTACAGTTCGGCCGGCTTCTCCCAGCTGGTGGATGATATCGCCGCCATGCTCCACCCGTTCGAGGCCGTGCACCGCATCGGCGAGGAAATCCGCCGCGGCGGGGTGCTCATGGTCGGCACCTCCGGCACCGTGACCACCCTGGCTGGGGTGTCGCTAAAGCTCGAGCGCTACCGGCGTGGGCTGGTGGACGGCCTCTCTTTGACCCGTGACGCCGTGGACGCCGCCTTGGCCGAAGCCCGCGCCCTGGGGCGCGAGGGCCTGAGCCGCCACCCTTGCATCGGCCATGACCGGGTAGATTTCGTCCTGCCCGGCTGCGCTATTTTCGCCGCCATTCATGAACTCTGGCAGGTGCCGGAGCTCGTCGTCGCTGATCGGGGCTTGCGCGAAGGCATGCTCATGCGGCTGATGCGCACCATGACACCGCCTAAACGGAATTTTCTACACGCATGACCTCTGGTTCTTCCCTGCCTCCGCGCCGCGATGCGGTGCGGCTCAAAAACGCGCGTAAGCTCTCGCCCTCCTCGCAGCGCTGGCTGCAGCGTCAGCTTAACGACCCCTATGTAACCGCCGCCAAGGCGCAGGGCTGGCGCTCGCGCGCGGCGTTCAAGCTCATCGAGCTGGACGATAAATACCACCTCATCACCAAAGGCGTGCGGGTGCTGGACCTCGGCGCCGCGCCCGGCGGCTGGTCGCAGGTGGCGCTGGCGCGCGGCGCCGCCAGTGTGGTGGGCGTGGACCTGCTGCCCATTGACCCGGTGCCCGGAGCCGAGTTCATCCAGGGCGACTTCCTGGAAGAAGGCATGGAGCGGCGGCTTGAGGCGCTGCTCGGCGGCAAGGCGGATATCGTGATGTCCGACATGGCGCCCAACACCTCCGGCCATGTCGCCACAGACCATCTGCGCATCATGGCCCTGGCCGAGACCGCGCTGGCCTTCGCCTGCGACATTCTGGCCCCGGACGGCGCCTTTGTGTGCAAGCTGTTCCAGGGCGGGGCGGAGAAAAACATGCTGGATACGCTGAAAGCGCGCTTCCGCACCGTGCGTCACGCCAAGCCGCCGGCCAGCCGCAAGGATTCGAAGGAGATGTACGTGGTGGCCACCGGATTCCGGCCCGGCTAGCTGCCCCCCTTGCTCCGCGCGCTGGCTCCGGTTATTGGGAACCGCCAAGGTCTTAAATTTGAAAGCGCGGCCATGGCATCCGACACTCCCTTCCAGCTGGATTTCTCCGATCGCATCAAAGAGGCGCTCGCCTTCGACGATGTTTTGCTGGTTCCCGCCTACTCCCAGGTTCTGCCCAACGCGGTGAATACCGCGACCCGGCTGACCCGCGAAATTTCGCTGAACATCCCGCTTGTTTCCGCCGCCATGGACACGGTGACGGAAGCCGCCATGGCCATCGCCATGGCGCAGCAGGGCGGAATCGGCGTGATTCACAAGAACTTCACCATCGAGCAGCAGGCCGCCGAGGTCCGCCGGGTGAAGAAGTTCGAGAGCGGCATGGTGGTGAACCCGCTCACCATCTACCCGGACCAGACGCTGGCCGACGCCCGCGCCCTGATGCAGAGCCACAACATCTCGGGCTTCCCCGTGGTGGAGCGCGACGGCAAGCTGGTCGGCATCCTCACGCATCGCGACGTCCGCTTCGCCTCGGACCCGAACGCCAAGATCTACGAGCTGATGACGCGCGAGAACCTCGCCGTGGTGAAGCCGGGCGTCTCGCCGGAGGAAGCCCGCGCGATCCTGCATAAGCGCCGCCTGGAGCGCCTGCTGGTGGTGGACGACAATTACCACTGCATCGGCCTGCTCACCGTGAAGGACATGGACAAGGCCGAAGCCCACCCGCTGGCCAATAAGGACGAGCTGGGCCGCCTGCGCGTGGCCGCCGCCACCGGCGTGGGGGCCGATGGCGCCGAGCGCGCCGCCGCGCTGATCGACGCTGGGGTGGACGTGGTGGTGGTGGACACCGCCCACGGCCATTCGGACGGCGTGCTCCAGGCCGTCGCCCGCATCAAGAAGGCCTCCAACAACGTGCAGGTCATCGCCGGTAACGTCGCCACCCCGGATGGCGCGATGGCGCTGATCGACGCGGGCGCCGATGGCGTGAAGGTTGGCATCGGCCCCGGCTCCATCTGCACCACCCGCGTGGTGGCCGGTGTGGGCGTGCCGCAATTCACCGCCGTGATGGAAACCGCCGCCCTCTGCCGCGCGCATGGCGTGCCCGCCATCGCCGATGGCGGCGTGCGCGCCTCGGGCGACATGGTGAAGGCCCTGGCCGCTGGCGCGGATGCGGTGATGGTCGGCTCCATGCTGGCCGGCACCGACGAAGCGCCGGGCGAGGTGTTCCTCTACCAGGGCCGTTCTTATAAGTCCTATCGCGGCATGGGCAGCCTGGGCGCGATGGCCCGCGGCTCCGCCGACCGCTATTTCCAGCAGGAAATCAAGGACAGCCTGAAGCTGGTGCCAGAAGGCATCGAGGGCCGCGTGGGCTATAAGGGGCCGATGGCCGCCGTGGTCCACCAGCTCGTGGGCGGCCTGCGTGCTGGCATGGGCTATACCGGCGCCGCCACCATCCCCGGGTTGCAGACGAACACGAAGTTCCGCCGTATCACCGGCGCCGGCCTGCGCGAGAGCCATGTGCACGACGTCGCCATCACCCGCGAGGCTCCGAACTACCGCCAGGAAGGCTGACGCCGCAGGCCTTTAAAGCCTCCCAGGCCGTTACCAGATAAAGTTGCAGAGGCGGTCCGAATGACGCCCGCCTCGCAACAATATCTTGGTCTGGGAGGAAAAGGCCATGCGGACGAATATTTTTAATGCCGGTCTGGCGACGCTGATGCTGGCGGGCCACGGCATGTTGCGTGACGACGAGGAGCCGCCTCGCCACAGCGCGAGCGAGGAAAGCTGGCAGAGTGCGCCGGATTACCGGCGGCCTTCGCCATGGCGGCAGGAGCCGGAGCGGGACGAGAAACCGCATTAGAGCCGCACTCTAGCCAAGCCCGCCGCCGCCTTGTTAGCATCGCGCCGAAAAGACGTGGGGGCTTGATGGACGCGACGGAGATGCAGGCGGCCTTAACGGTCCGCGGCTTGGCGAAATCCTTTGGCCGTAAGGTCGTCGAAGGGCTGGATTTCACCATATATCCTGGCGAGTTCTACGCCTTGCTCGGCCCCAACGGCGCGGGCAAAACAACGACATTGCGCATGATCGCCGGGCTGATGCGCCCAGATGCGGGCAGCATCGCCGTCTATGGGCGCGATGTGCTGGCCGACCCGCTGGGGGCCAAGGCGATCATGGCCTGGATCCCCGACGAGCCGCTGCTCTACGACCGCCTCAGCCCGCTGGAATATCTCGCCTTTGTCGCCGGGCTGTGGGGTGTGGCGCCCGAGCAAGCCCAGCCCCGCGCCGAGGCGCTGCTGGACACGCTCGGCCTCTGGCCGCACCGCAACGAGCGCTGCGAGGGCTTTTCGCGCGGGATGAAACAGAAAACCGTGCTGGCGGGCGCGCTGATCCACGAGCCAAAATTCCTGCTGCTGGACGAACCGCTGACAGGGCTGGACGCCGCCTCCGCCCGGCTGGTGAAGGATCTGCTGCGCCAATATGTGCAGGGCGGGGCGGCGATCATCCTCACCACCCATATTCTGGAAGTCGCGGAGCGCCTGGCCGACCGTATCGGCATCCTCTCCGGCGGGCGGCTGCTGGCCGAGGGCGATCTCTCCACCTTGCGCGAGCGCTCCGGCGTGTCCGGCTCGCTGGAGGATGTGTTCCTCCACCTCACCGCCGCCTGATGTTCACCGCACCCGGTTTCCTCTGGCTGCTGCGCCATGAGCTGCGCGTACTTTGGCGTGGCTCGATATTGGTGCGCACGCACAAGCATGTGCTGGTGCCCATCATCGCGGTGGGGCTGATCTTCCAGGGCGTCGCCCTGCTGCTGGCGGGGCAGATCGTGCGTCACCCTTTGCCGCAGGACCAGATGCTGCTGGCCGCCAACATCAACATCGTGTTCCTGTTCGCGCTGATGTTCTCGCGCGCCATCACCGCGAGCATCGACGTGATTTACGGCCGTGGCGATGCTGATTTCCTGCTCGCCTCGCCAATCCCGCCCGGGCGCGTGCTGGCGGTGCGGATGCTGGGCGTGGCCATGAGCATCGCCGCACCCTGGGCGCTGCTGGGCGGCGTGTTGGCCAACGCCTTGGCGGTGCATGGGCAATTCTGGGCGCTGGCGGTGTACCCCATGCTGCTGGCCGAGGGGCTGATCGTCGCCGCGCTGGCCTTCGCCACGGTCACGGCGCTGCTCGGGCGGATCGGCCCGGCCGTGGCAAGGCGTGCGGGGCATACGCTGGCGCTTGGCGTGGGCATCGGTATTTTCGTCCTTGGCCAGCTCTCGCATTTCGTGCCGCCGCAAGAATTGGCGCGGTTTTGGCAGTCGTTGCTGCCGGGGCCAAGCGGGGGCGGGCTCGCCTTTCTTTTCGCACGGGGGCTGTTGGGGCAGGGGGCGTCGCTGCTCGCCAGTATCGGGGTAAGTCTGGCGGGGTTCGCGCTGGCCTGGCGGGTGCTGGCCAAACCCTTTGCCGACGGCGCCATCACCGCCGCCGCCTATCGCCCGCCGGGACGCACCGGGGCACAGGGCGGCCGCTTCGCCAATACCGCTTTCGCCGCCTTGTTCTCCAAGGATCTGCGGCTGCTCGGGCGCTTTCCCGGGCTGGTCTCGCAGGTGGTGTACCGCTCGCTCACGCTGGTGCCGGTGGTGTTTATCCTGGCGGGCAAGGGCAAGGCCTATGGCGGCATGGCGGTGGTGCCGCCGCTGCTGGTGTTCCTGGCCGGGCAGTTGGGGCTGTTCTTCATCTCCGTGCTGCGCGGTACCGAGGACGCGCCCGAACTCATCGCCACCGCCCCGGTGCCGGTGGCCTTGCCCCAGCGCGCCAGCATCGCCGCCGCCGGTTATGCGGCGCTCATCATCCTGGCCTTGCCGGTGCTGGCCACCATGGCCCGCGCCCCCGGCCTGTTGGGGGCGCTGCTCGCGGGGCTGGCCGGTGTGCTTTTGTGTAATCTCACGCTGGGCCTGCGCCTGCCCATTCCGCTGGTGCGGGCCGAGTTCGGCAAGTCCCAGACCGGCACCACGCTGGGGCTGATTCTGGGTGTTTCGGTCAGCAGCCTGTGGGCGCTGCTTGTGTGGCTGATTATCGCCCCCAGCCCGTTCGCCTGGCTGGTGACGCGCCCGGTTTAGCCGACGGGCACGTTATCCAGCAGCCGCACCGCGCCGAGCTTGGCGGCGGCGATCAGCCGCGCCGGGCGCGCGAACCCCGCCAGCGGCTCCAGCGTATTGGCATGCACCAGGGCCACGTAATCGGGCACCATCCCGGCCTTGGCCAGAGCGTGCCGGGCGTTTTGCAGCGTTGCGGCGACTTCCTTCCCGGCCAGAATGTCCCCGGCAGCATGCACCAGCGCCGCATAGAGCGCCGGTGCGGCCTTGTGCTCGGGCGCGGAGAGATAGGCGTTGCGCGAGGAGAGGGCGAGGCCACTGGCCTCACGCGCGATCGGCACCGGCACGATGCGCAGCGGCAGCTCCAGATCCTCGACCATGCGGCTGACGACCTGCACCTGCTGCCAGTCCTTCTCGCCGAAATAGGCGGCGGCGGGCCGGACCTGCCCGAACAGCTTGGCCACCACCGTGGCCACGCCGGAGAAATGCCCGGGGCGGGAGGCTCCCTCCCATTTCAGCGCCGGACCGCCGACATGGATGCTGGTCGCGGCCTTGGGCGGGTACATGACATCCACGCTCGGCAGCCAGACGAGGTCGCATCCCGCCGCTTCCAGCTTGTCGAGATCGCCCTGCTCGTCACGCGGGTAGCGGCTGAAATCCTCGCTGGGCCCGAACTGCGTGGGGTTGACGAAGATGCTGGCCGCCACAGGCAGCCCATCCGCCTTGGCGGCGTTGACCAGCGAGATATGCCCCGCATGCAGAGCCCCCATGGTGGGCACGAAACCAACAGGCCCCAGCGCTTCCCGCGCGGCGCGCAATTCCTCAAGTGTTCTGGCGATCATCATTTGGCACCGGTTTTGATCATTTTGCGCTGAGCGTCCAGCCCCTGGGCAAGGGCGGCGGGCGCGGCTAGAAAAGACGGCATGAGCGCACGCACAAAACCCTGGGTTAAGGCCGAGCAAAAACTTGGGTTTCGCGCCGCCAGACTTTCCATTTTGCTGAGCCTGCTGCCGGTGCTGTGCGGTATCGTCCAGGCCGGGTGCGCCGCCGCCCTGTTGGCGGGCGTGCTGCATCTGGGGCCGGGGGTGGCGATGTCCGTGCTCTATGCGCTGGGCTTCATCGCCGCCGCCGGGGCGCGGGCATATCTGCAAATGCAGGTGGAACGGCAGAATTTTGAGCTGGGGGCGGCGGCAAGGCGGCGTTTGCGCGGCTCGGTGCTGGCGGCGCTGCTCGCACTTGGCCCGGCGGGCCTGCGCGGGCGGCACTCGGCGGACCTCGCCGCCACGGCGGTGGACCGGGTGGAGGCGATGGACGGCTTCCATGCCCGCTGGATTCCCGCTACGGCGCTGGCGGTGCTGGGCCCGGCGCTGGTGGGGCTGGCGGCGCTCTGGGCGGATTGGCGCTCGGGGCTGACGCTGCTGCTGGCCGGGCTGTTTGTGCCCTTCGCCATGGCGGTGGCGGGCATCGGTGCCGGGGTGGCGGCCAAGAAGCAGTTCCTGGCCATGACCCGCCTGCAAATCCGCTTTCTCGACCGTATCCGGGGCATCTCCACCATCGTGCTGGCGGGCCGCGCGGCTGACGAAGCCCGCGCCCTGGCCGAAGCCGCCAGGGAGTTGCGCCACCGCACCATGCGCGTGCTGCGCGTGGCCTTCCTCTCCTCTACGGCGCTGGACCTCGCGGCGGCGGCGGCGATGATCATCATCGTGCTGCGCTTCTCCCCGGTGCTGCACGGGCACACCGCCCTGGCCCCCACGGCGTTGTTCATGCTGCTGCTGGTACCGGAATTCTTCGCCCCGCTGCGCGGGTTTTCCGCCGTCTATGGCGACCGCATGACGGTGGAGGCGGTGGCCGATGATTTCGCCGCCCTGCCGGAAGCGCCGTCCGCCGTGCCTGCCGCCGATATTCGTTCGGTCGCAGCACACGGGGTGACGCTGGCCTTCGAGCATGTCACCTATTCCTGGGACCCGGCCCGCCCGCCAGTGGTGGAGAACCTCTCCTTCAAGGTCGGCAGCGGCGAGATGCTGCTGCTCACCGGCGCGTCTGGCGCTGGCAAATCCACCATTATGGATCTGATCCTTGGCTTCCTCGCGCCGCAATCGGGCAAGGTCACCATCAACGGCGCGGAGATGGACACGCTGATCCCGGCGGCGCGCACCAAGATGCTGGGCTGGATCGGCCAGCGCCCGATGATCTTCGCCGGGACCATCGAGGAGAACATCCGCTTCGCCCGCCCCGCCGCCAGCGAGACCGAACTGGCCGACGCCATCCGCCATGCGCGTCTGGAGGAGCTGATCGCCAGCCTGCCGCAGGGGATTAAAACACCCATAGGCGAGGGCGGCTTCGGCGTTTCTGGCGGGCAGGCGCAGCGCATCGCCATCGCCCGCGCCTTCCTGAAGAACGCGCCGCTGCTGCTGCTGGATGAGCCGACCTCGCATCTCGACCCCGCCGTGGAGCGGGACGTGCTGGAGAGCCTGAAACACCTCGCCGCCGGGCGGACGGTGGTGCTGGCCACCCATTCCACCATGGCCATGGATTTCGCCAAAACCATAGGCGCCAAGCGGCTGGATCTCGACGCGCTACGATACGCGAGCTGGCGGGGGATGATGGCATGAGCCCGATGCGTCGTGTCCTTTCCCTCTGGTTCAACGATGCCGGCTGGCTGGCTTTGGCTGTGCTGCTCGCGCTGGGCGCGCTGGCGGCGGGTGTGGCGCTGATGGGCTTTTCCGGGCGCTATCTGGCGGTCTCCCTGCTGGGGGGCGCGGCGCTGGTGCCGTTCGGGCTGCAATTTATAGGCACGACGCGCGTGGGGCTGCGCTATGCCGAGCGTGTGGTCTCGCATGAGGCCATCTTCCGCGCCCTGGCGGATCTTCGCATCTGGCTGTTCCGCGGCTTGGCGGCGAGTGCGGCGGGAGGTCTCGGCTTCCGCCGCGCCGGAGATGCGCTCTCCCGCCTGGTGAACGACGTGGACGCGCTGGACGGGCTGTTCCTGCGCATCTTCGTGCCGGGCATGAGCGCGCTGATGCTCACCCCCATCCTGGCCTGGGTGCTGTGGCGCGAGCATGCGCTGGCCGAGCTGGTGCTGCTGCCCTTCCTCTATATCGCCTTCTACCTGCCCTTACTGGCCGCGCGGGCAGCGGGGGAGAACGCGGGCAAGGCAGGGCAGGCGATGTCCGGCCTGCGCTCGGCGGCGCTGGATGCGCTGCATGGCTTGCGCGAGGTGAAGATCTTCGAGGCCGAGGGGCGGATGCTGGCGGCGGTGCAATCGCGCGAGGCAGCCCTGCTGGCGGCCCAGCGTGAGCTGGTGGCGCGGGGGAGCGCGCTCAACGCCCGTGCCTTCATCCTGGCGCAAGCTGGCATTTTGCTCGCCATCCTGCTCGGCTTCTTCGGTGCGCCGGTGGGGGCGATCATCGCCGTGATGGTGCTGACCACCGCCTTCGAGACCGTGCTCGGCCTGCCCCGCGCCGGGCTGCTCTATGGCCAGGCCAACGCCGCCGCCACCCGCGTGGTGCAGGCCGCCGAGGCTCCGCCCGCCGTGCCCGACCCGGCAACGCCCGCGCCGATGCCCTCGCGCAATTCCATCGCCTTCGAGCATGTCAGCTTCCGCTATGGGGCGGACCGCCCTTGGGTGTTCGAGAACCTCTCGCTGCAAGTGCCGCAGGGCGCGCGCGTGGCGATCCTCGGACCGTCGGGGGCGGGTAAATCCACCATCGCGGCGCTGCTGCTCAAGCTGGTGGCCCCGGCTGGCGGGCAAATCCGCCTGGGCGGCACGGACGTGTTGCAACTGCCCTCCGAGGCGCTGCGCCACCGCATCGCCTATCTGGGCCAGACGACGCAGCTCTTCGCCGACACCATCCGCAACAACTTGCTGCTGGGCGATCCCAACGCCGATGACGCGCGCCTATGGGAGGCGCTGGAGGCGGCGCAGATGGCCGATGTGGTGCGCGATCTGCCTGAAGGCTTGGACGCTTGGGTAGGCGAGGGCGGGGCGACGCTTTCAGGCGGGCAGGGGCGGCGTCTGGCGCTGGCTCGCACGCTGCTGATGGACGCGCCGATCCTGGTGCTGGACGAGCCCTGCGCCGGGCTCGATTCCGCCACCGAGCAGGAATTCCTCAAGGTGCTGAACAACGTGACGGAAGGCCGCACCGTGCTGCTGATCCTGCACCGCCTCACCGGCGTGGAACAGCTCGACCGCATCTGGCGGCTCACCGGCGGGGCGCTGATCTCGGCGGCGGGTTAGGCCAAAATCCCCGCCGAGCGAACATAGGCGAGCAAGGCGAGATCCAGCGTCAGCACCACCGGCACAGCCGCCAGCACGGCGATATTCGCGCCCGCGGCGAAATGTATGTCGGCAAAGGCCAGCAGCACCACCAGCGCCAGGGTGAAGGCGGCAAAGCCAAGGGCGCGGTGCCCGTTCGGGTCCACCGGGTCGCGCTTGCCATAGATCGCCGTTGCCCCGTTCACCGCATGATTGGTCAGGATCAGCGCGAACAGCCCTTCCGCCACCATCAGCACCGGCTCCAC